>JAYGGC010000010.1:0-16222 GCA_046581525.1 Roseibacillus sp. | reverse complement strand
CCAATCATCCCACCCGTCCGGCCGCCGCGGTTTTGCGCTCATTGTTACCATCAGCATGCTGGTCCTTCTCAGCATGGTCGCGATTGGGTTGCTCAGCGTCAGCACCATCACGATCCGTACCACGTCACGCGATGCCGCCCTCCTGGAGGCCCGCGCCAATGCCCGCCTCGCGCTGATGTTGGCGATCGGTGAATTGCAGAAGCAACTCGGTCCGGACCAGCGGGTTTCCGCGGAAGGGAGCATCCTTGCCGACACCGTCAACCATCCGCACTGGACCGGAGTGTGGGATTCATGGCGGGCCGGCGCGGTCGATCGCGACGAGGATAGCCCCGACGATCCGAGCGAGCACCGCACCATCAAGGGCGCCTCCAACTCCGGTCTTCATCCAACCTACACGAAGAACCGCAGCGACCACTTCCGCTCATGGCTCGTCTCCCTCGAACCAGATGAGAGCGGGGAGATCGCAACCGCCCTCAGCCTCTCCATTGAGGGCGCGGTCGCACCGGGTAAGGATGCCAAAGCGGTCCGCCTCGTTGAAAGAGGATCTCTTGGGCCGAACAGTGCGCCAGAGGACTTCGTCGATGCGCGTCTCATTTCGCTACGCTCCAAGCCGACCGGCACCACTCCTACCGGTCGCTACGGGTGGTGGATCGGTGATGAAAGCCAGAAGGCCCGCATCATGGACGATACCTATGAGTTCGACGACCGGCAGACCCTCGCGGAGAAAATCTTCCGGCACCAGGCTCCCGGCTCGACCGGCACCACCACCATCCGGGGCCTCGAAAAGCTGGATGGCGAAGAACAACTGAAGGCCGTCCTGTCCCTGCAGACCCTCAGCCTCGTGGAGGGGGCCACCGACGACGCCCCGGACAACTTCCATCACACCACGCCCTACTCCTACCAAGTCCTGGCCGACGTCCGGGAAGGTGGCCTCAAGCGCGACCTGAGCACCCTGCTTGAGCGGCCCATCGTCGAACGCGAATCAAGCGACCAGTTCATGCTCTATCGCTTCGATACCGCTGGACAGGAGCGCGTACCCATCCAGGACCTCGCGGCTTACTACCAACTCTACCGCAACAAGGGAGTAAAATACTCGTCGCGGCTTCTGCGCCGCGGCATTCAGATCAGCAACCCCGACTTTGCCAGCGGTGGCCCGGCCTTCAAACGCGAGTACACCAACCTCTACCGCCTCCCCGTGCCCATCAAACTGCAGTTCCTGCTGAGCACCACCGCCGAGCCCCGAACTGATGCGGAGAAACGCGCCAATCCCAGGAACACGGATACCCACAAACTTCATCTCGCCATCACCCCGTCCATGACCCTCTGGAACCCCTACAACGTTCCGCTCATCATGAACCACGGCGATCCCGTGCGCTACGCCACCCAGATGCGCTTCTTCAACCTGCCCATCGCGATCCGCTGGAACAAAAACGGCGGCCAGTATATTTCCCCGAAGGACACTTCCCTCGCCTGGATCACGAACGGCCTCAGTTCGGGTGGCGACCGCGACACGGGATTCACCCTCTTCTTCTCCGGCATCCGCCCCATCGTCTTCGAGCCCGGCGAGGTCCGCGTCTTTTCCCTGGGGAATTCCGGCCTCAACCGCTTGGTCAACGCCAACGTCTTCAGAGCCAACCGGGAAGTCGTTCCGGGCTGGGATCCAAATGTGTTCCTGAAAATGCCACGCTCCGACCAGAGCACCAACAGCCGGCACATCGAGCCCCCCGAAGCCAGCCGCGGAAACGGCGCCCTCACCTTCAGCGCCGGGGACCGCATCTCGTTCTCGATCGAAGCAACCGAGGACACCGAACTGGCCAACGGCAGCGCCCTCCAGTTCTTCATGCGCCAGTCGAGCGTGTCGCAGGCAGCCGGAAGGCACGATCGGACGCTCTGGATGAACCGCCAATACCAGCTCTGCAGCCGCATGGGCTCGCGCGTGAACGGCGTGGTCAAGACCAAGCAATTCAACGCCGAACTCATGCGCAAGTCCTTTCCCAACGAGGCACCCAAGATCAACTTCCCGCCCCGCTCCGGCTCCTCCATCATCGCAGCCGACTTCGAGCCATTCCTGCTGGTCAATCTCGTGGCAGGGTGTGAAACCCACGAATCGTCGAACGCCGGCGCCTATGCCGGACGTCACTTCCCCAGCCGCCCCTTCCTGCACTCCACACCCATCACTGGAACCGCCTTCATCGACCGCTCCGATGACGATTCCTTTTACCACCACGGATGGAACTGGTGGGTCGAGGACATCAATTCCGTGTTCGAAGCCAATGTGGCAGTCAACCGGAGAAATCAAGGATTCTATGGCGGCGGCTACACCACCGAGATGGGAACCACCAACGTCGTCCAGCAGGAGATTCCGGTCGTGCCGCCGATCTCGATTGCCTCACTGAGTCATGCCCACCTAGGCGGTTTCAGCCTCGCCAATGAACCCCTCGGCCCCCGCGCCAGCAACACCATCGAGGCCTTCCAGCGCACCACCGCCAGCGGACAGGGCGGACTCTTCCCCCACACCCTGCAGGCCATCGGCAATTCATACGCCCACCCTTACATCAAGCCCGATGAGGCCTCCACCGATTGGATGCGTGAGTTCAGCGAAGACATCAGGGACCGGACCGTCACCCTGGCTGACCATTCCTACCTCGCCAACAAGGCACTCTGGGACGACTACTTCTTCTCCTCAATTTCCCCGAGCATCACCGAGATCTTCGAAGACCCGCGCCGCAGCAACGCCGAACAAGTGGCCAAGCGCTTCTTCTTTGAAGGTGAGGACCTGCCCAACCGCCGCATCGTTCCCTACCTGCAGGATCTCGATGAGAACCAGCTCTCCAAGATGTTCCGAGACGCCCACCGTCCTACCGGGGGACTCGCTGACCTCATCTCCTCCTACCTCCTGGTCGAGGGCCCCTTCAACATCAACTCCACCTCGGCGGAAGCCTGGAAAGTGTTTCTCTCCAGCCTGAAGGGCAAAAACATCGCCTACCTCGACAAGAGCGGCTCCATGAGGGCGGGTCTCAAACTTGACGAGGAAGAAGCCTCCGGCACGCCCGTCTCATCGTTCTCCCTGCCCAACGGCGCACCTCGCCAAGGCAGCGAGAGGGACCCTGCCGACCCGGACCAGTGGACCAATTGGCGCGACCTCACCGACGACGAAATCGAGGAACTCGCCATCGCGATTGTCGAGCAGGTCAAGCTGCGCGGCCCCTTCCTCTCGCTCTCCGAGTTCGTCAACCGGCGTCTCGATTCCAGCAACAGGCAACTCGCCGTCAAGGGGGCCCTGCAAGCCGCCCTCGATGACGACAGTGTCTCGATCAACGATGGATTCCGCGCCGCCGCCCGCCGGTTCACTCCCGACGAACTCAGCAAGATGAATCCGAAGTTCCAGGAGGCACTCGAAGGCCCCGTCGCCTATGGCAGTGCCGCCTACGTCGACCAGGCCGATCTCCTGCGCAACTTCGCCGCCCAACTCACCCCCCGGGGCGACACCTTCGTGATCCGGACCTACGGCGACGCCCTCGATGCCAACGGCAACGTGGAAGCCCGCGCGTGGTGCGAAGCCGTCGTCCAACGCGTCCCCGATTACCTCGATGCCGGTGAGGACGACGCTCACCTCAAGCAGGCCGATCTCAATTCCGGGACCAACAAGAACTTCGGCCGCAAGCTGCGAATCGTGCGCTTCCGCTTCCTCAGCAAGCAGGAGATCTGATCATCCGCCGCCGTCCACCCCCCCCCGGACCATCCGACCATGCATTTCCGTATTTTCCCGAGCATCCTCATCCTCGCCTGTGCGGCCGCGACCGCCGCGCATCCCTGCCATGCCCAGAGCGAAAGCGTCACCCTCCGCTTCGTTTCCTTTCCGCGCATCGCCGATCCCCAGTCGGTCGAGTTGCTGGTCGGGGAGGGCAAGATCCTCAAAATCGAAATCCCGTCCAACGAACTGTCCGCACCCTACCAAGTCAAGCGCCTCGCCATCTGGGCGGTCGGCAAGAGCGGCGAGGACAAGGAGGGGAAGCCGAAGTTCAACGTCTATGGAAAGGCGAAAGCCCTCAGTTCCTCCAAGCAACTCCTCCTCCTGGTTCGCAAGGGAGCCACCGACGCCGATGGATTCAGGATCATCCCCTTCGACAACCGCACCACTCAATTTGGGAGCAGGAAGTTCCTGTTCCTCAACGCCACCAGGATCGACATCGCCGGCGAGGTCGGCGCTCAGAAGTTCACCCTCAAGCCGGGCAGGCACACCATCATCAGGCCGGTGGCCGACCAGGGAAAAAACCTCTGCCACGCCACCTTCTTCTACCGCAAGGAGAAGGCTTGGAAGTCCTTCTTCTCCTCCAACTGGCCGCTGCGAGACAATGCCCGCGGCCTTATCTTCTTCTACCACGACCCCCGCACCTCCCGCCTCAAGATCCATTCCATCCGGGACTTTCTGTAGCGCCGGCCAGGCAGGTCCTGCTCACCGCGATCTTCCATCATCCCACCCCGAATCTGCCACAGCATACGGAGTGGCCCCCGGTTCTCATTCCAGATGGGCCACTGAACTCACGGGCGTCTCCGTTCGCGCTTCCCTCCCCTGACTTTCATCAGAAGGCATCTTGAAGTAGCATCTCCTGCCATACTTCTTTTCACAGGCGGGAAGATTCCTTTCGAGAAAGTCAGTGAGCCGCCACTGAAACTCCTTGAAGCTTCGTGATGAGATGAACCCCATGTCCTCCTCCAGTTCCGATTTGGAAAGATATCCTTTGTACTCCGTCCTGGATCCACTGAGGAAATCGTGAAGGAGTCTCAACTCTGCAATGAGATTCGGATCGAAACGAGTGACCCAGCGCAGGTACTTGCGATACCAGTTCCTCCCGGCAGAACCCCAATTCAAGTTTGCCCCACCGTTATCACGGGCGATGAATTGAAGGCGTCCATCTTTATGGGCATAGACTTCGATATTTCCCCCGCTAAAGCGGTCCCATTGCCCACAGAGAGCATCGAGCACAAGAATGGTCGAAAACTGAGCTGCCAAGATCCGTTCTTTCTCGAAGGGACTCGGGTACTCGGACTTGTCCGGGATGACCCCCTTGAAGGTCCTCATCCGTTCTGCGGGCATCGGACCGTCGCCATGGAGGAACGCGACAAAGGAGTGACGCGTGTTCAGGCCGTTCCTCGCGAGGGCATCGACGGGTTGTGATTCGCGCTTATGGCGGAACTTGAATACACCCAGCAACTCCTGCGGAGAGGCCCCTATCTTATTCTTGATGCTCTTCGTATTCTTCCTGCGACTGGAGTTTCTCTCATTGGAACGAAGCATCTCCGAAAAGCGCCGGATGCCATTCGGACCCAGGGTATAGTAACTAACAGGGTTGTAGATTTCGCTCACTCCGAGGAAGCGAGACAATCTGTAGGATACCACTTCGCCTTCTAGATGGGTCGCTGAGTTCTCCGGAAGAAACAGTCCAGACTTCCGTTTGTCTGGTCGCGAAACCTTGAATCCGATTGATGTTCCACCTGTCTTTGGGTGGAACACAAAACGCTTGTCGTCCTCAAGATTCAAGCCAACTACAATTCTGTCGAATTCCTTGTCATCGCGTGTCCCCGGGATCCCGGTGGACTCTTCTGGACTGGTCCCATCCGCCGCCAGAAACGGATGCTCGAAGATTTGCACTGGTCTCAATTCGAAACACGCGAAAGCGATCCCCGCACCAATGAGGGCAACAATGTTACCCATCATTAATAATTCAATTATCCTTCCCTTTCGATGATTGGATTCGCCACCATGCATCCGCTTCCGCATCCAGTCATTTCGCCCGAAGCGGGGGCCGGGGCAAGGTCATTTCTCTACTCCACGCCGCGATCCGGGCGCTCCCGTAGTGTCCGGAAATAGGATCACAGCAGAATTCGCTGATTTCCAGTTGGTTGGAGAGTCGCCTCTGACCGCATTTTCTGGTGATTGGCCGGCTGGGTGAACCGCAAACAGGCTGATCGTGGCCGGTACGATCCATGTGAAAATGGAACCAATTGTTTCCAAAATCTGGACCCCGGCACCTGAGAACGAGGCCCAGTTGATCCAGGACGCGATCGATGCGATCGAGGCAGCCAAAGCGGCCGTGGCCAAGAAGGTGGAAGCCGAGCGCAGAGCGAGGGCTGCAGGCTAAGCAGATACCTCGGATTCGATGCGTTTCGGCCAGTGCCCCTTGGCCCGGTATTTCGGCGTCGGGAATTGACGCGAGGTTGCGGGTTTGAAAAGCTGGGATTCATTGGTGATGGCGGATGCAAGGACTGGGAACGATGCGGGCGCTACAGTGCCGCTCGAAAACGGGGCGGCGGAACTCCACGGAGGTGCTTACACCCTCGCCAACCGACTGACGCAATGGTTGGACGCCCAACCTTGGCTTGCGGACGGGCTCGTGACCCCACTCGCGCTACTCCTGTTGCTGCTAGGTCTCGTCGTGCTGGCGTGGTTGCTCTACGTGGTGGCGCGGCCGCTGCTGTTGCGCTGGATGAAGGCGCTCGTCCATCGCACGCCGTTTTCCTGGGACGAAGACCTCTTCGGCCACGGGGTCTTTCGCTGGGCGAGCCACTTTGTGCCGGCTTTGATGATTCAAGCCATGGCACCGGGGTTATTCGCGGAGGCCCCGGTCCTGGAAAAGATCCTGGTGGTGGGATCGCGAATCTACATGGTCGTGGCTGGCTACTTTGTTCTTGATTCCCTCCTCAACGCGGGCCGCGCCATTTACCGCCGGACCGATCTTTCGCGGAAGTTCCAGATCAACACGTTCGTTCAGGTGGCGAAGCTGCTCGCCGCCCTGGTCGCGGTCCTCATGGCGATTGTGCTCCTCACCGGACAATCGCCTGTGGTGCTTCTCGGCGGTCTCGGAGTCTTTGCCTCGGTGCTGATGCTTGTCTTCAAGGACGTGGTGCTGGGCTTCGTGGCCGGCATTCAGCTCGCTTCGAACCGCATGCTGTCTCCCGGTGACTGGCTCGAGATGCCGAGCCATAACGCCGACGGTGACGTTGAACAGATCGGCCTCACCACCGTGATGGTCCGCAACTGGGACAAAACCATCACGACCATTCCGACCTATGCCCTCATCACCGAGCCGTTCAAGAACTGGCGCGGGATGAGCGAGAGCGGGGGACGGCGTATTAAGCGCAGCCTCTTGGTGGACGTCAGTTCCATCCGACTCTGCGACGAGGCGATGCTGAAGCGCTTCGGCGAGATCGAACACATCGGAGCTCACATCCGGAAAAAAGAAGCCGAGGTGGATGCCTGGAACGAAGAACACGGCGTGATAGACGATCCGAATCGGGTGAACGGTCGAAGGCTGACGAACGTGGGTTCTTTTCGCGCCTACATCGAGGCTTACTTGCGGAATCATCCTGATATTAGCCAGGAGATGACCCTCCTGGTGCGGCAACTTGCTCCCACTGGAGAAGGTCTGCCGATCGAACTATACTGCTTCAGTACAAATAAGAACTGGGCCGCCTACGAGGGGATCCAGGCCGATATCTTCGACCACCTTCTTGCGGTAGCGCCGGAGTTCGACTTGCGCGTCTTCCAGCATCCGAGCGGAGTCGATCTTCGAGAAGCACTCCAGAGCTTGAGCAAGCGTCAGGAGCAAAACTGAGGACGATGAGAACGGGACGACTTACGACCGACCTGCCTCATCGCGGATCCGAACCCGAAGGATTCGAACCAGGAGGCCATTGGATGCGATTTCAGCCGCGAGGGCCGCGGTGGCCCAGAAAGCAGCCGTGGCCCAGAAGGTGGACGCCGAGCGCAGAGCGAGGGCTGTAGGCTAAGCAGGCCGTCGACCATCTCTACGCCCTGAACCTGCGCAACCAACACCTGAGCCATCTGGCCTTGTTTTCCATCGCCACCAAGAAGAAAGCTCACGACAGGGGCACGCTCAAACGCACCGAGATCGAGATCCTGCGCCAGAGCGCAGCGAAGGGCCAGAAGGTGCTCTACATCTTACAATAGGCAATGGTTTGCCAAGGCGATGTCCAGGTCCTAGAACTTCTAACATCGTGACTCCCAAAGAGGCGGATGGGGATGGCATCATGGCAAGAACGAAGCTGCTGGTATTCGGTGTGTTGGCGAGCCTGGCGGCCAATGCGGCAGCGGTCCCGCCCCATGCACACTACTCGGACACTGTGCGGTCGGCTGACGGCAAGCCTGTGCCGGGCGCCAAAGTGCTTGTCTGTAGCGCAGGAACCGATGTCAAAGCAAAGGTATCCCGGGGCGAAAGTGCGGGCACAACGAAGTCCGCCTTCTTGCTCGACCTGACCTCGGCCGCAAAGGACGCATCGTCGACGGGATGGAACTTGCGAGGTCACTTGGCGTTTGACGGGAACAAGGCCAGCCGGTGGTCTTCAGTAGCGGGCTTGCCTCCCGTTGCGCGACCTACCAGGAAGAACGAATGGATCTGGGTCGACTGCGGAGCAGACGTTCGACTGCGCTCCGTTTGGGTTGACTTCCAGGATTCCGCTTCGGTGGACTACACGGTCCGGTTGCTCACGGAGAAGGAGGGCACGGCCTTGAACCTGGGCCCGAACGGCCGGGCTGGCGGTGGGGTAGAGAACTGGAAAATCATCGCGAGTGCGCAGAACCTGCCGAATGGCGTAACGAGCCCAAACCGGAAACTGCCCGGTGTCCGTGACAAATGGGACTTCGTGAACGGCAGCGCCGTGATTCCGGACAATCGGAGTGGCCAGGCTTCGGTCGAGGTCACCAACCCCATCGGCCGCTACCTCCTAATCGATACGACGAGGACCTCCGATCCCGGCTATGGGAACGTCTCGATCTGGGAGATCGCCGTTGAAACCGAACGGCAAGAGAACGGCCCGCCCATGCGGAGCGTGCTCTATACAACGGACACGGACAACTTCGTCGAACAGCCCAATCCCATCACCACTGACCAGGAGGGCCGAGTCAGTTTCTATGTTCAGAACGGAGACTACGATCTTCACGTCTCCGGAGCAAACGACGCGCACATGTACTCGCTGACCGATGTCGCCCTGGTCAATCCCCATCGCCCGCATGCGATCCGGGCGTCTTCAGGAGAGATTCCCCTTACCCTCGTTCAGGGCGGGGAAAAGACCAGTGGAGGGAACAACGCATTGTCGCTTGGCCGTCCGGGGTCCACGGACGCCAACAATCCCCCGACCCCGTACCGCATGTTCGTAAACAAGGGCAAGCAGGCCTGGGCGCTGACCCTGAACGCGGATTGGGATGAGAAGGCCGGCGCGTGGATGCCGCGGAGAATTCGCAACCAGTCGTTCGTCTTCCGCATCAACGGCGAGGATCATTCGCTCGAGTACGGAAACGATTCCTTTACCGATCATAACCCACCCGTCATGGAGACCCTGTTCCGGATATCCGCGGACGGAGAGATCTGGACCAAGGCCTACGGGGGGTACCACGGACTGGCGATGGAAGTGCGGAACAAGACCGGACGAAAGCTCCAGGTCGGAAACGTGGTTGTCTTGGACCCTTCCTCCCCCTTCGCGGTAATTCTGCCGCGCAGGCGTGCCGATCTCAATCCGGCCGTGATCTACAAGGTGGATGGCGACCGGATATTCATCCTGATCGCCGGCCGAATGACTCCGCATATGGGCTCCGCGGCCAGGCCGGGTGATCTCCTTGTCACCGAGGGTGCCGGTTCGGTGCGCGCGGTTGTTGGCAGCAAGGCGATCGACCCTCGTGCGGTCCTGGGCACCGTGAGCGACAAGACGCTCCTTACCATCATTCGTTAGCAGGAGGGATGTCCATGTTGGAACACCATTGGTTTAAAAGGATAAGCTTCGGCACTCTGGTTCTGCTCCTGGCTGCCGGGAGTTCATCCGGCAAAGCAAAACACTTCGGCCAGCTCTTCAGTGAGAGCGGACCGCCCCGATCGGAAGCGGAGCTCTACGTCTTCAAGGGGAGCTTGCTGGCAATCCTCTATGGCGATTCCGAGGGGAGGACGGAGCACGAGAATCCCGTCACCACCGGCAAGGACGGCATGTACTGGTTCTATGCAGACAATGGCCGCTATGCGATCGCCGAGAAGGCTGGGTCCGGTTACAATATCATTAACCCCGAGGTGCACATCTTCGACCCGGAGGAGCCCCAGACCCTGACGGCCAGCTCATCCCAGGTCGCCCTGACCTTGACGCATGCCGCTCCCAAGGAGGACAAGGCCGAGAACGAGGAGACGACCGACACCTCCATCGTGATGCGCCGGGAGGATGGACCGGAGATTCCGAAGAAGGGCCCCTGGCGCATGAAATACGTCGGTAGTGGCAAGGAGCCGAGCCCGCCGCGCAGCTTCTTGCTTCTCTACAACACCGACCTCCGGAAGGATGCCGAGGGACGCGAGTCCTGGGCACCGCGCGATGTTGAGGACGTCTGCATCCTTTTCAAAACGTCCGCGGCAAACGGCACAGGCGGCTGGGGTTGGGGCGGGTATTTCAGGTATGCAGTTGCAGAATCCGGTCCCGCCGGTAGCCATCCCGTCTTTCGTGACGCCGTCAACGTCACAGGAAGCCCCGTGAATACGGCCGGATCGCTATTGAAGGTGGGAGCGGGAATAGACAAGAACACCCGCTACTTTCGAAACCGTTATGGCAATTGGGTGCCTTTCGCCTTCAGCACGACCTACGGCTCGCCCGCCGTTCCCGAACCGCAGCGTTACGGCGAGGTGCGCGTGATCGACCGCGCCGGGCAGTTTAGTCATGCACCGGAGAAGGGAGCGCTTCATCCCCAGGTGATCGCGAGCGGGTTCCTCTCCTACGCGGCGGCGGGTGAGGCCTTTGTGAAACTTGCCCCCGGTGTAACCGTGAAGCCCGGCAACACGCTGGTCGCGTCCGCCCATGGAGGATGCGCCGAGGTGGATAACGCTCAGATGGATTTAGACAGGATTATCGGCTGGGCCCTCGAGAAGTCCGGCCAGACCACGAAGGGCTACGTCTTCGTCGTGCTCAAGTAGGAGAAAGCGCCATGCCGCAACTGATCGTCATCAAGGGTCCGAGCACCGGGAAGACCATAGAGTTTTCCGGCGGGGCAACCCTTGGCAGGGGCGAGAACAACGCGATCGTCATCGACGATCCCAGTGTGTCTCAGCATCACGCCGTCTTGCGACCGACCAGCGACGGAGTCGTCCTCACTGATTGCGGGAGCAGCAATGGAACCTGGTACAACGGGGTCCGCGTCTCCGAAATCTTGCTCCCTGACGGAGCCGAGATTTCGGTGGGGCGAATCACCTTTCGTATTTCGCTGGCTTCCGAAGATGTCGCGGGCGTCGCGATGCTTCGTCGCCCAACGCTCTCGAGGCAAAAGAAAGGTGGCGGATCGAAGGCAGCGTGGGCGGTGGCACTCGTCTTGCTTCTTGGTGCAGCCGTGTATTTCGTGTTGAACCGGCAAACTCCCGCTCCCACCGAGACGGTGGAGGAGATTGACGAGCCTCGAGCCGATTCGGACGGGATCGCGGAATCCCCGGAGCTAGAGGATTCACCTCTCGTTGTGCCCGCGGATGGGAGCGCAATGGCGAAGTACTTCGGGCGAGTGGCGAACCCGGTGACTGGAGCAGCGGTGAACGGAGCGCAAGTTCATGTTCTTCTTGCGGGCACAGGGAGGCGGATGGCCGTGTTCGCCGACGGGGAGGGCAAGAAGCCCCTTTCAAATCCAGTCCTCGCCGACGCAGGAGGACGTTACGGGTTCTATCTTGCGGACGGAAGATACCGGTTGCTGATCCGTTCTCCCCAAGACGAGCTGCTGTATGATCATGACGACGTCATGATTGCGGACCCGCGGCATCCGCGGACGATCAAAGCCAACGAACGACAACCCGCATTGTCCCTCAATACTCCGCCGACTTCCGGAGAGCTGAACCTGCCGCTGATGGTTCAGAAGCTGGACGAGAACGAGAGGTTGCTAGGAGCGCGGTGGAGGCTCGAAACGCACAACACGGAAGTAGGGTGGGCCATGTTCTACAACTTCAGAAGAAGAGGGGGGCTGCCGGATGCCAGAGACCTGGCCAGAATCGACTCGGATCATGAGCCCGTCATGACCTGGGGCGCCAACGACGCCGATGACGGCATCTTCACGATCCCTGGATTTTACATCTCCGGCGGGGGGCTCTGGCTGGGGGATGCCCACATCGCGACCTTCGATCTGAGGCTGCCCGTTCCCAAGGAGGACGACGCGTCGGGGGTGGCCATCTTCATGAATGCCCCGAAGGGCCTGACCAAGGGCGACGTGGTTGCCCTCGACTCGAGCGGCCGGTTGAGTGTCAAGGCAGTGGAGAGCGAACGGGCGAAGGTGCCCTTCGTCGTAGTGAAGGTCGATGAGGAGGAAAGAACCTTTGTCATGGTTCGCGGACTGGCCTGGGTCAATGTCGCCGGAGAAGTGAAGCCCGGAGACATCCTGGTAACATCCGCCAGATCTCGTCATGCCCAGGCAGACAACGAGAATGCGGACCCAAGTCGTTCGTTGGGCGTGGCGGTCAGCGGGCCGGTGGGAAAGAAGGTGCTGGTGCGTATTTCTCGTGTTGCGATGCGGGGGAAGGAACCGGGGCTAGAATAGACGATTCGCGCGACGGGGGCGACGCGGAGGACAGAGACGACATCTCCTGGAGCTATTCGGATGGAGACGCCGCGACCGCGCCGTGAGTGGAGCGATGGACCCGAGTTCGAAGACATGCTCATGCCATGATCTCAGCCAGCGGGCCGGAGGTGTCTAATTCCAACAGGTTGCCTGTCCTTGACCCCAAATGTCTCGCGCTGCACCCCCGGTCTCGCGTTGCACTCCCGGTCTCGCGTTGCACCCCCGCCTCCCCCGGTCCCTCAACCTCCAGGAAACCCGGCCTGAAAAAGGAAACTCCTATCGCTTAGGCGAGCAAGCCTTTCAAAGGCCCAGTACTATCAGCAAATTGTTCCATACCTGTACCCATTAACTGAGCTTGCGAGAGCCACAAATTGGCCAGCGGCGTTTTTTCAGGGCAATTAAGGATGCGGCCTGTCTTGATTCTGCCATTGGCGGAACCTGCCACAATAATGGGAAGCTCATCCATGGTGTGGTCTTTTCCATCTCCCAATCCTGAACCCAAAGTAATCATGGAGTGATCTAAAAGGGTGCCCTCGCCCTCCTTGATCGCATCCAACTGTTCCAACACTTCGGCAAACAGCTCCACATAAAACCGGTCCACTTTCGCAAGAATCTTCTTGATGTCTTCTCTGCCTTGCGAATGGGTGAGTCCATGATGTGATTTCGTGAAATTCAATTCATGGAATCGCTGCGGCGTTCCCCACCTTTCAGGTGCGAGCATGAATGTGGCAACATGTGTGAGGTCTCCTTGAAATGCCAGCACAAGCAATTTACCCATCATCCGTATGTACTC
Organism: Roseibacillus sp.; assembly: GCA_046581525.1. Lineage (GTDB taxonomy): Bacteria > Verrucomicrobiota > Verrucomicrobiia > Verrucomicrobiales > Akkermansiaceae > Roseibacillus_B. The sequence continues at coordinate 2,852 of JAYGGC010000010.1, read as the reverse complement.
TCCACGCGTCATGGGCGTTTCCTCAGGTTCATTCATATCCGCCCTCTCATGCGTGGCGTAGTAGCTGCTTAGCTTCTCAATCTGTTTTTCGATTTCCCTCACGGAAGTGAAGTACTCATCCAGCTTGTCTTTGTCATGACGACTCAGATTCTTTTCAAAATTGGCAGCATCCTTCAAAATCAAGTCCGTAATATCCTTGTTCGATTTCCCCGTCTTAAACAGACGCTGATAGACCTGCCGCGGGTCTTTCAGCGACGTCGCTACATGCTCCGGCCCGTACCAGGAGATGTTGTCCAAATAGATCGATTCTTTGAGATCTTTAAACGTATTGCAATTCAGCTCCAAGGATCGAATGGGTGTCCGCTCGCTTACCTTATCTGCAATCAGATGGTCCAAGGTCCTGTCCATCGGGTAAGCCGATTTGAGCTCGCCATGAGGATCGGCCGACGACAGGTAACATGAACTGCATTGATTGTGTACATCGATCCCTCTCACGTTAACCCGGGACAAGCCCGTGATCAGCGTGACTTTTCCGCCCACGTTCTTCAGCGGACTCAAAGTGGGCATCGCCAAAAAATCTTGGTCGCCCTTCCCAGGGAAAAAATGATCCCTCACAAAACCCATCGGCGAATAAAACGACGCAAACCGCAGGGACGGCTCCTTTAACTTCTTGGTTGCTGCCTCCTCTGCATACATCTCCAACCAAGGAAGAGCCATTATGCTGCCCCCCGCACCCAACAAGAACTTACGTCTGTCGATATGTTTCATCGTTTTCTCTTTTGTGTAAATATTGGGTGAATTACCGTATTCTTGATGACCTCTCTCATTTTGTAATTATCCTTCTCGCTCGCTTTCGCAATTTCATGCACGGCAATTCGGTCTGCCAACGTCAACTCTCGCCCCAAGCCATAGGAAAGCAGATGCTTGATGAAGGCCTTGGCAAACAGATCCTTTTCCGCGAGCACGGCATCCTTAAAGCCGACAACGTCTTTGAATTCATGTTTACCAAACAATATACCACTGGCGTCCACCTTCAAGCCGGTTCGATACTTATCTCGCCAGCGCCCCAGCAAATCGAAATTCTCCAAAGCAAACCCCAAGGGGTCAATCTTTTGATGGCAGCCCGCGCATCGGGAGTCTTCACTGTGCTGATTTAGCTTTTGCCTTACGGTCAGACCTTCTTTTTGAAGTGTGATGTCGTCCGCCTTCAAGTCGGGCACATCGTCAGGCGGAGGCTCGGGGGGATCATTGAAAATGACCGAAGAGACCCAAGCCCCTCGCGTGATGGGCAATGATCGAAACGGCCCCGATGTCATCACCATCACGGCCCCTGTTGTGATCACGCCGCCGAATCTTCTGTCGTTTAGGGGCGTCCTAGTGAAATCAATATCGCGGAGGTTGACGTTGATGCCATAGGTGGCGGCCCTTCCCTGATACCATTCGTCCAACAAGTGACTGCGGTAGGTAAAGTCGGAATCGACCAACTCCAGGATTGGCCTGTTCTCAATGAAAACCGTTTCAAAATTCAGAAGCGGTTCCAACATCATATGCATCCCTCTCTTGTACGATATTTTGTCGTCGCCACCGAAGTAGTAATCTCGATGTGTTTTAAAATCAGGTGATGCGGAAACCAAATTGTTAATCTTTAGCCATTGAGGCGCAAAACTGTCGCAGAAGTTTTTCACGCGACGATCGTTGAGCATTCGATCGACTTGCCCTTCCAGGACCTCTGGGTCCCGAAGCTTCCCTTCCCCTGCCAATGCCAACAATTCGTCATCAGGGATCGAGCTCCACAGGAAAAAGGACAAACGCGTCGCCAAATTAAATGAGGCATGATTCGACGAGACACCACTTGCCTCGTTGTAAACCATAATAAATCGCGGAGAAGCCAACGCCCCTGACACGACATCCTTCATACTCGTGGTGAAATCACCGCTTTCCTTATACTGCTTGTCAAAATACTCCGTGTACAACTTCAGGGTTTTTGCGTCAGCGGGAGATCTGAATGCTCTGAGAAGCAGTTTCCGAATTCGTTCATGCGCTATTCTTTCGATCGGTTGCTTCAGTTCCGTTTTGACATCATCATCCCGCTTCCAGCTACCTACCATCTCCTCTTTGGCGACGCCTTGGTTGCCAGCCGCAATTTCCTCAATCTGGAGCTTGCTCAACCCAGATCGAAACAAGCGAACGTCATTGAGATCTCCGTAGAAAGGCTCGTTCCCAAACGAGCCGATCTTCATCGGCTCCGTACTCTGGGTGTAGAGCTTGCCCACGATCGCCTTGCGACCGACCTGCTTTCCGTCCACGTAGAGATTCATTTGCTTGCCGTCGAAGGTGCCGGCAACGTGATGCCACTTGCCGTCGCCAAGGGCATTTGGTTTCACCGGGGCGCCGAATTCCACATAGTGGCCTTCGATGCCCGCACCCATCCAAATCCCCCAGGTTTCACCCGTGCCGCCAATGGCCAACAACTGGCGTCGCCACGAATCCTCACGGCGAACAATGGTCTGCCACTTTTCGGTCGTTTTGGATGGGCGGATCCAGGCGCTAAGAGTCAATCCCGTGCTACGCGTCGCGACAGATTTATCTGCCGTTATGGAGCCAAATCCCGTGGTCGATGGCTTCTGTGATGGATCTTGAAATAGATCATTCCAAATCTGACAGTTTTTATCGAAATTCTCCGCATTCACAACCGATCGGCTGAGCTCCAGGAAGGACTCCATGAGCGTTGGCGTCAAACTTAGGTGATCCCCGCGATTGTTGAACCCGTTTTCTGCGGGAGGATCTTTGGGGAAAGCCATCACGCCCAGCAACCGATTCTCCAACAACTGCTGCAGCCCCATGATTCGATT
>JAYGGC010000165.1:0-28083 GCA_046581525.1 Roseibacillus sp. | reverse complement strand
TCGTTGAGCCGATAGTATCCACGGAGACCCTTGATTGGGATAATCTTCCCCTTGTTGACGAGGTCATGGAAGGTGCTCCGGGCCAGTGGCGGGTCGAAATAGCGGCTGATTATTTCACGCCGAACCGCGTACTCCGGGTAGTCGGAGGGCGAGGGCTTCGATGACGGAGAGCTCATCGGGAGTGAGTATCACACGACTTGCCCGACAAGCACAGGGATTCGCGGTCAATTGGCGCGCATCTCTCAAGAACGACCTCGCAACCAGTATCCTCGCGGCGGCAGTTCCAATCCCAGCTTCACGCAGTGTTTCTTGAGCGCCACGTCCGTGACTCCCAAGTCCTGGGCGACATGCACCATCGGCCGCTCCCGTACCATCTTCTTGAGCTTGGCCTTTGGTGGCCAGTCCTTGTCCGTCGGACCTGGCAGCTTGACCTTGATTCTGGCCTTGGCCAGGGACTTCGGCGTGATGGCCCAGAACTTCTCCACCTCCCGAGGATCGTCGACACTGTCCGGGTAGTGCCGGTCCATCATCTCCTTGGAGGTTCCGTTGTTGAAAGCGGTCATGCCCTCGTTGCGGTCGCGCTCGGCCTGGTAGGTGATCTGCATCGGTGAAGTGATATGTCGGGTTCATCACCCAGTCCGGAGTGGCCAAAACCGCTTGAGCTCTTGCTGCCCTACGCAAGTAATTCTGCGATTATCGAATGGGTGATCTACATCGGCTGTGGTCCCTGGTCTTTGCTGCGGATCGGATGGCCTATTAATCCCGCAGCCAGAATCCCCGGGGTGGCAGCTCAATACCGGTTTTCACACAGCGCTTCTTGAGCGCCACGTCGGAGACCCCGAGATCGGCTGCGACATGGATGAGAGCTTTCTGCCAGACGAGCTTCCTGAGCTTGGCCTTGGACGGCCAATCGACTCGTTTTCTGGAAGGCACCTCAACCTTGGGTTTCTCCTTCCGGATCTTTGCCGGGGTGAGACTCCAGAACTCCGCTACGGTTTCATCGTCGTCAACCACGTCCCGGTAGTGCCGATTCATCATTCCGATTGATGTTCCGCACATCATCGCCGTCATGTTCTCATTCAGGTCGCGCTCGGTCTGAAAGGTGATGCTGGTGTGACGGATGATGTCCTGCACCCACTTCTTCGCCTTGGTCGCCATTTTCAGTGCCTTCATCTTGTAGTCCCAGCCCTCCGGGTGGCCGGCGAACGGGTATTCTTTCAGCCACTTAGCCAAGACCGGTGGTATTGGCACTGAGCGCTTCAGGGTGCGGCGCATCTTGCCGCCCTCCACCCGGATCCTCTCGTTTCTGATATTCCTTGGTTTGAGGTCTTGGATCTCACTGGGCCGAAGCCCGGCGAATAGTCCGATGGCCACTGAGGCTGCGGCGGCACCGTCTTGGAAGAGCATTGCGGCATGCAGCAAACGCTTGGACTCATCCAAGGAAAGCACTGCGATCTTGCTCATATCTTTCGGGAGCTTCTCGAGCCGTTCGCAAGGGTTCTCCAGGCAGTAGTGGTGCCGGACGGCCCAGTTGAAGAATGCTGTGAAGATGATGCGGAAGGAGCGTCTCGTATGGACTTTCCTGTAGCGGCTCAGGATGTGCTCAAGGTCAGAGACGGTGAAAGCATGGACGAACTTGTTTGGGTCCGGATCCATGAGCAATTTCAATCCGAACTCGTAGTTGGTGCGGGTCTTGTCGGCGATGTCCTGTCGGGTCTGGAGGAACTCCTCCTTTGCGTTGAGCACCGTGATTTCCGCGGTTTCCGCACGGAAGTGCGAGCGAAAGAAGGACATCGCCTGGTCCAGATTGCAGCGCAACTCCCCGGCCTGCTTCTGGAGGTTCTGATAGTGGGCGACGACCTGCGACAGTGTCTTTGCGCTTCCGATCTGTTGCTTTGCGGACTCCGCATCCGCCAGCTCTTCCGGGGTGAGGAGAGTTCTCAGCGCCCGGCGCGGCTCGGGAGTCTCTTCGATTTCCAGCTCGAGATCGCTCAGTGTGATGAGAGCCTCTGTCTTCGCGCTAAAGTTTTTGCGAATCCGCCTTCCATCGGGCAAAGTCCCGGTGACTTGCCACGAGGAACTTCCCCCCCGGTTTTTGAATGTTCTCAGCTTGAGCCTCTGGCTCTTCTTGGGGCGGCCCATGGTGCAATTCTGGCAACTTTTGTGGCAACCGCAACGGATTTTTTGAACTGTAAACCTATAAAAGGCTAATAATAAGCAACTTGAATTTAAGTTTTAACTCGTTTACACCGAGTGGGTCGGCGGTTCGAATCCGTCACTCCGCACCACCCGGATTTTGTGCGTTTTTTGGGGTTGAAGAGGCAGTTATGGGGTCTACACCAAAGTTTGGGGAGAGACCTGTTTCAGCGAACTGCCCGCAATCCCCCGCAGGATCGTCGTCGCTGGATAGCGTTCGCACAAATCGACCACCGCGCGGTCCAGCTCCTTAGATCTGACGCGTCATCTCGGCGAGGACCTTCAGAGAAGGCTCGATCATTAACAGCACCTCACCATCCTTCTTGCTCAGGAATTCCCGGGCTCTCTTCGCGAAGCTCGCCATACTCGGCTTGGGGAGAGCGATCCCCAGACTCTTCAACGTGAAGCGAACCGAAGACATGATATCCACTCGCTGGCGAACCAGGTTGTCGCGCAACTTCACCTGTAACAAGTCCCGCTGGGCTTGCTCGCTGCCATGTTGGATCGGATACAGCAGCTCAGGATCGACCCGCGCTATCCTCGCCAGCTCCGCGCGTCACTCTTGCGGTCACTCTGCTAGATCACACGCAGCATCGCTTGGGTCCACCGCCTTTATAGGACAACCGGACTTGTTCATCAAGCGGAGTCCGGGGCGCTCCATGCGCCTTGTTCTGCGGTTGTTGTTTACTGCGGATTCGGGTCGTGCGATTCGAAGAACTTTTGTGCTCGTTCGAGCCCTGGCTCTGAATCGAATCCTGTAATCTCAGCAATCGATCTGCATTCGCCCTTCGTGGCTGCCGCGAGATCCTGGATCTTCCTGAGACTTTCGATCGATTCCGAGAATGTCGTGTCTGGATGAAACCCGTGATCGTTGAGGCGATTATCAATCATCGCTACGATGTGATCCCGATTGTCCAGAAGGTAGTCGCTTACTTCCGTGGCGGACTCCTTGCACCATTTTGCGCCGCCGTTTTTCCAGAGTCCTTTGCAGTGCGGTAGTGCCTGAAAACGTGGGGCGTCACTCGCTTTGCCACTCCCGTCCGCTGGGCCGCCTCCCGGACCCGCTTCTGAAAATCCTTTGGGTTCAGGTGATGACGCCTCTTGTGGCCGATGAAAGTTAATAGTTGGCGAACACGATGACCTTGCGAATGATCCGGGCGAGAGGACCCGTGGAGTCCTGCAGATGATGGTTCCTGGTTTGAAAGAGGACGAGGACGCGATCGTCTTTCTACCCGGAACGACTCCCGCACAACGATGATCGATCAACCCTGGAAAGTGCTCGCGGCTCTCTCGCTGTTGTTGTCGGTGGCAACCGCGGACGGTGCCGATGCGGCAGATGACCTTCGTGGTCTTTCGTTGGCGGAGGGTCTGGAGGCGACCCTGTTCGCATCCGGAGCGCAGCTGTTCAACCCGGCCAGTATCGACGTGGACGAGCGCGGGCGGGTATGGGTGGTCGAAACTGTAAACTACCGCAAGAAGACCCGCGCGGAGGGCGACCGGATCGTGATCCTGGAGGATCGTGACCACGACGGCCGGGCCGATACCCAGAAAGTCTTCTACCAGGACCACGACATCGATGGCGGACATGGCGTGTGTGTCCTGGGAAACCAGGTCATCGTCTCGGCGCCGGATCGCATTCTGCTCCTGACCGATACTGATGGCGACGACAAGGCCGACTCCAAGAAGTTGCTGTTCAGAGGCAAGGTGACCACGGGCCCTCATGGACAGCACGATCACGCAATCCACGCCGTGATGTTCGGTCCGGATGGCCGGCTCTATTTCAATTTCGGGAATTACAATTCCGAGTTGCGGAGAGGTGACGGGACGCTGGTTAGGGATGTCTTCGGCCAGCCCGTGAACGATAGCAGAAAGCCCTACATGGGTGGCATGGTGATCCGCTGCGAACTCGATGGCAGCAAGGTCGAGGTGCTCGGCTACAACTTCCGCAACAACTGGGAAGTCACCGTCGATTCCTTTGGCTCGATGTGGCAGTCGGACAACGACAACGGTTCCAGCTCGTGCCGGGTCAATTTCGTGATGGAGCACGGCAACTACGGATATCGGGACGAGGTGACCGGGCTGGGCTACCAGAGCCGGCGCACCAACATGTCCTCGGACATCACCCGCAGCATGTGGCACCAAAACGATCCGGGGGTCGTCCCCAATCTGCTCATCACGGGATCGGGTGCGCCCACCGGGATCCTGGTCTATGAAGGCGACCTTTTGCCGGAGAGGTTTCGCGGGCAGATGATTCACGCGGAACCCGGGCGAAACATCGTCTGGTCGTTCCCGGTGAAAAGGGAGGGAGCGGGGTATGGCGCGAAGGTCATCAACCTGGCGCAGGGCAATCAGGACAAGAACTACCGTCCCTGCGATGTCTCCGTTGCACCCGATGGATCCCTTCTCATCGCGGATTGGTACGACCCGGTGGATTGCTGTCACCGCACTCTTGATGACACCGGCCGGATCCTGCGGGTGGCTCCTCCCGGACATGTCTTTGCGGTTCCCGACTTTGATTTCACGACCCCCGAGGGCGCGGCGGAGGCCTTGCGGAATCCCAACCTCTCCGTCCGCTACCGGGCATGGACGGCCTTGCACGGCATGCAACAGCGCGCCCTTCCGGTTCTGCAGGTGATGGTGCGGGATTCGAATCCACGGTTCCGCGCCCGTGCCCTCTGGCTGCTGGCTGCGATCGCGGGCAACACCCAGGGAGCCCTCGAACTGGCCCGGAACGATGCGAACGATGACATCCGCGCCCTTGCACTTCGGATCGCCCGACGGCACCAGGTGCCGGTGGTGCCCGTGGTGCAGGCCCTGCTTCGGGACCCCTCCGCATCCGTGCGGCGCGAGTGTGCGGTGTCGCTTCACCGCTTGGGGACCCCGGAGTCCGCGGACCTGTGGGCGGATCTTGCGCTCCAGCACGACGGAGTGGATCGCTGGTATCTGGAGGCGTTGGGAATTGGAGAGCAGGGGAACGAGACCGCCTGTTTTGCGGCGTGGCTGAAGAAGGTCGGTGAGGGCTGGAATTCCTCCGCCGGTCGGGAGATCGTCTGGCGCTCGCGTGCTCCCGCGGCGGCCACCTGGCTGGCCAAACTGTTGCTCGCACCAGACCTGCCGGAGGAAGAGCGGCCCCGCCTCATGCGCGCCTTGGATTTTCACAGCGGGGCATCCAAGGATGCTGCCCTGACGGCCATCTTGTCCGCCGGTTCGGAGGCCCACCCCGGGACCTTTCTCGAAGCCTTTCAGAGGATTGATCCTGCCGTGCTCAAGGCCCATCCCGAGCTGACCAAAGAGGTTCAGAACGCGATCCTGAGAGCCAAGGGAACGGTGACCTTTGTAGATCTGGTAGCGCGATTCGAGCGACGCGACCTGGCCGGGCACCTGTTGGATATGGTGAGAGACGATCCGGGGAACCGACCCGGAATCATGGCAGCCCGGCAGCTATTGGCCTTCGGGGAACGGGAACGCATTTTGGGAGCGCTGAAAAGGCCGGATCAGTCGGCCGCGGTTCTCAAAGCCCTCGGCCAAGTCGGCACCAAGGCTTCGGTTGCCCTGATTCAAGCTGTGGTGGTCGATGAGATGGATCCGCTGGCGATCCGGATCATCGCGGTTGAAGCATTGGGACGATCCTCACCCGGCGCGAACGCACTCGTGAAGCTCGTTGAGGAACACGCGCTGTCGGAGGGACTGGTTGCCCCGGCGGTGCGCAGTCTCCTGCTGTCCCCGGGGCCATCCACTCGTGCCTTTGCCGCGCAACAACAGAAACTGCTGGCTCCGACGGGGGGCGAACGGTGGCCGCTTGGCAGGCTGCTTGCGGCAAGGCCGGACCCCGCCCGCGGGAAGGCGGCCTTCAGGAAGGCCGGGTGCGTCGCCTGTCATGTCGTCGATGGCGAAGGTATCAATTTCGGACCCGAGTTGTCCGCGATCGGCACCAAGCTGGATCGTGCCAATCTGTTTTCCGCCATCCTGGAACCGAACCTGACCATCACCCTCGGTTTCGAAGGCGTCGCCGTCGAACTGAAGGACGGCAGCCAGTTCGCGGGGTATGTCTCCGGCGAGAGCGAGACAACCCTGAGCCTGAGGATGATGGGCGGCCTGCAGAAGGATGTGGAGGTGTCGCTCATCAAGAGCCGTGAGGCGATGAAGCACTCCCTGATGCCCGCCGGACTTGACGCGGCGATCACCTCGCAGGAACTCGTCGACCTCGTCGGGTGGCTTGCTCTCCAGAAGTCCGCGGGCCTTTCCAATCCCTCAAAGCCCTGAGGATACCGCAGCGGTTTTCGTGTGGCCATGGCTCGTGCGGGTGGGGTGCGGCAAGTCCTTCCAGGTGGTGAGCCGCCTTGTCCGGGCCCGGCACGAATTGAGGTCTCGCCGGATGGGAAGGAGCAAAATAGGATTCGAGCCCACTGCGCTTTGATCATGATTACCCGCCTGAGTCCCTTCCTCGGCAGCTGTTTTCTCGGCCTGCTCACCCTCGTCTGCACTTCGCTCGCCAACGCAGCAGATTCCCCCAACGTCATCATCATCCTCACCGATGACCAAGGCTACGGCGACCTTTCCGTGCACGGCAACCCGATCCTGAAGACCCCGAAGCTCGATGCCCTGCACGCCGAGAGCGTCCGCTTCACCGACTTCCATGTCGCGCCGATGTGTACGCCGACGCGGGGCGAATTGTTGACGGGGATCGGCGCCTTCCGCAATGGAGCCACCGCGGTCTGCGAAGGTCGCTCGCTGCCGCGACGTGAACTGAGGATGATGCCGCAGTTCTTCAAGGACAACGGCTACGCCACCGGGCACTTCGGGAAATGGCACCTCGGCGACAACTATCCCTACCGGCCGCAGGACCGCGGCTTCGACGAGTCGATTCACAACAAGGCCTGGGGGATTGGCTCCCTCGCGGAGCACTGGGAGAACGACGCCTTCGACGATCAATACTGGCACAAGGGCGAATTGAAGCGCTACGAGGCTTACAATACCGACGTGTTTTTTCGGGAGGCCATGTCCTGGATCGAAAAACAGAAAACTCCCTTCTTCCTCTACCTGCCCACCACCGCTGCGCACTCGCCCTTCGTGGTGCCCGGGAAATATGCCGACCCTTACCGGGGGCAGAAGGGCGCGGTTCCCAGCTTCTTCGGCATGATCGCCAACATTGACGAAAACGTTGCCGGGTTGGACCGCTTTCTCGAGGAGAAGGGGCTCAAGGAAAACACCATCTTCATCTTCATGACGGACAATGGGACGGTGTTGGGCGACCGCATTTACAACGCCGGAATGCGGGGCAAGAAAACCTCCGAATACGACGGCGGCCACCGCGTCCCATTCTTTCTGCGCTGGCCCGGGGGTGGGTATGGCCGCGGACGCGACATCGACGCCCTCACCCACAGCACTGATTTGCTGCCCACCTTGATCGATCTTTGCGGATTGGGAAACGTGCCGAAGGGCACCACCTTCGACGGCTACAGCCTGCGACCGCTCCTCGAGGGAAAGCAGGATGCTCTCGATGACCGCAAGGTGGTGATTCAGTACCGCGCGGCCTTCAGGCCCTGGCGCGGCGCGGTCCTCTGGAAGAAGTGGCGCTTGGTGAACGGCAGCGAGCTTTACGATGTCGCCAGCGATCCTGGTCAGAAAGAGAATCTCTACGAGAGGCATCGCGACGTCGTCAGTATCATGCGCGCCCACTATGAGCAATGGGTCAAGGAGACGACGCCCCTCATGAACCAGACCAATTTCGTGAGCGTGGGCACCCTCCACGAGGCCACGACCTGGTTGTCATCCTGCAATTGGACGGGATCCTATGCCGACAACTGGGGCAACCTGGCCAAGCAGAACATCCCGGGGCACTGGAGTCTGCAGGTCGAACGTGGAGGCGACTATCGCGTCTCGATGTACATGTTCCACCCCGAGGCCAATGTTCCCTTGGGGGGCCGCCTGAGGAACGTCAGATCGCGCCCCGTTACCCAGGCTCGCCTGCTCCTGGATGGCGAGGCCACGACTGCAGGGGTGGACCCCAAGGACACCCACGTGACTTTCGAGATCTCTTTGCAGAAGGGGCAGAAGGTTGAGCTGAAAGGCGAGTTCCTTGGCGTGGACGGGAAGGTTCTCAGCGGTGCGTTTTACACCTTCGTCCAAAAGAAGGACGAGAAGGGGAAGGCCCCGAGTGTGATCAAGTACGTCTCCGTGGCCGGTGTCCCCCGGGCCGCGCCGGAAGCAGCGACAGTCGACGTGCGTGCGGCGGTAAACACGGATGAGATTCCGAAGGATGCGCTCCTCGTCGCCGATTTCGAAGGCGACCGCTACGATGATTGGGAGGTCTCCGGATCCGCGTTTGGGGAGGGACCATCAGGCACCAAGGGCAGGGTCACGGGGCATCGCGGCCAGGGGCTTGTTGACACCTTTCTCATCAGCGAAAGTGACAAGCCAACCGGCACCCTCACCTCGCAACCGTTTAAAATCGAGCGGAAGAACCTCAACTTCCTCATCGGTGGAGGGAAGACGCCGGGCAAAACGTGCGTCAACCTGGTGGTCGGCGACAAGACGGTCCGCACCGCCACCGGCTCCGCCACCAAGAACGCCCGGCAGCGGAAAACCATGCACTGGGTCAGCTGGGACGTTTCCGATCATTTGGGCGCGCAAGCCCGCTTCCAGATCGTGGACCAGGCATCGGGGGGATGGGGGCACATCATGGTGGACCACATCTTCCAGTCGGACAGTGCGATGGCACGAACGGGAGACAAGAAGTAGGATCCCCGCCGCGTTCAACTTCCTCTGGCACATTCCCTCCGGTCCGCTACAAAGGACCACTTGGATTGAAGGACGCGCGGATTGCGGCCCGTCGTCCCGACCCGCTGACGAAGAGCCGATGAAGACACCATCCCTGACCCTGGCCGCCGCACTATGTTCTGTCGTCCTGATTCTAGCCGCCAAAACGCGAGGTCCGAAATCCGGACACATCCTGCACAGCTATGAGCGGGTGATGCTGACCGACACTTACTTTTCCGAAGGGATCAACGCGGGTGACATTGACAACGACGGCGCGATCGACATCGTGCACGGCCCGTTCTGGTTCAGCGGACCGGACTTCCGGAAAAAGCACCCCATCTACAAGGCGGCGCCTCAAAACCGCGACCGCTACGCCAACAACTTTTTCTCGTGGACCTACGACTTTGACGACGATGGTTGGCTGGACGTGTTCACGGTTGGCTTTCCCGGCACTCCCGCGCATGTCTATCGCAGTCCCGGCCAGGACGGCTTCGAAAAGCCATGGGTGAAGCACGAAGTGTTCGACTGGGTGTCCAACGAGGCGCCGCACTTCATCGATCTGGTCGGAGACGACAAGCCCGAGCTGGTCTGCACGCGGGACGGTTACTTCGGCTACGCAACCATCAACTGGAGTGCGCCGTTCGAGAGGTGGACCTTCCACAAGGTCTCCCCGCAGACGGCACCCTCCCGCTTCGGCCATGGTCTCGGGGTCGGCGACCTCAACAGCGACGGACGGGCGGACATCCTGATGAAAAGCGGCTGGTTCGAGCAGCCCGCCAAAGTGGCCGGCGATCCGCCCTGGACCCATCACAAGGTGCCCTTCGCCCCCCGGGGCGGAGCCGAGATGTACGCCTACGATGTCGATGGCGACGGAGACCGCGACGTCATCACTAGCCTCGCCGCGCACGACTTCGGATTGTCGTGGTTCGAGCAGACTCCGAAGGGATTCGTGGAACATCTCATCATGGGGGACCGCCCGGCCCTCAACAAGTATGGCGTGGTCTTCAGCGAGCCCCACTCCGTGCAACTCGCCGACATGGATGGCGACGGTCTCAAGGACATCGTCACCGGCAAGACCTACTGGTCCCATCACCGGAAGTCACCCGGCTGGGACGACGGGGCGGTGGTCTACTGGTTCAAGCTCGTCCGGCACAAGGACAGCGTCGACTGGATCCCCATGAAGGCCGACGGCGAATCGGGAATCGGAAGGCAGATCATCATCAAGGATCTGAATGGCGACAAGCTCCCCGACATCCTGGTGGGCGGCATGAAAGGCGCGCACGCGCTGATCCACCGCGCGAAACCGGTGGACAAAGCCACCTGGCAGGCCGCGCAGCCGAAGCCGATCGAGAAGGTCGAATCGCCGATTGCAACGGGCAAGCCTGCGCCCATCGATGAGGCCACGGGCGCGGTTCCCGATGCCCTGGAAGGCGAAAAGCTCGTCGCTTCGGCCAAGGTCACGGGGGGATCCCTGGGTGCTCAGAATATGAAGAACTTCTCCGGCGCCCGCTGGAGCGGAAACTCGCAGCTCTTCTGGAAGGGAGGCAAGGTCGGGGACCGCCTTACCATCGAGATTCCGGCCGGCGAGGCGGGGGCCTATGTTCTCGAGACCGTTTTTACGCGTGCTCCCGACTACGGAATCGTGCAACTCGCCTTCGACGGCAAGGACCTAGGCAGTCCGATCGACCTCTATGATTTTTCGAAGGTCAGCAGCACCGGGGTTCTTACTTTCCCAACCGGCCGCCTCGCCTCGGGAGCACACCATCTTTCGGTTCGCATCACCGGGGCGAATCCGAATGCCAAGCAGTCGCGATTTATCGGCCTCGACTACGTGCGCCTCTCGCCGGCGAAATGAGCTCGCAGCCCAATCCGCTCCGAGGCAAACCCAAAGGACCTGCCACAAAGACAGGACCTTCTCTCCGGGGCGGGGAACGCTGCTCGTTCCGAGGAAAATCGGCTCAGTTCATCCCCGCGTTGTAAAGCTGTCCGTTGAGGTCTTCCTTGCCCACCACCCCCAATTTGCGTTCCAACGGTTTGCCGTTCTTGCGGTCAAACTCCCTCACCGCGACGCGTCCGGCGCCGTCGGTGGTCTTCAGGGTGGCGGGCTCTATGATCCTCCGCCATTCGAAGTAGTAGAACTTATCGTCCCAACGCGTGAGGGCGACATGATCATGGGGCTGCAACCCACCGGCACGGTCATGGACTACCTCGAAGGACACCACCGGATAAGGATTCGGGGTGCGCCGCTTCTTGAAGAAGCTGCAACCAGGCAGTAGAAGCAGTGCAGAGAGGATGAGGAAGAATCTCACCGGCGGGGATCTAATCAGGTGCCCGCCGTGGGGTCGAGGGGAATTCGGGGTTGTGGGCTTGCGGCCCGGGCGGTGGAATGGTTTGGTTTCGCGCCACGGAACTACGCGATGCATCTGCGCTTCACAGAGGAAGAACTCGGCGTCCTGATCGACATGGTCAGTCTCGCCGCCGAAGTCGCGTCCCTGAACCGCAAGCCCAGCGCGGAGCAGAAATACGCCCACTTCGAGGAGTTGGAGAGCACCCTGCTGGAGAAGTTGACCCATCTCGGCTTCGCGAATCTGATCGAGTTCGATGAGGAGCATCAGCGCTATCGCCTCACCAACGAGTACCTCACCAAGTCATTTGTGCAGGATTCGTTGGATGAAATGCGCAACGAGATCTTCTGGGAAGAGATCACCCTGCGCCTGGCCGAGCGCGATGTTATTCGCAAGATGGGGCTCCCCGCCTGGAATGCCCTCGACGAAGAAGCGCGACGCGCCCACACCGAGCCGGTCGAGAAGAGCTATTGGGAGGAGTTCACCAAGCGCGGGATCGACAAGCTGCATCTCATTGCAGGGTTCGAGACCGGGTAGGGAGTGAGTGGCTCGACGGCAGGTTGTTCATCGGGAGGGAGAATTCACGGACCAATTTCCAAATGAGTTCCAGGACCAATGGCCACGTTCCAGAGCAGTGACCACCGCCTCTCGTTGGATCCTGGGATTTGGCAGGTGGGTTTTATTTGGGAATTGGCCCGTGAATTCTCCAACCCCCCGTGGTGGTAACTTTGCGTGCAACCTCCTTCCCCTAATTCCCATTCGCCAAGAATTGGGGAATTGGGTATCTGGTTGCTCCGACAATGGACTCTGAGCCTCTCATTCGGAGACGGAAGCAACACTACTCGGTGTCGAACTTCCTTTTGCAATACCTGCAACACTTCGGTCGGCGCTCCGACATCCCTCTCGTCTACGATGATCTTCTGCGCTTTACCGAAGCGATTCCCTACGAGAATCCGGACGGCGACGAGACCCTTTGGCTCACCGTCTTTTATCCAAAGGAGGTCTTGGAGGAGCTGCGACCCCAGCTTACCGAGATCTATGCGGCGTTGAAAATCGGCGGCGATATCTCCCTGGCCGAGCATCTCTCGGTGGAGCGCATCGACTTTGGGGAGTTTGGAAACTCGCGCCCATTCCGTATTCGCATCACCAACCTCTTCAACGGAAACTCGGACTACTACTACGTCAAGATCGCGGACTCGTCGCGCATCTACGGCCTCGAGCTGGAGCACATCCTCTCCCCCAACCGAATCAACTACCTCTTCAACGGCAATACCCTCATCGAGGAGCACATCGCCGGAGTTCCCGGCTGCGATTTCATCGAGGATTACCTCGGGGAGAAGGAGCTCAACAAGGTGCGCGTCGCCAAGGAGTTTGTGAAGTTTGGCGAGCGCTGCTTTCTGCGACTGCTCGGGGACATGCGGAGCGTGAACTACGTGGTGGATATCACGCCCGACTTTGAGGAAGTGCAGTACCAGGTGCGGCCGATCGACTTTGACCAGCAATGCTACGAGGGATCGCTCGGGGTGTATCGTGCCCACCACTTTCCCGACAACCAGCCGGTCGACGAACTGGTCCGCGAGCATCTCAATCCCACCACCATCCAACAGTACCGCAGCGAGGAGCGCAGCCAGATGGCCCGCCGTTCAAGAGCCTCACGGATTCGTCTCACCGCCGTACTCAAGACCATGTGCAAGGATGACCTGGCGCCGGAGGAGCACCTCGTCGAGTTACGAGAGGCCTTGGGCACCCGCTATGGCACGCACGCCTTTGAGAATTGCGCGACGATGGGGGACCTCACCGCCGCTCATCTCCAATTCATGTTGAAGTGACACGCAGGGCGCTCCGCTGGTTCCCGTTGTGGGAGGCCTGCCGGCGCCCCCCCGCGAGCAGATGTCCATGCTCCTGACGAGGCTGGGGGAAGGTGCGCCAGCAGATCAGAGTCATCTTTGCCGGGCACCATCCGGATGCGGGCTGCGCTTCCAGGCTGAGCAAGTTCTTTTGCGATTCCGCGAATTGGAAGCCGGACCATCCGGTCGATGTGCAGCCCTGATTAATCTTTCCCGCAGGCTTCTCCCGTCGAGTTGGCGGGAGACCACATGATGGCCCGCCCCTCGGGGCGGATCTCTTCTGTGCCCCCGCCCCTGCGCCAGGTCGGCCGTCGTGATCTTCCTTGATCGATCGGTCGGCGAGGGCCTCGCCGGAGCGCTTCATGAGTGGCGCGCGATCAGGCCCCGCGAAATCATTCGATAAAACGCGAAGGCTGGTCCTTAGTGTCCCACCCTCGCAAAAGACCCTGGGTCCTATGAAACCTGCTGCTCCTCTCTGGATTTCCCTGCTGCTCCCTCTTGCCTCATCGCTTTCCGCTGCCCCCGAGTCTGCCGACTTCGTACCGACTGATGGCTCCAGCTACGAAGTCGGGGCCGGCACCTTGATCGGACAGGGACCTCCCATTCAAGGGTTCCTCGGGAACTGGCTCGAGGCCTTTGGCGGGGTGGAGTCGCCCGGCGTGATCGCGAACGGGCTCTCCTTTCCGGGCACCATCAGCTCTGGAGGTGCCTTCAACTATCCAGGCGCCGGGGGAGGCCGCACCGGACGCCTGCTTCCCCAGGACTTCGGTGACTTCGCCGAATCCACGGTCTACTTCAGTGTCCTCATTCAACTCGAGGTGACTGGCGGGGGCTATCGGGCCTTCGAACTGCATTCGGCCGGCTTCGTCGATGACACCAATCGCACCCTTCAGATCGCCACCGGCGAAGAGGGCACGGGCCCCTTCAATACCAGTAACTTCGTGGTCCGCATCAAGGACGGGCTCAACGTCGATTCCGCCGACCTCGGTCCCGGCGACACCGACGTCAATCTCTTCGTGGGCAAGGCCCAGCTCTCCCGTGGTTTTAACTCCGATACCCTGACCATTTGGCGCAATCCCAACCCCCTTGCCGAACCGGCTCTGGGCGATGCCGTTTTCGCCGGGGTCAACTTTCGCTTCGATCGAATCAGCCTGGCGCGCTTCGGCAGTGACGGAATCACCTTCGATGAAATTCGATTCGGGCCGACATACGCCGACGTCACCAGCTTCGATCACGTGGCGGCCGCCGATTCTGACAACGACGGGATGCGCGACGAGTGGGAACTGGAATTTTTCCTGGTGGTGGGCACCGACGATTCCGCAGGCAATCCCGATGGTGATGGACTCAGCAATCTCGAAGAATTCCAGAACGGATCCGATCCCGGGCTGACCGACACGGACAGGGACGGGATCGATGATGGCGTGGAAGTGGCCAACGGGACGGATCCCAACAAGGCCGATACCGATGGAGACGGGATCGATGACCTCGAGGAGATCGTCCCTGGCGCGGACGGATTCATCACCGATCCCCTCAATCCAGACACGGACAATGACGGCGAGAGCGACCAGTTTGAGATCGCCCGGGGGACCGATCCCACGGACCCGAACAGCAACACCGCCTCGCGGGGCGTGGTCCTCATCGATGGCATGCGGGACGCCCTCTACGGCGAGCCCCTCGCGGTCCAGAACATCCAAACCGGATTCGGCAACAACCAGAGCGAGTGGAATGCCGCCTACGCAATCATCCTCAACGGACGACTCGATCTCCTCTTCACCGGAAACCTGGAGGCCAACTTCAACAAGCTCGAGGTCTTCATCGATGCAGGAGCAGGGGGGGTCAGCGTATTTCCCGCCCTCCCTGGCAACGACGGCAGCGGGGCGATGACGGGCATGAGGTTCGATGCCGCCTTCACCCCCGAATTCCACCTCATCGCACGGCGGGGATTGGGTAAATTTGACCTCGATATTTCCCGGCTCGGAACCAGCCGTTTCAGTTTTTATGAGAACGTCTTCGGGTTCGGGGAGGAGGGCTCGGGCACCACCGGGACCGGCCTGGTCAACCTGAGCGCCATGGAGGTGGCCTATGACGACAGCAACCGCGCCGGGGTTGGAGGCAGCGGGGGCAATGCTGCCGACCAGGCCGCCGCGCGGGCGGTCACCACGGGTTTCGAATTGAGGATCGCCCTCACCGACTTGGGGAATCCGGCCGAGGTCCGGGTGATGCTCTTGCAGAACGGCAACACGCACGGATTCCTCTCCAACCAGTCCCTCGGGGGCTTGCCAGTGGGCACAGGGAATCTGGGGAACCCGGGTGCGATCGATTTCAACAACCTGGCGGGGGATCAATTCTTCACCGTTTCACTCTCGCCACTGCGCCTCGAGCTCGAGGTTACCGGCATGGGCGACCGCAACTTGAATGCCACCGTGGACAACATCCCGCCCGGCCAGACCTTTCATGTGCGCGGCTCACTGGACGGCCAGACCTTTACTCCGCTAGCGCCCGCTCTCGACTTTACCGCCGCGACGCCTCAGCCCCTCCAGATTACAGGCACCGCTCCGACCATGTTCATTCAAGTGTTCGAGGGACCCTCGAGTCCGTAGTATTCTTCAATACCGGGATCTGCCGCGGGTTGATCCGGCTGGAGTGAGATTCCATTCCACAAGCTCCAAATCATTCTCAACTTCAAATCCAGTTTTCAATGCACAAGCGCTCGAATCCCTAATCAATATGAAGTCATGTTTCGAGGAAGTGGAGTCAAGACACTCGGTGCAAGGGTTGGGATTTGCGATTTGAAGCTGGAGATTATTTGGAGCTTGGAGACCGGGAATTGACTGGAACTTGGCCGGTTGTCTGGCTCCTTGACGTTTCCCCTCAACGGGACCAGCTTCGCGCCGCGCGGGCTGCTTCCTCGATCCGCTTCTGAACTCCGCATTATCTCATGTCATACGATCTCGTTGTGATTGGTGGCGGTCCCGGCGGCTATGTAGCTGCCATCCGGGCCGGGCAGTTGGGCAAAAAAGTCGCCTGTGTCGAGGTCGAGCGGGCGGGAGGAACATGCCTGAACTGGGGCTGTATTCCGACCAAGGCCCTCCTCAAGAACGCCCACCTCTTTCACACCCTGCAGCACCAGGCCAAGCAGTTCGGGATCAGCTTTGACAATCTCTCCTACGATTGGAGCGCGATCATCGGGCGATCCCGCAAGGTCTCCGATCGCCTCGCGGGGGGCGTCGAGTTTCTCTTCAAGAAGAACAAGGTCGACTACGTGAAGGGCTTTGGCTCGATCGCCGAGGGCAACAAGGTGGAGGTGCGCGCGGAAGACGGCAGCACCGAGGTGCTTGAGGCCGACAACATCATTATCGCCACCGGAGCGAAGGCGCGCGAGTTGCCGGGTCTCGCGTTCAATGGCACGAGCGTGATCGGATCCCGTGAAGCCATGATTCTTCCCGAACAGCCGAAGCGCATGGTCATCATCGGCGCGGGCGCGATCGGAGTGGAATTCGCCTACATTTACAATGCGTTCGGCACCAAGGTGACCCTCGTCGAGATGCTCCCGCGGCTTGTTCCGGTCGAGGACGATGAGGTGGGGGATGCCTTGAAGAAATCGTTCACGCGGGCGGGCATCAAGTGCCTCACCGATACCAAGGTGACCGCCACTGAAGATCACGGTGACTCCGTGAGCGTCACGGTCGAGAATGCCAAGGGGAGCGAGACCATCGAAGGGGATGTCTGCCTGATTGCGATCGGAGTGGTTCCGGTTCTGCCTGGCGGCCAGCTTCCCCAGTTCACCGATCGCGGCTGGATCCAGATTGGCGATCGTTATGAAACCTCCACCCCCGGCGTATTTGCGATCGGGGACATCGCGGGTCCCCCGTGGCTGGCCCACACGGCCATGTTTGAAGCCATGCAGTGCGTGGAGGGAATCTTCGTGGAGGGCTCCGAGCCCAAGCGGGTCGATTTCTTCCCGGGCTGCACCTATTGCTATCCGGAGATCGCCTCGGTGGGAAAGACCGAGCGCGCGCTCCAGGAAGATGGAGTGAAGTACAAGGTCGGCAAGTTCCCCTACCAGGCCCTCGGCAAAGCCCAGGCCACGTCGGAAACCGAGGGCTTCATCAAGCTCCTCTTCGGCAAGGAGCACGACGAACTTCTCGGAGCGCACATCATTGGTGCCAATGCCACCGATCTCATCGCGGAGATGGGACTTGGGCTCACGCTCGAGGCGACCATCGACGACTTCCACGCCACCATCCATGCCCATCCCACCATGACGGAGGGGATTCATGAAGCGGCCCTCGATGCGGATGGTCACGCGATTCACTTCTAGCAGGGGCCGGGAGATCGAAGGTCGAAGGATGCAGTGCCCCGGATCGGTGGCCTGGATACTGGATACTTGGGTCCTGGGGAAAGTCGCATCCCACTCACCCCTCCGGGCGGCACAGCCACCCATTCTCGCCGCGCACCTCCTCCACTACCGCTTTTCCCATTTCTCCACCGTTGTCATTGTCCACCGTTGCGCTATGTCGGCGCACGTAATTTGCTGCGATGCCCGTTTCAGGAGAACAGCCCCAGACTCCGCTGCAACTTGGCGACTATCGCCTGGTGGAGTTGCTCTCGGAGGGAAGACGCACCCGCACATATCACGCCGAACAGATATCGGTGGATCGCGACGTGGTGCTCGAACGCATCAAGACGGGTCCCGGGCAGGATCCTGAGATCGTCGAGCACTTCCTCGCTGCTGTGCGCGCCAAGGCCGCGGTCGATCACCCCGGCATCGGCTCCGTCTACGAAGCAGTCTGCGATGACCAGGGGGTCTTCTACACCCGCGAGTTGCTGAAGGGAGAGACCTTCGAGGAACTTCACGACAGGGGCATCCCCTTCAAGCCGGCGACCATTGCGCTCTTTCTCCGTCAGGTTGCGAGCGCGATGGAGTACTACCAGCAGCGCGATATCGCCACCCTCGCCCTCGAGCTGCGGCACCTCGTCCTGGGAGACCTCGACGTGTTGCGAATCGCCAACCTTGCGGTCGCGGAGGAGCCGGACTGCGTGGTGGAAGGCCACGATCGCTACCTGATCGCAGAGTTGTTTCTCGATCTCCTGCAGTGCGGGGCAGCCGGGGCCACGCGGACGCGCAATCTTCTCAACATGATGACGGGAGAAGATGGTACCAGTCTCACTTGGAAGCAGGTGGCCTACACCGCGCGCAAATTGGAGGAGGAACTTTCGGAGGGTGCCAAGGTCGCTTCCCAGGCCATCGGGTCGGGGTCCGGTGCCGATGCGCCCCGCCAGCGGGTGAAAACGTTCTGCTGGTTGGCAACCATTCTGATGCTCGTCGCGGCGCTGGCGACCGGCGGGTTCTTGTTCGCCAAGCGCAAGGCCCCTCCAAAAGAGCGCGACTTGAGCGGCATGATTGGGATCCCCGCGGGCACCTATCAAACCCATGACGGCAAGACCATCGAACTGGCCGGATTCTGGATCGATGCCCACGAAGTGACGATCGGGGAGTACGCCGGCTTCCTCACGGCGTTGGCCAGCCTCCCGAAGGGCAAACGAACCGGCTATGATGATCTGAATCAACCCGCCATCAAGTTCGACCACATCCCCGATGAGTGGGAGTCGATGCTCAACGCCGCGCGCACCGGCGGTTCGCTGGAGGGCCTCTCCCTCGATCTCAATTTCCCGATCACCCGGATCGATTGGTGGGATGCCCAAGCCTATGCCAAGTGGAAGGGGGGACGATTGCCCACGCAGGAGGAATGGCTGGCGGCCACGCAGGGTGGAGGGTTGGCGCCTTCCAAGCGTGGTGCGGTGGATCAACTCCCGGGCGATGTCACCCCAAGTGGCATTCACGGTCTGGCCGGCAATATCTCGGAGTGGGTGCAAGATCCCGCCAAGAATCCCGCCTTCCCGATGAATCCGAAGAGCCCGCTGTGTTGTGGGGCCTCCTACCTCACGCCGCGCGATGGGGTGCGGGCCCGGACTTGGCATCCTACCCGGGAGATCCGCCGCCGCAATCTGGGCTTTCGAATCGTGCGGGGCACCGCTCCCTGAGGTTTTGAGTCATCTTTCTGCAGATAGCCCAAGTTATCCGCAAATTATGCGGAGGCCCGAGGGTTTCCCTTGCGGTGGGGGAGCGAAATCGCCTTAATTCCGGTTCACACCCCGCCTTCTTATGATCCCCTGTCGCAGGATACTGCCTTTGGTTGTCGTCCTTGGCGCTCTCGTCTGCACGAGTGTCGAGGCACAAATTCGCGTGGAACTTCGCATGTCGAAGAGACAGTACGTCGCCCATGAACCGGTCCTCGCGACCGTCACGGTCACCAATCACGCGGGCCGCGACCTCCTCCTTCATAGTGAAGGGGCGGGCCGTGGGACCATCCCCTGGATCGACTTCGCGATGAAGGATTCGCGCGGCACAACGCTCAGTCCCAGGACCACGGTGCGCTTCAAGAGCGTGAGCATCCCGGCGGGGCGAAGCATTTCCAAAACCGTCGATCTTACGGGACTCTACCGCGTGACGGAAATGGGCAATTACCGTGGCCACGCGGTGGTCCGCATGCCTGGAGGCGGCGGGATCTTCAATTCGAACTCCGCCCACTTCACGGTGACCAAGGGGCGCAACCTCTTCACCCAACGGGTCGGCGATCCCGCCAGCCGGAACGTCCGCGAGTACCGCGTCTCGGTGTTCAACGCCAAGGAGCTCTACGTGCACGTCGTCGATGTGCGCACCGGGCGCACTTTACAGGCCTTCCGCCTGGGCGAGACCCTCACCTTTAACAAACCAAAAATCACGGTCGATCGGTCGAACAACCTGCATGTCCTCTACATGACCAAGCGCCATGATGTTTACGGGCATGGGCGGGTCAGCCCGGAGGGCAAGTATCTCGGAACGGAGTACTTCAAGCGTGCTTCCGGCACCAAACCGTCCCTGCAAACCTTTCCCAACGGGGAGGTCGTGGTTGCCGGCGGCATCCCCTACGACCCGAAAGCCGAACGGCAACACCGTGCCCAGATTCGGCGCCTCTCCGAGCGTCCCGCTCTAACATATCGCTAGAGTGTGCTCCCATGCCCCCGCATTTTTTGAATCCGCCGCGAACCTCCTGCCAAGAAGAATGTTGCGTGTGGTGGCCAATTTGGTTAAAGTAACCGTATAATACGGCCAACTTATTAAATCCTGTCTATCTATGCTTTGCCGCAGTTTTCCGCCGAAAAAGGCCCTCGTTGGGTTGTTGAGTCTGGTCCTCACTACCCTCAGCGCTCAAGCCAAGCCCTTCACTTACGTGGTCATTGATCCCGGCCACGGGGGCCACGATCTCGGGGGCCACTATGGGAAGGTCTACGAGAAACACCTCGCTCTCGATACCGCCATGCGTCTTGAAAACTACCTCAAGGCGAGCGGATACAAGACCGTCATGACGCGGCGGAGCGATACCTTCATCTCGTTGCCCAAGCGCGCCGCCCTCGGCAACCGCTACAAGAACTCAATCTTTGTCAGCCTGCACTACAATTACACGTGGAAGCGTGATGTGTCGGGCTTGGAGACGTTTTACTACAGCGGTGCCAGCAGGGCGCTCGCAGAGCACATCAACAATGGCATGCTCCAGCGGGTCGATGCTTCCAACCGCGGCGTCAAGTTTGCGCGCTACTACGTCATTCGAAACGCCCGCAATCCGGCTGTTCTAGTTGAGTGCGGCTTCGTGAGCCACCCCCGCGAGCGGGCTCGCATGAAGAAGGGGACCTACCGCGACGCCATTGCCCGCGGCATCGCCGAAGGCATCGCCAGATACCGCCGGTCCAACTGACCGCGTGAGGTCACCAGATCACCCAGGGCGGCCCGGGCCGCCTTTTTCTTGGATAGTCGGACAACATCACCGACCATCGAGCCCATGGGGCTAGTCAGTTGCCAGGAGATGCGCGCCCTCGAAGAGAATGCCTTCCGGGCGGGGGTCTCCGCCGAGGCGCTCATGGACAAGGCGGGCCGGCGGATGGGCGAGGCCCTGGTCAGGCTCTACCCTCGACCGGGCACCGCGGTGGCTTACCTCGGGCGAGGGAACAATGGCGGCGACGCCCTGGTCGCCCTGCAAGTCCTGCGCGCCGCGGGCTGGCGCATCGCGGCTCGTTGTGCGCACGAACCAACCGACCTTGCCGTCCTCCCCCGGCGCAAGCTGCGCGAGTTGCAGGAGGTCCCTCTCAACCGGGACCCACTCAATCCCGCCGACTTGCCGCGCCCCCTCCTCCTCATCGATGGTCTCCTCGGGATCGGCGCCCGGGGTCCCCTGCGCGATCCCCTCGGGGCCCTCGCCGCCGAGATGAATGACCTGCGGGCCCAGGAAGGAGCAACCATTGTCGCGGTCGACATCCCATCCGGTCTCAACGGCGATACCGGTGAGCCCTGCGAGGGAGCGGTGCGCGCGGATCTCACCGCGACCATCGCGGTTCCCAAGTCGGGTCTCGTCGAAGACATCGCGACGAACTTCGTCGGACGCATCGAAGTTGTTCCGCTGGAGGAACTCCCGCCTCCAGGGTCGGGTGACCGGGTCACTACTCCGCGGGAGCTGCGCCCCTTGCTTCCACCCCGCTTGTTCGACACGCACAAAGGCAACGCTGGACGGGTAGGATTGGTGGCAGGCTCGCGGGGTCTGTTAGGCGCGGCGGTCCTGGCCGCCACGGGAGCCCTGCGTGGTGGGGCGGGCCTGGTCACTCTCTATGTGTTGGAGGACCTCTACCCCTTGATGATTTCGGCGGGCCCTCCGCCCGAAGCGATGGTGAAGCCGATCGCAGACTATCGTGATGTTCTTTCCGAGTCGCCCGATGTCATCGCGGTGGGCCCCGGACTGGGATCCCCCCAAGGGGTGGGGCGCGATGCCATCAGCGAGCTCATGGCGAACTTTGAGGGCCCCCTCGTGGTGGACGCCGATGCCCTCAACCTGATTGCGGAAGAAGGACCCGCCACTCATCTTCACCCGCGCATGGTGATCACGCCCCATCCCGGCGAACTGCAGCGCCTCTTTCCGGAGGCGGGGACCCTCCCTCGGGCCGACGCGGCCCGCCAATTCGTGCAGCGACATCCCTGCACTCTCCTTTTCAAAGGTGCGCGGACGATCGTGACCGGTCCCGGCCAGCCCCTCCACTTCAACAGCACCGGCACCCCGGCGATGGCGACGGGGGGGCAGGGGGACGTTCTCACGGGCCTTGTGGCAGCTCTCCTCGCCGGTGGCCAGGCGCCTCTCGATGCGGCCCGGACCGCGGCTTGGCTGGCCGGGCGGGCGTCCGAACTCGCCCAAATCGCCGGCCAGTCCGAGCATTCCCTGCTCGCCCGGGACACCGCGGCGTGGCTTGGAGAGGCATTTTGCGCCCTGCGGCAGGATTCCTGAACAGAGAGGGCTGGAGATTCCGCTTTATCCATCGACGGGATGAGGGCATCCTTGTCACGGTTCCCTTTTGCGTACGATGAACGAAGGATTTCGGCGCGTTTTAGTTCTCCTGGGCGTGTTTGTAATCGCCTTTCTGGCAGTCTTTGTCTTCCGGCGAGTGCAGGGAGGCGAGGGGATCTTTGATATCTTCAAGTTTGGCAAGAAGAACGGGCGGGAAGAATTCGTGCCCGAATCCTACACCCTGAGCAGCGAGCCCGCCCTTGAGCCGGGCGAAGTCAGATTGCTAGCGCGCCTCGACGAGGAGTACGCCCGCCTGACCGAGGCGGTGGTGCCCTCGGTGGTCAGCCTGCACACCGAGGGAATGAAAAGGCAGTTGCTGCGCGATCTCCTCGGGCGCGTTTACGAGCACCGCTATCCGGTGAAGGGGATCGGCTCGGGCGTAGTCGTTTCCAAGGAGGGTCATGTCGTGACCAATCAGCACGTCACCGACGGCAAGACGGAGATCAGCGTCACGATGCATGACGGCAAGTCCTATCCCGCCATCGTGATCGGAGAAGATCGCGCGCTCGACATCGCAGTGATTCGCATCAAGGCCAAGGACCGCGAATTCAAGCCGCTCAAGTTCGGGGATTCGGATCGTGTGCGGCAGGGACAACAGACCTTTGCGATCGGCAATCCCTTTGGGTTGGGAGAGACCGTGACGAAGGGAATCATTTCGGCGAAGGAGCGCTCGCTCTCTGACAAGCAGCGCGATCTCTTCCAGACCGACGCCGCCATCAATCCGGGCAATTCAGGTGGACCGCTCATCAACATTTTCGGTGAGATCATTGGCATCAACGTGGCGATTTACTCGCCGGATACCGTGAACCAGGGATTTGTCGGGGTGGGCTTTTCGATTCCCTCCAATGACGTGCGTGAAGTGTTCGAGCAGATTCTCGAACGGGGCCGCCCCATGCGCGGCTGGCTTGGGGTGCAGAGTTACGACTGGGAACCCTGGTCGCGGAAGGAAACGGGGTGGCACGAGCAGAAGGGAGCCTTCATCTTCGATGTGGTCTCCAATTCTCCCGCACACAAGGCGGGCCTGAAACCATTCGATGTCATCATTAGCTATGGCGGCAAGCCAGTGGAGAGCCGGCTGCACTTTTTCAGCCTCATCCAGCGCACCAAAGTGGGCACGGAGGTGCCGATCGTGGTCTGGCGCGACGAAGAGAAGGTCGAACTTAGCGCCACGGTCATTGACTCCGAGGAGGCCGATTCCATTGTCCGTCAGGAGCCCGCTACCCGAAGCGCCACCGACGAGAGCATCATTCAGAACATCGGACTCACGGTCCAGGACCTCACCCTCTTGCAGCGGACCCGGGGCGGCCGGGGCGTGCTCGTCACCGCAGTCTTCCCCGGGAGCCAGGCTGATCAGCGCAACCTGCGACCTGGCGACCTGATCCGCCAGATCAACAAAGTCTCAGTCGGTACGCCCATTGACTTCTACACCCGGCTGGTGGCCTCGGCCGCGGTGCAGGAAACCACGATCGTGGTCCAGCGGGGGCTGGGAAGCTACCGGGTCCCCTTTGCGAAGGTTGCCCGCATGACCGAGGACGAGGAGCGATAGAAGAGGTTGGCCCTTTCCGTTTCCTAGAAAAGGCTGTATCATTCCGCACCGGGTTTTCGCTCACCCCCATTTCCGGTCATGGCATACGATTCATATGATTCCTACGAATCCCGCAGCACGTTCGGCCTGATGGCCCTCGTCGCGATTGTGGCGATCTGTGGCGTAATGCTCTTCGTCATAGCGCGCTTCTTTACCACCTCCGACGAAAATGCCGGGGGCGCCGGCGGGAACTCCGAAGAGGCCGAAGAGGTGGTGCGGGTCACCGGGAAGCTGTCTGATCCCCCCGATCACAAGTCCACTGTGCCCGAAACTTCGGCTCAAATCCTGGAGTCCCTCGGCATCGGGGTATCGGCCGCGGACCCAGCCCTCCTCGTGGAGCAAATCGGCCGCAATCTTGAGGCCGGGCAAGTCTGGGCCGCGGCCAACATCATCGGACGCAAGGCCCTCTCGGAGGGCCAGTTCGACCAACTGCACAAACTGGCCGCCGAGGCCCGGCTCAAGCTCAACATGGAGCGCCCCTTCAGCGAGATCGGGGAACTGGAGATCAACAGGCGCGCGCGTTGGGCCCTGAACCTGGAGGATGATTACGGATCACGCATTTACTTCGACCTGCTCCGCAAGCAAGGCAAGTGGGCCGTGCAGAAAGTGGTGTTGCCCAAGGCCGTGGTGGATGGCGAGACTCCGCGCGCCGTTTTGGTCGATGCCCTCGGCATCACCGATGCCTTCCTGCAGGCAGCGCTCAAGCAAAGCTTTGAAACTGCAAAGTCGTTTGTGAACTCCAACGAGGTGTCCGATGCGAAGATCGCCGGTCTCTGTATCGTGATTGAGGAAGGCCAGTACCAACTGCGGGCGAAGAAGCCCTTGCGCGCGGTCTTCAATCGCGACAACACCGCAGCGTTCCTCGCGAATGTGGAGACCCACGACGGAGCTGCGGCCGCCCAATTCGGGGTCAATGTGCAGCGCAAAGACGAGAACTCTCCCTGGCGCGTCACCGAAATCAACCTTGATCAACTGCTCGCCGATTACGCGCAGAGGGTGGCTGGCGGAGACGTCTACTTCACGCCCCTCATCCGCAATCCCGGGGGTGGCGATACCCTCATTCTTTACTTCGGTTTCGATGAGGAGACGCTCAGCGCGCGCACGCAGCGCCAGCTTGAGATCGTTTCCCTGCTTCTGCAAACCGATGCCGGGAAGGAACTCACCTTGAGCGGTCACACTGATGCCATCGGCTCCGAGGCCTACAACAAGGGGCTTTCAGGACGGCGGGCCGAGACCGTGCGCAATTTCCTGGTCGATAGTGGAGTCGATCCCAAGCAGATCAAGACGGTGGCGCTGGGCAAGTCCAAGCCGCGCCGCCCCAACACCACGGAGACCGGTGAAGACAACCCGGCCGGCCGGCGGGCCAACCGGCGGACCGAGATCTATCTCGACTTCTAGCAGGTCTCATGAGGCGGGGATTCAGAAGCGAGGTCATCATCGGTCTTATCGTGTTCGTTCTCTTCATCGTCGGGGCCGTCTTCTTTAGCGGGACCAAACCCTTGGACCAGATCCACTCGCTGCGCTCCTGGCAGGAAGCGGATGCGCCGCCTGGCTATGCGATTGAGATCACCGAGGAGAATCCCAGCGGCCGGGTGCCCGTCTTCGATCGGAAATGCGTCATTCACGATGGCTTTACCCGCTTTCGCGTGCCGCCCGTATCCCGTCTTGATCAACCCCTTGGTTCAGAGCACGGGGCATTGACCTACAATGCCCAGCCTTTCTTCGAAATGAGCGAGGATGCGGGCGCCAATCACCTGGGCGACGACTTGAACGGGATCGGGGGAGAGAATTCCGATTTGGGTGACACGGTCTACGCGGCGGGGAACGGACTTGTCGTCTACGCCGGAGACTCTGGCGGCAAGTGGGGCAACATCGTCATCGTTGGTCATCGCCTGCGCGATGGCCGGCTGGTGCATTCCCTCTACGGTCATCTGCAGGAGATCAAGGTCGCGCGGGGAGCGCTGGTGGGCCGCGGGCAACGGGTCGGCACGGTGGGGACCGGCCATGGCTCCTGGCTTGCGCACCTCCACTTCGAGATCTACGAGGGCGCCTTTGTCGAGCCGGGTCATGGCTACGCCCAGCACGAAGGCAACCGCCTCAATCCGGCCCGGACGATCGCGGCCCATCGCCCCGAGTCAGCCGACGATCTCGCCCCGGAACCTCTCGGCGTCATCGAAGTCGTTCAGCATTTCTTCCAGCTGGGAGAGTGAGCATCCCCTTCGATCCGGAATTGGAGAATTGGGCCCGGGGGAACCCTCCACCGCTTCGAAGTCGTTCTGAAGGGGGGTGCCAGGGAGCCGCGGCAATGACGGACAAGCTACCGTTGCTTCCGTTAGGACCTGGCGGAATTCACCAGCCGACGCTCCACGGCCCCTGACGCGGGGCACTCTACGGATGGGCCGAATCGATGCAAGCGAGTTTCTAGCGGCAAGTTCTCGCGCCTACCTGGCCTTCCCGGGCTGTCTCTTGCTCGCCAACTCGACGAAGGTGCGCAGGGTGCCCTCCCACTGGTTTTCCAAGCGAGCGAGGATCTCGGGATGCTCGGCGGCAAGGTTGCGCGTCTCGGTGCGATCCTTGGCGAGATTGAAGAGTTCCCACGGTTCGTCCTTGGCGGCCACCAGTTTCCAGTCGCCGGCACGCAGGGCGCGATTGCCTTCGTGCAGCCACCACAGATTGTTGTGCAGGGCCCGGCCGTCTTGCCGGAAGGTGCGCACCAGCGAGCGTCCCGGGGAGGGGACCTCTTGCCTGGCGTCAATGCCCGCCAGTTCAAGCACGGTGGGCACCACATCGATGGCGTGGGCCGCAGTGCGTCGCAGCTCATTGCGGGCGGCGATGCCCTTGGGCCAGTGCGCGATGAAGGGAGTGGCGCATCCGCCTTCGTGCACCCAGGTTTTGTGCCGGCGGAAGGGCGTGTTGCAGGCGGTGGACCACCCTGGTCCCAGGCACAGGTAGGAGGCCGCCGATCCCATCGGCGCCTTGGAATCGTGGCCATCACCGCGCACCATGATTTCGGCACTCGCCCCGTTGTCGGAGAGAAAGAGGACCAGGGTGTTTTCGAAGGCCTTCATGGCACGGACTTGAGCGAGGATGCGGGCGATCTCGCGGTCCATGCGCTCGATCATGGCGGCGTGAATGGCCATCTTCGTTTGCTGGAACTTCTGCTGCTTGGCGGTGAGGTCCTTCCATCGGACCGGACGATTCACCTCGGCCTCGCCCAGGATGTTCAGGTGATCGGGAAAGTGATAAGGTGGTCCGATCTTGCGCTCCACCATCGAGAGGGTTCCCTTCACGATCCCGAGTTCCTGCACTCGCTTCCATCGTTGCGCACGGATCACGTCCCAACCGGGCTGGTAGCGATCAGCGCACTTTGCGATGTCCTCGGGCAGGGCGTGCAGCGGAAAGTGCGGGGCGGCGAAGGCGACGTACTGGAAGAAGGGTTGCCCGGAATGATCCGCGGCGTGCTGCTTCAGGTGCCTGATGGCGGCGTCGGCCACCGCGATCGTTCCATAATAGCCGGTGTCGCGTTTCACCGGCGGAAGTTTCTTGTCATCTTCCCAGTGAATTTGCGGACTGAAGAAGCGGCTCTGGTCCTTGAGGTAGTAGGAGTGATCGAACCCGTTTTGCAGCGGCATGCCGTCGAGGTGCCACTTGCCGGAGTGATAGGAGCGGTAGCCCGCGGTCTTGAGCCGGGCCGAAAGGAGCGGCGCCCACGACGGTCTCGCCCCACGGTTGCCACTCTTTACTCCGGGCAGGACATCGCGGCGAACTTGTTGGGCGTAGTAGCCTGTGAGAAGGGCGGCCCGGGTGGGCCAGCAACGGGCAGTGTTGTAAAACTGGGTGTAACGCAGTCCGCCTTTCGCGAGGGCATCGAGGTGAGGGGTGGCAATCTCTCCCCCGTAACAACCCAGGTCCGAAAAGCCCAG
>JAYGGC010000087.1:0-48829 GCA_046581525.1 Roseibacillus sp. | reverse complement strand
TCGTTTCTCTGCCCTCCGCGGGGGCAGACCCGGATCCCGTGGGACCCAAGAGCCCAGAGCTGGTTCTCATCAAGACCGTTCACCAGGCGCAGACCCTCCCGGCCGAGGTGAGCGCGGTGGAAATTCGTTTCTACAACCTCGTCGACAAGGGCGAAGCGGGGATCACCGCCATTCTCGAGGCGCTCGCAAAGCACGGTGGAATCAAGGCCTTGAAGCTCGGCATGCCCAACTCGAAACAGATTACGAAGAGTCACCTCGACCTCTTGAAGGAAATCAAGTCCCTCGAAAGGCTGGAGCTCATCGATCAGCGGGACTTCAAGTCGCCGGAGGTCTTCGAGCAGGTGGCCGCCATCAAGGGACTGCGCCATCTCACCATGAGCTTTGGATGACGCTCGCCCAACGAAGCAGCCTGTCAGGCCGCGCTCCCCCAGATGAACACCCTGGAATCAGCGACCTTCCAACGTGGGGCCAGCCGCCAGATTGAGAATCTGAACAAGGCCGCGCGGAAGCAGATCCAGCAGCGGATTGGTGCCAAGGCAGAGTAGGTCCCCACCCTGGAGCGGAGGGGAGGAATCCCGCTATTGAATCCGGTCCCTCCCTGCGGCATGATGACCGCAAGGCGGGGAGATGGCAGATTCGTTCACGATCAAAAACATCGAGGTCGGCAGGGGCCGGCCCTTTTTCATCCTGGGTCCCTGTGGCCTGGAGAGCGAAGAATTCGCGTGGGCGATGGCCCGCTCCCTCAAGAAGATCTGCGAGCGGGTGAAGGCGCCCTTTTTCTTCAAGGCTTCCTACGACAAGGCGAACCGGACGGCGGTGGACTCCTATCGCGGACCGGGGGTCGAGGAGGGCTGCCGCATCCTGGGCGAAATCGGCAAGGAACTCGGCGTCCCGGTCACCACTGACATCCACACCGAGGAGCAGGCTGCCCAGGCCGCGGAGCACATCGACCTCCTCCAGATTCCCGCCTTCCTCTGCCGACAGACCGATCTCCTCGAAGCCTGTGCCAAGACCGGCCGGCCCGTCAATGTGAAGAAGGGGCAATTCCTGGCCCCCTGGGACTGCACCAATATCGTGGACAAGCTCCGGGCCTTTGGCTGCGAGCAGTTTCTCATCACCGAACGCGGCTCGACCTTCGGCTACAACAACCTGGTGGCTGACATGCGCTCGCTTTACTGGATGCGCAAGGAGGGCATTCCGGTCATCTTCGACGCCACCCACTCGGTCCAGCGGCCGGGCGGTCTGGGCGGGACCACCGGCGGCGACGGCGAATTGGCGCCCGTGCTCGCTCGCGCCGCAGTGGCCACCGGGGTGGATGGCGTCTTCATGGAGACCCACTCCAATCCGGCCGAAGCGCTCTCGGATGGCCCCAACCAAATTCCGCTTGAAGAGATCGAAAGTGTCCTCGTCTCATTGATTAGAATCCACGAGGCCCTACAATAGGCTCTTCCCCTGTCACAATCCCGATGCGTTCTGCTCCACTCTCTCTCCTCCTCGTGCTCCTCGGCGCGGGTGGCGTCATGGCGCAGAACCCGGCCGGCAGAAAGGAGCTCCCGCGCAAGAAATTTTCCCCCGTTCTCGATCTTCTCCCGGCCGGGAGCACGATCAAGGATGTGCGCATCCCCCGCTTCGACAAGGAGAAGCGCCCCGCGGCCCTCCTGCGTGCGAGAGTCCTCAAGATCATCTCGGAGCAGAAGATCCGCGGCGAAGACATCAGGGTGCGGGTGTTCTCAAAGAAGGAGGAGGAACTGTTGCGAGTGCACATGAGCACCGCCGAGTTTGACCAGAGCACCGGAATCCTGAAAGCCAAGGAGTTGATCACGCTCGCAGGCGAGAGTGTGAAAGGGCGAGGCACGGGCGGTATCTTCCTCCTCGACACACGCCAGGGATTCATACGCGGTCCGGTCTTCACCACCTTCATCCGGCCACCCGAAAAGAAGGAGGAGCGTGAGAACGAGCAGAAGAAGGACGAGAGCACGCCTCCCGTTCCGCGCCCGGTGGTCGCCGAGTTCGTTCCCGAGTTTCTCGAGCCCACAGGTCTCACCCCGACCGAGCGCCGGGAGCTCAACGCCCTGCTGAA
The DNA here is from genome assembly GCA_046581525.1 of Roseibacillus sp. GTDB lineage: Bacteria > Verrucomicrobiota > Verrucomicrobiia > Verrucomicrobiales > Akkermansiaceae > Roseibacillus_B. Next base: position 46,749 of record JAYGGC010000087.1, on the reverse strand, counting down.
ATCGCGAAGCAAGTCGGTTCTCGCTGACCGCGCTCCCACTCGCGCGTTCATGACGCGCAGCCAGCAACTCAGCCAAGCCGCCGAGGTGAGCTTCCGCAGTTTCACCAATCGCATAAAGCAAGGCAACGTGCTCGCCAAGGTCTCCACCGGCGATCCCACCCCTCTCCCCGGCCGCCTGGGGGCCAAGTTGGGCCAGGGTGAAATCATCATCACCTGCGAGGGCGGGATGTACCTCGATCCCGAAAAGGGACAAATTTCCTACCTGCGCAACATCGAGGTGACCGAAGCGCGCTTTCAGATGACGTGTTCGGGCCACCTCAAGATCTTCTTCGAACGGCGGGACCTCGCCAAGAGCAGCCAGGATACCATCCCGGAAGATTTGTCGGACCTCAAGACCATCGTGGCATCCGGCGGCGTGCGGGTGGTGCGGAACGATCCGCAGGGGAAACGTCCGCCCATCACGGCCACCGCGGAAACCGCCATCGTCGACGTCAGGACCGGCGACGTCGTGCTGCAGGGCGGCACTCCCACCATTCAACAAGGACTGAACTCCATCCGCGCGGGTGACCCGGATCTCTACCTGCGCTTCTACGCCAACGGCAATGTGTTCGCCGAAGAGGGTCGCTGGACCACGGTCGGAGATCTCGCCAGCTTGCAGGAGGAGAAGAAGAACGAGGAGGGGAAGGAGGATTCCAAGAAGACGGAGGGCGAGGAAGCAACCGGGCCGGCACCAGACAAGGTTCCTGCGAGCGATGAGGTCGCTGACCCGGAAAAGGTCGGGAACCCCGACAACGCTGCCAAGGAAGAGAAGCCCCAGACCATCACCGCAACCTGCACCGGCGGGATCTACTTCGATGCCAAGGATGGCCACATTGTTTATCTCGGGGAGATCGAGATCACGGAGCCTCGATTCTCCATATTTGCGAAGGACGAATTGAAGGTCTTCCTGCGCAGGAAATCCAACCCCGGGGAAGAACAATTGGAGGGGCTTGAAGCGTGGTCCGACGTGGACCACATCGTGGCGAGCGGGGAGGTGACCCTGGTGCGCAACGATCCCGGGGGCAAGCGTGCGCCCGTGACAGCCAAGGCGGAGCACGCGGTATTCAATGTCCGAACATCCGATCTCTTGCTGCAGGGCGGAACCCCGGCCATCCGCCAGGGCAGCAACGCCCTGGAGGCCGGAGAACGCGACCTCTATCTGCGGTTCTACGAGAACGGGAGCCTCTTTGCGGAGCCCGGCAAGTGGACCACCCGGGGCGACCTCGCCAACCTTCGCACCAAGAGTGGGGAAAAACAGAACTCCCCGAACATCATCGCCGCCAGCTGCAAGGGGGGGCTCTATTTCGACTCCTTCAAAGGCCAGATTGTCTACCTCGACGACATCGTGGTGGTGGACTCCCGCTTCCGCCTGAACTGCACCGGCATCATGAGAATTCATCTCAAGGTGCGGGAGAATGCGGAGAAGGGCCGGCTCGAAGGGCCCGAGGCCTTTTCCGACGTCGACAAGATCGTGGCCACCGGCGGGGTCACCGTGACGCGAAAGGATCCCCGCGGAAAGGCCGCGGATGTCACGGCCTCAGCAGAGACCGCCACCTACGAAGCCAGGACCGGCAATATTGTCCTCCGTGGTGGCTATCCCCTCATCCAGCAGGGAAAGAGCTTTCTCAAGGCGCGGGAGAAAGGATTGTATCTCCTCTTTTTTGCGAATGGGAGCTTCTACGCCAAGAAGGGCAAATGGGAAAACTCCCTCGACCAAGGCGACTTTGATGAACTGCGAAAGCAGCACGCCGACAATAACGGAAACTGAGCCCTGTGGAAGCCGACGCCGGACAACAATCAAACCCCACCCCGCCCCGGACAAAACCTGGGGCCGAGCCCGTTCTCCAGGCCGAGGGCCTGCGCAAGGTCTACGGAGGGCGACCCGTGGTAGAAAACGTCAGCCTGCAGGTTGGGCCCGGTGAAGTGGTCGGCCTGCTCGGTCCAAATGGTGCGGGCAAGACCACCACCTTCTACATGATCGCCGGCCTCGTTCCACCCGACGCGGGGCAGGTTTTGATGAGTGGAAAAGTGGTCACCCGCCTTCCCATGCACAAGCGCGCGCGGCTCGGATTGGGGTATCTCCCGCAGGAAGAGTCCATTTTTCGCAAGCTCAGCGTGGAGCAGAATCTCATGGCGGTCCTCGAAACGCGCCGCGACCTCAAGCGCAAGGAACGCAAGACCAAGTGCGATGAACTGTTGGAACGATTCGGAATCGAAGGTGTTCGCAATTCCTCCGCCCTGACGCTCTCGGGCGGAGAAAAACGGCGCCTCTCCATTGCGCGCTCCCTCTGCACCGAGCCGAGTCTCCTCATGCTCGACGAACCCTTCAGTGGCGTCGATCCCCTGGCCGTCCTCGACATCCAGAAGATCATCAACCAGCTGCGCCAAGAGTACGACCTTGCCCTCCTGATCACGGATCACAGCGTGCGCGAAACGCTTGAGATCGTCGATCGGGCCTACCTCCTGCTCGAAGGCCGCGTGGTTCTGGAGGGGCCCTCTGAGCAACTCGCCAACGATCCGGTGGCCCGTCGTCACTACCTCGGCGAGAATTTTCGGATGTAGGGGGATTTCAGGTTGCAACTCTCAGATTTCAAACTGTGTGAAGCGAGAGGCGCACAAGCATGATAAAATCAATCCCGCCAGGCGCAAAAACGAGCGGTTTATCAACAATCGCGCCCAAGATGCAAAGAGGTGCTTGGAGAAAGGGCTTCCCGTGCTCTAAGCTGATAGGTGACGGATGAAAAAAAATTCCCGTCTGCACAAAGATCAAAAAAGATGCAAAGCGCAAACGCCGACCCAACTGTTACAGTAACCGTCCGCCACGAGCAAGCGACTGATTCCCTCAAAGAATACGCCACCCACAAGATCGAGGGCCTTCACCTCGACTACCCCCGCATCATCGAGGCCAAAGCCATTCTTGACGTGCAGGGCAAGCGCCATGTCGCAGAGATTATCCTCTTCTGCGCCAACCACATCACCATTGATGCCTCCTCCGAGACCGAGGACATGTACAAGAGCATCGATGAGACCATCGACAAGATCGCGCGCCGCATGCGCAAGTACAAGACGCGGCTCCTGAAGAGACATCGTCCCCGGCCCGAGAATACGATCAAGCACCTCGACGAGCGGATCTACGCCTCAGACTTCCTCGATACCCACGTCATCGTGGAAGATGAAGAGGGCCCCGAACCGGAACCCACCACCATCCATCGGGATTCTTATCGCCTCCGCACCCTCTACAAGGAGGAGGCCATCATGGAGCTGGAGCTGAGCGATCAACCTTTCGTGCTCTTCAAGAACGCGCGGCGGGGGGTGACCCAGATCGTCTACAAGCGAAAAGACGACGGCGATTACTCCCTCCTCGAACTCGATACAGGGAGCAATTGACGGGACGGAGCCAGGTGAGGTGAGCTCACGCTCATGACAGCGGGCAAGGTTCACTCTCACCGCGATTGTGCCCCACCGCGTGGAGCCTGGCTTCCCATCAAGCGGTGCCGACGAACCGATGGAATCTCGGAGCGAGCGCGCATCACGGACGGACGCTACTGCCAGGTTCCCGTGGTGGTGGACGGATCCAGAGTCGTCTTCGAGAAGGAGGAAGATCCCCTCGCGGTGCCCCGCTATCTCGACCAGACTTGCTTTGGGGAAGCTCTTTTCCCTCCCGAGTGGGGCGAGGTGCAGGAAATCCTGGCACACCCGGATGGGTTCGTTCAAATCGGGGGACCCCGCATAAATCGTGTTCATTTGCGCGGGCCAGGGGCGAACACTTTCCCCGCATCGCGTCTTGCGCCCTGCCCCGGACCCCTGCATCGTGGAATCCTCTCACCTCACCTCCCCTCCGCATGTACCGCAAGGAAGCCGTCTCCCAATCCCTCTCCGCACTCATCATTGGTGAGGTGCAGGAAGCGGTCACGGTGAGCAGCAACTACTATGGCGGCGCGGGCACGCTCTATGAGAAAGAGACGGTATCGATTATCGAGTTCATCCTGGAGCACGACTACAGCCCGGACCCCACCATCAAGGCCAAGGTCCTCAAGCCCCTCCGCGTGGTGGCAGCTGCCATGGAACTTTGGGGCGCGCGCGACGTGAAGGAGTTTGTCGACGTGAGCGGAGACTGGACCTATAAATTCAAGCCTGAGGAGGTGATTCAACTGCTCTATGCAGCCGGATTGGAGCAGCACCGCCTCGGCCACCTCCGCGAGGCGGGCGTCAAGAAAATCTCAGTCCGCACCCGCGGAGAAAAGGCGGGCAGCGCCTGCCGCAAGATGGCGGGAAAGGTCTACGCCATCGACGAAGCTCCCGTCCTCCCTCACGGTGATCCCTCCTGTCGTTGCAGTTACGCTGCCGCGCCCTCCTCCTGAGCCCATCCCCGATGCAAAGTCGGCCGCAGATTGTATTGGCGAAGAGGCGGCACTCCTCTCTACACTGAAGACCACTCAATCATTCGACCCATGGGAACACCACCAGATCTTTCAAGGGAACAGCGGACTGGAGACCCGCGGGTGTCTGGTATCGCGACAGTTGGTTGGATCACCCTCGCGGGCCTGGCCCTTTGCGTTCCCCTCGCAGCCCTGCTCAAATCTCCTCTCATAGCCGGTGCTCTTCCTCTCGCGCTCATCCTCGGCTCCGGCTTGATGGCTATGCGAATCTGGTCCTCCAGGGAAAAACTGGTGAACCAGAAAGAGAACGAAGTGTTGACGAAGCGCATCAGTGAACTCGAGGAACGTCTCTGCAATCTCGAGATGATCGACTCCCTCGAAGCCCACTTTGCCGAGAAGCACCGCAAGCCGACTCCTCCGGGCAACACCAACATGGGACCCCCGCCCGAGGAAACCAGTTCTTGACCGGCTCGCCCCACGAGCCACGATCCTGACATGTCTGGCCCCGATCCAGAAAGGGTGCAGAAAATGCATCGCTACTTCGCGGTGGAGTGCAACAACCGTGCGTGGGAACTTGCGGAACTCGCCGTTCGCAGTGAGGAGGAAGATCACGAGCTGAGGATCAACGCCCACGCCGCTGCGTATCACTGGGCAAAGATGGGAACACCGGTCAACGACATGCGGGCCCGAATTCTTCTCGCCGAAGTCGCGGCCCAGGATGGCAACGGCGAACTGGCGCTCCAACTTGCCGGCCAGGGCTGCGCATTTTTCGAGAACGAGGAGGGCACCGAGTGGGACCGCGCCTTCGGGACCCTCGAACTGGCGTATGCCCATGCCGTGAGCGGATCCAAAAACGAGGTGGCATCCTTGCTGGAGAAGGCCGTCTCCCGCGGAGAGCAACTGGCCGAGAAGGGGGATCGCGAGTACTTTGCCGAGAGCCACCAACGCATTGTGGCGCGCATCGCCGCCCTCCAGAAATAATGGCCCCAGGGTGTGCACCGCTTGCCCGTCCCTGCTCCTCGTCCTCGATGAAGGCTCCCATCCCCTTCCGGCGAGGCCCCATCCCGGGCCCCGAAGCGGTGGTCTCCTCCCTAGCGGCATCTCGTGGACCCGATTCCCCGAGTCGAGATCACCCGGCACCATTCCTGCGAGACTGATATTCCCACAACACGGCTGGCAGTCGCCGCAGATCTCTCCTAGGTTCGGGCCATGGCTTCCCGGGTAGTTAAGGTCAGCTCGATCAGCGTGGGCGAATTCTACGAGCGCCACCAAGAGTCGCTCCACCTCAAATTGGTGGGATCGCGCGACGGCTTTGAACGCTCCATCCGCGAACCGGCGCCCAACCGGCCCGGTCTCGCGCTGGCCGGATTCTTCACCTACTTCGCCAACAAGCGCATCCAGGTTGTCGGAAACTCCGAGCTCTCCTACCTCAAGAAGCTCTCTCACCAACTTCGCGCGACGCGATTTCGCCAACTCTGTGAGAAGAGAATCCCCTGCCTCGTGGCGTCCCGCGACCACGTCCTGCCCGAAGAACTCATTGCCGTGGCCAACGATTACAAGGTCGCCCTTTTTCGCACCCCGATGGTGACCATGAAGTTTCTCAACCTCGCCTCCATCCGGCTTGAGCAGGAGTTTGCGGAGTCCACCTCGGTGCACGGCTGCATGGTGGACTACCGCGGCGTAGGAGTGCTCATCATGGGCAGCAGTGGATCAGGAAAGAGCGAAACCGCAATCGGTTTGCTTGAGCGGGGCGGGGCCCTCGTGGCCGACGACCTCGTGCGCGTGCGGCGCCATGGTGACGAGCTGATCACTTCTGCGCCGGACCTCGCACGCGGCTACATCGAGATGCGCGGAATTGGCATTATCAACGCCGCCAACCTCTACGGTCTCTCCGCCATCCGCCCCGAGAAGCGGCTGGACCTTGTGGTGACCCTCAAAGGGGAAGCCGATCTCAACAATGTCGACCGACTGGGAATTCGGCGAAAAGGCTATATCCTGCTGGGCCACTCGGTTCCTCACGTGGAAATCCCGGTGGCCGCAGGCCGCGATACCGCCCGCCTCGTCGCGGTGGCCGCGCTCGACCTCCAGCTCCGTCGCCTCGGCTACGATATGGCGGACGAATTCAACCAGAAGCTGCTGGCCAAAATGGCGCCAAAGTCCTCCGATCTCTAAGAAGATATGCGGAACTGGAAATTTCCCTTCCCCCCAGCCGCACCCCGTCCCTAAAGTACTGAGCCGACGCTGCAATCTATGCCTAGCAGGGAACTCACTATATCCAACAAACTGGGAATCCACGCCCGGCCCGCCGCTGAATTTGTGAAGACGGCGAGCCGGTATGATGCGGAGATCCGGGTAGAGAAGGACGGCGAGGAAGTCGACGGCAAGAGTATCATGGGCCTCATGATGCTGGCAGCAGGACACGGATCGGTCCTCAACGTGATGGCCGAAGGCAACGATGCCGAAGACGCCCTCACCGCCATCGAAGCTCTGGTTGGGCGTAATTTTGAAGATGCCTGATAGTAGGCGTGTAAGAATGGCACCCTTTCCCGAGGCATTGACCGCGCCTCAGGCTCCGGTCAGACTGCTTTAGATGGGTGTGCGTAAGGAAGTGGTCTACACGGGGATTCCTGTCTCCCGTGGGATCGTCTTTGGACCGCTCCACGTGGTGGCCAGGGGGTTCTCAGCTCCGGAAGTCCATCCCATCGGCAACGTCGCCCGGGAAGTTGAGCGCTTCCAGAAGGCCCTGCGCCGGACGACCAAGCAACTGGACGGCCTCCGCTCCCACATGGAATCGCTCTCCGGCAATGAGGAGGGTCGCATCTTTGAGGCCCACATGCTTGTGCTGGAGGACCCCATCGTCCTCGTGGGTGTGCCTGAGGCCATCGAGGAGCGCCGCCAAAATGCGGAGTATTGCTTCTACGCCGTGATGCAGAACCAGCTCGAGTCCATGCGGCGCATCCCCGATCCCTTCCTGCGCGACCGCACCGCCGACATCGAAGACGTCTGCCAGCGCGTCCTGCGCAACTTTGCTCCCGAGGAAGAGCAGGAGAACGCAGAAGAGCCCGAGCACCAACACATCCTGGTCGCCTACGACCTCACCCCCTCCGACACCGCCGCGATGGATCGGCACCATGTGCTCGGCTTTGCCACCGAGCAAGGGAGCGCGAACTCCCACACGGCCATTCTTGCCCGCTCCCTCGGCATTCCCGCGATTGTGGGACTCCAAAACGCCGTCTTCAATCTCCACACCCTCGATCCGTGTATCCTGGATGGTTACGGGGGCACGCTGATCGTCAACCCGACCGCCAAGACGAGCGCGCACTACCGCGAGCTCGAGGAGGTCCGGAAGCGCGAGCGGGCCAAGCTCGACAAGCTGCGGGACGCCGAAGCGGTCACGACCGACGGCCGCCGCATCACGCTCTCCGCCAACATTGAGTTTGAACACGAGCTCAAACTGGTGGAACGCTCGGGGGCGGAAGGGGTCGGCTTGTTTCGGACTGAGTTTTTCCTGCTCGAACGCGAAGAGTGTCCCGATGAGGAAGAGCAGGCCGCACTCTACTCCCGGATCGCGAAAAGCGTCGCCCCGGATGAGGTCATCTTCCGCACCCTCGATGCTGGCGGCGACAAGGTGCCGGGGGAACCTCTCGCCGAGCCGGAGCCGAATCCCTTCCTCGGCTGGCGCGGCATTCGCTTCTCGCTCGCACGCAAGGATCTCTTCAAGGAGCAACTCCGCGCCATCCTGCGCGCCGGGGCCTGCGGGCGCGTCGGTCTCATGTTCCCGCTCATCTCCGGGCTCGGCGAAGTACGTGAAGCCAAGAGGCTTCTCGTTGAATCCATGGCCGAGCTTGCCGAACGCGGTGTGGAATATAACCAGGAGATCTCAGTGGGCGCCATGATCGAGGTTCCCTCCGCCGCGATGGTGGCGTCCGACATCGCCGCCGAAGTCGACTTCCTCTCCATCGGCACGAACGACCTGATTCAGTACACCGTCGCAGTCGACCGCGTGAATCCCCGGGTCGCGAAACTCTACCGGGCAGGGCATCCGGGCGTGGTGCGCTTGATCAAAACCGTCATCGATGGCGCCTCCCAACACCGCATCTGGACCGGGGTTTGCGGTGAGATGGCGGGCGACCTCATCATGCTCCCCCTCCTCGTCGGGCTCGGCGTTGATGAGCTCTCGGTGGGCGCGCCCCTCTTGCCGCTGGTAAAGCAGGCCGTGCGGCTGCTGAGTTATACGGAATGCTCTGCCTTGGCCAGCAAGTGTCTTCAAGCCAGCGAAACGCGACAGATCATGCGCCTCTGTAGCGAGGCTGCCAAGGCAGCCTACCCCGAATTAATTGATCAGGGGGGTGGGGGGACTAGCGAACCTTCTTACGCTTCCCACCCTTCATAACGATGGTGAACTGGCCGCCCGTGCGCTTGGCGAGGTCATCCATGTCCTTGTGAGCCCTGGGCTCCATCATGGCGATGCAGTTGATCGTGATGCCTTTTCTCTTGGCATTGAGCCCAACTGAACGCGCCCACTTGTCGGAGCCACTGGCGGCCCCGTCAGTCATGAAGTAGATCACCTGCGGCGGAGGATCCATGTTGAGCGCCATCTCAAGGGGATTGTCCCAACGGGTGCCCCACACGAGGCGAGTCTCGGTGATGATCTTGCGCGTCTTGGAAATCTGCCCCTTTGACGCTTCGAGCCAGTCTACGGGCTCTTTCTTCCCGCTGTGCACCCAGTCATTGGCTTTGCCCTTCGACTTCCAGTTGAACTTGTGTCCGCCCTTTCCAGTGACGATCGCGCCCTGCTTGTTCCAGTCGACATCGTCACCCGCCACCCAGGCCGGACCCGCAAAGAAGATGAGGGCGTATTTGGTTCTCATCGAGATCTTCTTCACCGAATCGGTGAGCTCCTTGCGCATCAGGTCTTCCCGGCCTTGCCCACGCATCGACGCTGAGTAATCGATCACGTAGGCGATCCGCTCCGCCTTCACCGACTGGCCGAAGAAGGTGGTCCCACCACTGCCGGTTCCAAACCCGCTGCCGCTGCCCCATCCTTCCCCGAAATCATCCCCGTCTCCGAAGTCGAGGGAGGGATCCGGCACATCCACCTCGGGCACGGGCACCGCAACGGGAGAAGGGGTGATCGAGGCGATCACTTTCGACATGGCCGAGCTTGGTGCCGACGGTTGCCGTTGCACCTGCGGGGTCACTTCGGGGCGATCGATGATATCGTCCTCGGGCTGCTCGGCCGTGTAGGTGACGATCGGATTGGCCTTGATCCTGATGCTCGGCAGGAGGATCAACGCGAGAAGCACGCCGACCAACACCACGGACAGGATCGAGATCACCAAGCTGGTGACGGTGGCCACGCGACGTTGATGCTTGAGGGCCTGTTCTGCGTCAGGGGTGGCGTAGCTGCTAACAATACTCATTGGTCTCCCGGGATACGACAAGTGATCGAAAAGTGTTACTTCCTGATGCTTATTCCTCCAACGCTGAGCATGGGTAAGTTCTTTGGTCAATCAAGGAAATTTGTATCACAACTGGCTCCCCGTACCCTTTGCCTTGCCGGGAGATCCCCGCCCCGCTAAGCGCTCCCGCAGTGAGTGCCTATCAATCTCTTTGCAAGCTGGCCCGGGAGCGGGCTCTCCTCGGGACCACCTCCTCGGCCCTCAGTTGGGACCAGGAAACCGGACTACCCCCTGCCGCCGTCCCCTACCGCGCCCAGCAGTTGGCCTACCTCTCCGGCAAGGCCCACGAACTGGCCACCTCCGACCGTTGGCGCTCCGCCTTGGAAGGGGCCGAGGCCGAGCAAAATGGCGACCCCACCGAACGGGCCAATTTGCGCGAGTTTCGCCACCACTTCGATCGGGCCACCAAGTTGCCGCAGGAGCTCGTCGAGCGCGACACCGAGTCCTCTTCCCGTGGCAAGGCCGCTTGGGTCGAAGCGCGGCAGGAATCGGACTTTTCCATGTTCGCGCCCGCGCTTGGCGAGCTCCTCGAGATTGCCCGGGAGAAGGCCGAGCTCTGGGGCTACCAGGACGAACCCTACGACGCTCTCCTTGAAGAGTATGAGCGCGGCTCCAACACCGCCGAAGTTTCCGCGCTCTTCGATCGCTTCCGCGGGCCCGTGGCCGAGATCGCGAGGCAGGCCGTCGAAAACTCCAAATCCACCCCGGCCGACCTCCTCAAGGCCGACTACCCGGTCGAGGACCAGAAGCAACTGAACCGCGAGATTGCCGAAAGTGTGGGCTTTGACTTTGACGCGGGCCGCATCGACACGGTCACCCATCCCTTCTGCACCCACTTGGGGCCCCGTGACACGCGGCTCACCACCCGCTACGAGGATCGCAATTTTCTTTCCTCGCTCTTCGGCGTCCTGCACGAAGCGGGCCACGGCCTTTACGACCAGGGCCTGCCCGAGTCCGACCATGGTCTCCCGTCCGGAGCTGCGGTCTCCCTCGGCATCCATGAATCGCAATCGCGTCTCTGGGAAAACCACGTCGGCCGCGCACGTCCCTTCTGGGAAAAGTGGCTCCCCCGTGCTGCCGAGATCTTCCCCAACCTGCGCAAGCTCTCCCTCGACGACTTTCTCAGCGGCGTCAACCGCGCCGAGTACTCCTGCGTCCGGGTCGAGGCCGACGAAGCTACCTACGACTTGCACATCCTCCTGCGCTTCTCACTCGAGCGACGTCTCCTGAACGGCGACCTTGGGATCGCCGATGTTCCGGAGGCTTGGAATGCCGAGTTCGAATCGCTCTTTGGCTTCCGTCCGCCCGACGACGCGCATGGGTGCCTGCAGGACATTCACTGGTCGATGGGGGGCCTCGGCTACTTCTCCACCTACAGCATCGGCAACCTGAACGCCGCACAGCTCTACGCCAAGGCGATGGAGGACGAAGCGATCTCCTCAGCGACTGAAAGCGCGGACTACGCACCCCTCCTCAAGTGGATGCAAGAGAACGTGCATGCTCCGGGCTCCACCCTCCTTCCGCAGGAATTGATGGAATCAGCGACCGGGGAGAGGACCAACCCGGATTATTATCTCAAGCACTTGAGGACCAAGTTCATTGGCTGAGGAAGGGGCCGTATTCAGACGAGACCTCGAAGGTCTCTTTCGCGTTAGCGAATCTCCATCCCGGTCTTGGCGTAGATCCACTTGGTGACCTTGCCACCCTTGATGAGGGCTTTGGCCTGCACGGTCTTTTCGCCAAAAATGGTCTGGGCCTTGTAGGCTGCGAGACCAGTTTGGTAAGTCTCGCCGTCGACGTCCTCCTCCTCACCCGCTTTCCAGCCCTGCACCTGGGCCAGGGTGAACTCCTTGATGGAGCCACCCTGAACGCTGGCCTTCATCACTTCCACGATTTGCTCTGCGTTCAACGCAGCAGCGGGGGCCGGCTCCGGAGGAGCGGGCGGGGAATCGTTGACCACCACGGTGGGAGTGGGGGTCGGAGTGGGCGTCGGGGTCGGAGTGGGCGTCGGGGGGGGAGTGGGCGTCGGGGGGGGGGTCGGAGCCGGGGGCGTGGGATTCTTCGCAATCGGATTTCCAAAGTAACGCTGGGCGCGATACTCGATCACGCGCTCGGTAAAGTCGGTATCCTCGATTTCCACCAGACCGGTCAAGGGACCGCCTGCGGTGATCACCAGGTGGAGCCCCTTTCGCTCGACCACCGTCACGGAATCGCCCTTTGCGAGCATGGTCTGCGAGCTGCCGTCCGCCGCGGCCACCGGAGTCTTCTTTTTCAGCAGCACGCTGGTGGGCATTTCCCGCTCTCCCACCGTTTTCAGATTGATCGTAATCCGCAGCTCATTGGAGCCGGTCCCGAAAACCACGGTGGGGCGCTCGGAGCCCTCACTGGCGGAACTCCCCTGCGCAAGCAGCGCGGGGCCGAGGGGCGAGTACATAATTCGCCCGAAGACGAAACAGAGAATAATCGCGATGGCCCAAACGATGTATTTCATAGGTGTGAAGGTTCTACCTAAAGATACCCCATGCAAGCGAGAGTTTTGTCAAATCCGGGGAAACCGTTGACCTGACGATCCTGGGCCGGAATTCTTAGGGATGCAGCGACTCTTTTTGCTGGATGGGATGGCGCTTGCCTATCGGGCTCACTTCGCCCTCATCCGGAATCCAATTTTCAGCTCCCAAGGGGTCAATACCTCGGCCGTGCTCGGGTTTACAAACACCCTGCTGACCATCCTGGACAAGGAGAAGCCAACCCACCTCGCGGTGGTCTTCGACACCCGGGCTCCCACCCCCAGGCACAAGATGTTCCCCGCCTACAAGGCCAACCGGGAAGAGATGCCCGAGGATCTCGCCATCGCCCTCCCCAATCTCAAACGCCTCTGCGCGGCCTTCCGCATCCCCGTCCTGGAGCTCGACGGCTACGAGGCCGACGACATTATCGGGACCCTCGCCCACCAAGCCGACACGGAGGGTGGGATCGAAACCTTCATGGTCACTCCCGACAAGGACTTCGGGCAGCTCATCTCAGAGACCAGCGTGATGTGGAAACCCGGCCGCCGGGGAAACGATCACGAGATCGTCGACCTCCCCGCCTTGCGCGAACTCTGGGACATCGAGCGGCCTGAACAGGTGATCGATATCCTCGGCCTCATGGGTGACAAGTCCGACAACATCCCCGGCGTGCCCGGCGTCGGTGAGAAGACCGCCAAGAAACTCGTCGCCGAATGGGGATCGGTCGAGAAGCTCCTCGAGAACACCGATCAATTGAAGGGGAAGCTCAAGGAGCGCGTGATCGAGAACGCCGAGCAGGCCCTCCTCTCGAAGGAGCTCGCCACCATCATCCTCGATGTTCCGGTGGTCCATACCATCGCCGACCTCGCCTTGCAGGAGCGCGACGATGAAGCGGTCAAGTCGTTCTTCACCGAGTTCGAGTTCAACGCGCTCGGCAAACGCCTCTTCGGAAAGGAGTTCGTCGCGGGCCGGGGCCTGACCACCAAGGTTGTCGACGACGAGGGCGCGGAAGTCCTGCAGGCCGATCTCAAGACCATCGCCGACCTCAAACCCAAGTACACCCTGGCCGACACCGAGGCGAAGCGCAGAAAGCTCGCTGAATTGTTGGGGAAGGAAGAGTGCTTCTGCTTCGACATCGAAACGACCTCCCTCGATCGCTTCAACGCGCAGCTCCTTGGAATCGCATTTTCGTGGAAGGCCGGCGAAGGCTGGTATGCCACGCTCCCCGATGCGGATGCCCTCGAACTCTTCCGCCCAGCCCTCACGGGAAGCGCGGAAAAGATCGGACACAACCTGAAGTACGATCTCGCGGTCCTGCTCAACCACGGCCTCGAAGTCACTGGTCCCTTCTTTGATACCTTGATCGCCCACACCCTCCTCGCGCCCGATCAGCGGCACACCATGGACTACCTCTCCGAGTCCCTCCTTGCCTACACCCCGATCAAGCTCACGGAGCTGTGCAGCGGGGATCCCTCGGCCAAGGACTCCGGCCCGCAACAGGGCGATCTCTTCGACCAGTCCGAGGTCATCGACGTCGCTTCCATCCCCGTCAAGAAACTCGCCGAATACGCTGCCGAAGATGCCGATGTCACCCAGCAGCTCGCCGGAAAACTGCGCCCCAGGCTGGAGGAAATGGGCCAGCACCGGGTCTTCTACGACATCGAGGCCCCCGTCCTCCCGGTCCTGGTCGCGATCGAAGACGAGGGAATCGCCCTCGACCTTGAGGTCCTGAAGGCCTGCGGCGTCGGCATGCAGAAACGCATCGACAAACTTTCCGCCTCCCTGGTCAAGCAGGCCGGCCGCGACTTCAACCTGAACTCCCCCAAGCAACTGGGCGAAATCCTCTTCGACGAAATGAAGCTGGTCGAAAAACCGCGCCTAACCACCACCGGCCAGTACAAGACCGACGAGCAAACGCTTTCCGCCCTCGCGCTCAAGCATCCCTTCGTGGCCGATGTCCTCGCCTACCGCGAAGCAGCAAAATTGAAGTCGACTTACATCGACCGCCTGCCCGAGTGGGTCGCCGAAAAGGACAACCGGGTGCACACCCAATTCCACCAACTGGTCGCGGCCACCGGACGCCTGGCCTCCAGTGATCCGAACCTCCAGAACATTCCGGTGCGCAGCGAGTTGGGACGTGAGATTCGCACCGCCTTCGTTCCCCGCGGGGAGGGATTCACCCTGCTGTCCGCGGACTACTCCCAGATCGAACTCCGCATCATGGCCGCAATGTCGGGCGATGCCGGAATGATCGAAGCCTTCGAGAAGGACCTGGACATTCACGCAGCCACCGCCGCCAAGGTGAATGGGGTGAGCGTCGACGAAGTGGAACCCGCCATGCGAAGCGCCGCCAAGATGGTGAACTTCGGCATCATCTACGGCATCTCCGCCTTCGGGCTGGGCCAGCGCCTCGGGATCCCGCGCCGCGAAGCCGGTGACATCATCGACACCTACTTCGAGCAGTATCCCGAAGTGAAGGCGTTCATGGACGCCACCATCGCGGGAGCCCGGAAAAACGGGTGCGTGCAGACCCTCACCGGTCGCCGCCGCTACCTGCGGGACATCAACTCCGCCAACGCGACGGTACGTGGCAACGCCGAACGCGCGGCGATCAATACCCCCATCCAAGGCAGCGCCGCCGACATGATCAAGCTGGCCATGATCCGCGTGCAGGAGTTTCTCCAGGCCGGCTCCTACCAGAGTAAAATGCTCCTCCAGGTCCACGACGAACTTGTCTTCGACCTCCACGAAAGCGAAGCCGAAGTGCTCATCCCAATGATCACCGAAGCCATGCAAATCGCGCTGCCCCTGCCCAATGGCGTTCCGATCAAGGTGGACACCGGGATGGGGGCGAACTGGCTGGAAGCGCATTGATTGAGCGATCCGTCTCCAGGATTCGGCGGGCCGAGCAAAGAATCTGCGGGCTCTCGACCGAACCCGGCATGCTGCCGGACACTCGTGCACCGTCGCGGGACTAACTGTGCAGCTGCGCGAGGATTTTTTTGCGAGTTCAAGGCGTGAGGAAGGAGCGGAGCCTGCTCCGTGACGGAAGAAGAACGCAGAAATCGGGGAAAAAACCGCGTCCCTCTACCGAACGCGAGCGAAGGGAGCCACTTCTTCCTCCCAAAAAAATTGAATACTCAGCTGTGCAGGTATTTCTGCGACGCTGCACTAGTGCTGGCATCTCCCAATGAACGCGCTAGAGTGGAGCCGTGGAATGACGGAGACTGAGGGAACCAGCCATCCCGACGAACAGGCCTCGGCCCCAGCACCTCGGCGGATGAAGCGCATCGCGAGAATTCTTCTCGGCGTCCTCCTCGCTGGAATCGTTTATACCACCTGGCAGGTCATCTCGATCAGTCGCTATGGCTTTCGCGATGACGGGCGCACGGCGGACTGCGCGATCATCCTGGGCACCGCCGCCTGGCACAACAAACCCTCGCCGGTCCTTGAGGAACGCCTCAATCACGCCATCAAGCTCTATGAGGAAGGCCGCGTGAAGGCGCTCATCCTGACCGGTGGCTACGGAGAGGGAGCGCCCTATTCTGAATCCCAGGTTGCGCATGCCTACTGCCTCGGTCACGGCGTTCCGGCAGAGGCACTCTTCCTTGAAACCAAATCGCAGACCACCGTCGAAAACCTCTCCGAAGCGAAGAAGCTCCTCGAGACGGAAGACATGAGCACCGCTCTCATTGTCAGTGACCCGTGGCATCTCAAGCGCGGCGTCCTCATCGCCCGGCGCCAGGGCATCGACGCCTACCAATCCGGCACCACCACCTCCCGCTTCCAATCCTTCAAGTCGCGCACGAACTTTCTCATGCGGGAGCTCTACTTGTATCACGTCTTCCTGGTTTTCGGACGGTGATTGGTGGTCTTGAAAGTGATTGACCGCCTCTCGATTGGCAGTTCCTCCTTCCCTCCCCTACTCCAGCCTGCCACCTTTTCCGCTGTCATGAAATCGATCCACTACGCCAAGACTTTGACCGGGGCTGCCTGCCTCGCTCTTTTACCTCTCACGGCCTCCGCGCAGGACGACTTTGATCCTGCCAAGATGGAGGAGATCATGAAGAAATACGGCACCCCGGGGAAAGAGCACAAGGTTCTCCGCTCCTGGGTGGGAACCTGGAAGACGGAGAGTACCTACTGGATGATGCCGGGGGCTCCGCCCATGAAGAGTTCCGGTGAAGCCACTTTCCGCATGCTCCTCAAGGGGCGCTACGTGACCGAGCGATTCACTACCAAGTCGCCGGATTTTGGCGACTTTCAAGGGCAGGGCACCGTTGCCTACGACCGCCTGGCCAAGGAATACATCCACACTTGGATCGATACGATGGGAACCGGCATCATGATCAGCCGCGGCCAGGCTTCCGAGGACGGAACGAAGATCGAGTACACCACGGTCTACAAGGATCCCTTGACCATGCAGGACATCAAGTATCGCATCGTCACCCACGTGGGAGACCCCAAGAAACGCAAGATGGAAATGTTCGCCACCCACAAAGGCAAGGAGGAACACAAGCACATGGAAATCACCTACACCAAGATCGCCGGGCCGAAGAAGAAGGGTGAAGGAAAGGCGGAGGCCAAGGGAACGACTGAGAAGAAATCTGGGTAGTCTGAGTTCCTCCTAGACCGGCTCACCCCCGATGAATCCCTCCCGCTCCAGGTAGAGCAGGATTTTCTGCGCCGCTTCGTCGGGGGCGAACTCGCGGGTATCGATCACGATTTCGGCGTCCTCCGGTTCTTCGTAGGGATCGGAGATGCCGGTAAACTCCTTGATGATCCCGGCGCGCGCCTTGGCGTATAGTCCCTTGCGGTCGCGCTCCTCACAGACATCGAGGGGCGTGGAGACGTGCACGAGGATGAACCCACCGCGGGCCTGAATGGTTTGCCGGACTTCCCTGCGGGTCTTGTCGTAGGGCGCGATGGGGGCGCAGACCGCGATTCCGCCGTTCCTGGTGATCTCGTTCGCCACGAATCCGATGCGCAGGATGTTGAGTTCGCGGTGCTCTTTCGAGAAGCCGAGCTCGGAGGAGAGATTTTTCCGCACCACGTCCCCGTCGAGCAGGGTCACCGGCCGGCCGCCCATCTCGAGGAGCTTGGCGAGGAAGGCGTTTGCGATGGTGGACTTGCCGGATCCCGAGAGGCCCGTGAAGAAGACCGTGAAGCCTTGCCGGTAGCGCGGCGGATAAGTGCGGCGTAGTTCCTGCGCGACCTCTCGAAAGGTGAACCAACGCGGCAGCTCGCGGCCCTCCTGCAGGCGGGAGCGCAGCTCGGTGCCGGAGATGTTGAGGGTGCGCGCCCCTTCCGGAACTTCATCCTCCGTCATGTAGGCGTCCTTGTCCTCGACGTACTGAAGCATGCGAAAGGGAACCATCGTGACGCCGAGTTCCTCCTCGTGGTCCACGATGATCTTCTGCGCGTCGTAGGGGCCGTAAAAGGGCGTCCCGGAGGAATCGCTTCCCGGCCCGGCGTGATCGCGACCCACGATGAAGTGCGTGCAGCCGAAATTCTTGCGGATGATGGCGTGCCACAGCGCCTCGCGCGGACCGGCCATGCGCATCGAGAGGGGCAGGAGGGCAAGGTAGGCGGTGTGTTGCGGGTAATGGAAACGCACCGCCTGGTAACAGCGCACGCGGGTGTAGTGATCGACGTCACCCGGCTTGGTGAGACCCACCGCGGGATGGATGAGCAGGTTGGCCTCGTGTTCCCGGATGGCGCGCATGGTGAGTTCGTAGTGCACGCGGTGCATCGGGTTGCGGGTCTGGAAGGCCACGATCTTACGCCAGCCCAGCCGTGAAAAGTCACGGCGGGTATCCTCCGGAGTGAGGCGCAGCGCGATCGAATCGTAGTGCATCGGCAACTGCATCCCGCGCACTTTTCCGCCCACGTAGACCGCGTGCGCCTGGCGCATGAGATAGTTTACGCCCGCGTGTTCTTCGTTGGCGGTGCCGTAGATCCCTTCCGCCTCGAGGTTTTTGTCCGCGGTCCAGACGTCCTCCACCTCGAGCACCGCCAGCATCACGCCCTCCGGATCGCGCAAGACGAGCTCGCTCCCCGGCTTGAGCTGCGCGCCAACCTCCGCGGAGACATCGAGGGTGATGGGAATGCTCCAGAGCGTGCCGTCCGCCAGGCGCGTCGCGTTGCACACGGACTCGACGTCCTCGCGCCCCATGAATCCCGCCAGCGGTGAGAAGGCGCCGTTGAGCAGGAGTTCAAGGTCGCAGATCTGGCGCGGGCTGAGGTCCCACGACGGCCAGTCGCGGGAGGCGGACTTGAGGTCCTCCGCTTCGTCGCCGGTGACGATGAGATTCAGCAAAGTACCGCCGTGGGGAGAAATCAGGTTCTCGGACATGGTTCAACAAAAGGTCGTACACGCTAGGCCCAGTCCTGGTCTACGGGAAGGAAAAAGCCGTCCCGGCTGGGACCGCGCGACTGCGAGTCGGGGGGGCCGTGGTCTACAAGGCAAGCTCCCGGCTTCCCGCCATCTCAGTTCCCGCGAGGTGTCGCGGCCACCGGTTCGCCATCCACCGAGAAGTCGTCAAACATCAGGTGCCCCCAGGCCCCCACGTGCCGGTCCACGATGCGGAGGAATACCGTCCTGCCCTTCCACGCGGTGAGATCCCAGGTCACGCGGTGCATCTGCGGTCCGTGCGTTCCGCCGGCACGGCGCAGGAGATCCCCCGTCATTGCATCACAGAGTGCGACGTAAAGAGTGGCTTCATCGAAGCCGCCCGACGCGAGAAAGCTGGCCCGGTCCCCTCGAAGGACGAAGCGCGGCGACTCGAGCGTAGCCGTTTGTTTGTCGCTCGGCCCCGCTCCGGTATCGAGCGTGGAGAGATGGAACTTCCCTTCGCGATTGAAGGGCTTCTCCTTCCATTTTGGCAGCGAGACTTCGGCTGAGACCGCCTTGCCGAGCTGGCCCTGCACCACCTTCCAGCCCTCCAGCGTTCCGCTCTCGAACGTGAAGCGCAGGTTGCCGAGCGGCTTTGAACCATCGTAGGCTGCCTTCACAGGCGCATCCGCAGCACGCTTCCGGACCGGCACCTGCAGCTTGCGCGGGCCCTCCTCAAAGAAGCGCGCCCCCGATCCGGTCCGGTCAATGTCGCCCAGATCCCTCCGCCCCCGTTCGATGCGCTCCATGAGTTTTTTCACGATCTCCGGGTGCTTGTCCGCGCGGTTGGTCGTCTCTCCCGGATCCGCCGAGAGATCGAAGAGCTGAGTCTCCGGCACCGCCTCGATCATCCTTCCCCACCAGCCGGTCCCGGGCGGATTCGCCACCCGCGGCAGGACCAGCTTCCACTTCCCACTGCGCACTGCGGTGAGCAAACAGCCTGTATAATAGAAGTACTCGTCCCGCGGGCTGGTCTCCGACTCGCCCATGAGGAAGGCCCGGGCATCCCGTCCGTCCAGTTTGGATTCCGGCAACACTGCCCCCGCCAGCGCCGCGAAGGTCGGGAACAGGTCCATGGTGGAGAGGATTTCATCGGACACCCGGCCAGCCGGCACCTTGCCGGGCCAGCGCACCACACAGGGCACCCGGCACCCTCCATCCCAGGCCGCCATCTTCCATCCCCGGAGCGGCGCCGCCGATCCCGAGTGATCGCGCGGGATGAACTTCTGGCCCCCCGGCATCATGGAGCGCGTGGTCTCCACCCACGGCCCGTTGTCGGAGGTGAAGATCACCAGGGTTTTCTCATCGAGCTGTAATCGCTTCAACGCACTCAGGATCTCGCCGCACGACCAGTCGATCTCCTCGATGGTATCACCATAGGGTCCGTACTGAGACTTCCCCTTGAACTTCCCGGAGGCGCCCACCGGGATGTGCGGGAGGTTATGGGCAAGGTAGAGGAAGAAAGGCTGCTCCTTGTTTTTCTCGATGAAGCCAATCGCCTCCCTGGTGTAGTCGGCCGTGATGTGGTCCCAGCTCTCCACCTTCTCCACCACCACCTCGCGATTGCGAAAGATGGGACTGCGAAACTTGGTGTCCCCTACAAAAACCGTGAAGCCGTTGTAGAGCGGCGTCCCATAAAAGTAGTCGAAGCCCTGGGCGTTCGGCATGGTGGTCTGATCGTAGCCGCCCGGATCACTGGCCTTCTTGTTGGTGAGGTGCCACTTGCCGATCAGGGCGGTGGCATAGCCCGCGCTCTTCAAGACCTCCGCCATGGTGACCTCCTTTGGATGCGGCACGGTGTGCAAGCGCTTCAGATTTCCCGGTTCGCCGATCCGGATCGGATAGCATCCCGTCATCAAGGCCGCCCGTGAGACACCGCAGACCGGTTGGGCGTAGAAACTGGTCAGCTTCAGCCCCTCCGCGGCCATGCGATCGAGGTGCGGTGTCTTGATCGATTTCGAGCCGAAGCAACCAAGGTCCTCGTAACCCTGGTCGTCGGTGAAGATGAGGATGATGTTGGGTTTCTCCGCGGAGAGGGAACCCCCGAGAAGGCAGCATGCCACGGCGAAGCGCAGCGAAGACGGGAGGACACCGAGCGGGAGCAGGAGGGATTTCATGAATTGAGTTCCTTGGAAGTCAGATTGTGAACATTGGTCACTGCTTTACCCACGGTGTCATCGGCTTCTCCGGCCGCTTTTCAAACGGATCGAAGAAGCGCATGTTCTGGCCGACCCGGTCGTAATCCCCGATGTCTTCCCGCGCCGACTCCGCGAGGGCGAGAAGTTTGTTCACGACCTCGGGATTCGCGCCCGCGACGTTTTCCGACTCCCCGATATCCTTCTCGAGATTGAAGAGCTGCGCCTTCACAATCTCTCCATCGTCCCTCGAATGAATGTGCCGGTTCTCCGCGTGGGGACCAAGCCACTTGGGATTCTCCGGGCGAGCGAGGACCAGCTTCCAGCTTCCCTGCCGCACCGCCTGCAAGTGGGTCAGGAAGTAATAGAAATAGGTCTTCTCCGGATCGGCCTTCGCGAATTCGCCGCGAAAAAGGTGGGAGATGTCCTTGCCATCGATCACGCGGTCGCTGGGCGCCTTCGCTCCCGCCAGTTGGGCGAAGGTGGGCAGCAAGTCCATGGTGGTCGCGAGACTCTTACAGACCATTCCCGCCGGAACGCGCCCGGGGGCCCACACGATGGCCGGCACACGCACTCCGCCTTCCCAGGTCGATACCTTGCCACTGCGCAACGAGCCCGCCGATCCTCCGTGATGCGGTGGCCGCTCTCCATCCACGAAGCCCTTGTTCTTGATCAACCACGGGCCGTTGTCGCTCGTGTAGATGATCCAGGTCTTGTCCTCGAGTTTCAACTCCTTCACGGCCTCGACGATCCGCCCCACGCTGAAGTCGATCTCCTCAATCACATCGCCATACAACCCGCGCGGCGAATTTCCCTTGAACTGCTCTGAAGCCGCCAATCTGGTATGCGGCATGGTGTGCGGGAGGTAGACGAAAAACGGCTCGTCCTTGTGCTTCCTGATGAAGCCGATCGCTTCGTCGGTGTAACGCTTCGTGAGCGTCCCCATTGGCGCCTTCTCCTCGATGCGCTTCTCGTTTCGAAAGAGATCGACATAGCCGTCGTTGCTGGTGGGCGTTCCGAAAAAGTAGTCGAAGCCCTGGTGATTCGGCATGAGATCCCGATGAAACTGGCGCTGCGAGTGCTTCGCGAGATCCCACTTCCCAAAGCAACCGGTGGCGTATCCCTGCGGCTTCAAGACCTCCGCGATCGTGATCTCCTTTGAGTGCAAGTGCGGGTGGATGTTCTTCACGTTCCCGCGCTCCGCCACCCGCAGCGGATAACAGCCGGTCATCAGGGCCGTCCGGGAGGGACCGCAGATGGGCTGCGCATAGAAATCCGTGAATCGCATGCCCTCCCTGGCAAGACGATCGAGGTGGGGCGTTTTGATCATCTTCGATCCGTAGCAGCCGAGGTCCTCGTAGCCCTGGTCATCGGCAAAGATGAGGATGATGTTTGGTTTCCCGGCGAAGAGGGAACCACACAGGGCACCGAGAACACAGATGGATGAGAGGAGGCACTTCATGGGCCAGATGGAGGATTCGAGGTCTTACTTGTTGCGAAGCTTCGAAGTGCAGTGAGTCGGAATCTTCTTCGGCAGCGAAGCCTGCCAATCGAGGACAGCCTTTTGGAGCCTCTTTCTGACTTCCGGATACTGCTTCGCCACGTTGCTCTTCTCAAGACGATCGGCCGGAAGCTGGTAGAGCTCGACCCGTTTGCGGTCCGCGGTCATGAGGAGCTTCCACTCGCCGTCCCGCACGGCGAGACCCGGCCAGTTGTCGTCCCGGCTGGCGCTCCGCCACTCCCAGAAGATTGGCTTGGCGCGCGCCACCGGCTCCCCAAGAAAGGCCGGCAACATGTTCTGGCCATCAGGCTCGTATCCGGCGGGAAGCTTCACGCCGGCCACCTCACAGAGGGTCGGCAACAGGTCGACCGCGGTGAGCACGGTGGTCTTGTCGACTTTGCCGGCCGGCACCTTTCCGGGCCAGCGCACAATGAACGGCACGCCCACTCCGCCGTCGTGCAGGGAGCGCTTGCGTCCCTTCAATCCCGCGGTGCTCCCCACCGAGTAGAAGGTCCCCCGCCCCGGACCGGTTGACCGATCCTCGCTCCGCTTCCGGCTTGCCGACCCGGTGTTCTCCGGTCCGTTGTCGGAAGAGAAGAGAACCAGGGTGTCGTCCTCCAACCCGAGTCGCTTGAGCGCCGAGAGGAGCTTCCCGATCCGCGCGTCCGCATGGGCCACCACCGCCGCGTAGGTCTGCTCCTGCTGACCGAGCTCCGCGAACTGCGCGAGATACTCCTTCTTCGGATAGTGCGGCGTGTGTGTCTCGTGAATCCAGAGGTTGATGAAGAACGGCCGGTCCTTGTGCTTCTCCGCGAAGGCGATGGCATGGTCGCAATCGTCGTGCACCGGCATCTGCGGTCCCGGCGCATTGAAGACGCCATGCTCGCCATAGCCGTAGGAATCCGGCAGGGGCGCGTCAGGCACCATGATGTTGCTCAGGTGCCACTTGCCAAAGTGCGCGGTCGCATAGCCGGCGCCCTGGAGGAGGCGCGGCAGCATTGTAGCCTTGGGATCGAGCCAGTCCGGCATCCGGCGTTTCACGTGGCTCTCGACCGTCGCAAAGTGTCCGTGCACCCCGTGCCGCGCCGGATAGTGCCCGGTCATCACCGCCGTCCGGCTCGGGGAACAGACTGGATTGTTGACCGTGAACTGGTGGAACTCCGTCCCCTCCTTCGCAAGGCGATCCAGATGCGGGGTCTTCAGGTAGGGATGGCCGTGGATCCCAAGGTCACCCCAACCCCAGTCATCGGCAAAGATAAAGACAATGTTTGGAACATCTCTCGAAGCCTTGGCGGAGGAGGGCGCATCGGCGGACAGGGAACCACAGAGGGCGCTGAGAACGCAGAGAGTCAGGAGGATGGGTTTCATCAGCGGTTGGATCTGCTCACTTCTTGGTGGCCTTCAATGAGAGCGTCGGCCGGAAGCCCTCTTCGCCCTCCACGCCCGGTCTCGGCACCAACGTCCGTGAATTCTTCGCCACGCCCACTGGCCGCGAGTTCCTGACCATCTCTTCGTCGAAGGTGTCCATGACCTTCTGCAGCCGTGCGACGACCTCGGGATGCTGCACCGCGATGTTCTTCTTCTCCCCGATGTCCTTGGAGAGGTCATAGAGTTCGCCCTTGCGAAAACACTTCCACTTGCCCGATCGCACCGCGCGGAGATTGTCGGCCTGGTGATAGAAGAACGACTCGTGCGGGGTCTTCGCCCCTTCCACTCCAAGCAGGAGCGGGCCGATTTCCTTCCCATCAATGGTCCGCCCTTCCTTCAGCGTTCCGCCCACCATCTTCGCGAAGGTTGGCAGCAGATCCATTGCGGTCATCACTTCGTCACACGTTGTCCCGGCCGGAATCGTGCCCGGCCACCAAACCACGGTCGGTTCGCGCATTCCGCCTTCGAAGGCACTCCCCTTCCCGCCCCGCAAGGGCAGGTTCACACACCCGCGCGCTCCCCCATTGTCGGAGGTGAAGAGCACAAGCGTCTTCTCCGCCAGCTTTTCCTCCCGCAAGGCATCAAGAATTTCTCCCACGCTCCAATCCACCTCCTCGATCTGCGCCTCGGTCGCGTCCTTTGCGTTCTTCATGAACTCGGGACGGGCCGCACGCGGGCCGTGCACGAAGGCATGGGGAAGATAGACAAAGAAGGGCTTCTCCTTGTTGGCGCGAATGAACTTTACCGCTTCCTCGGTGAACTGACGGCAGAGATCGGCCTGATCATTCATATCCTTCACCAGTGAAATCACCTTGCTGTCACGCATCACGGGGAGATCCGGACACTGCCAGCGCTTCAACCCGGGCCACATGTCGTTTGAGTAGGGAATCCCATAGTAGGCATCGAATCCCTGGGCGGTGGGAAGGAACTGCGGCTGATCGCCGAGATGCCACTTGCCGAAACAGCCGGTGGCATAACCCGCCGACTTGAACATCTCCGCCATGGTCCATTCGTCGGGATGCAGGCCGTGGGGATCGCCCGGGAAGAGCACGATGTGGCCCGAGCCCTTCGCGAGCCCCACCCGCTTGGGATAGCAACCGGTCATCAAGGCCGCGCGCGACGGAGTGCAGACCGGGGCGGCGACGTAAAAGGAAGTGAGCTTCCGCCCCTCCTTCGCCATGCGATCAAGGTGTGGAGTCTCGTTCTTCGTGGAACCAAAGGGCCCGATGTCGCCGTAACCCATGTCGTCGATGAAAATGACGACGATGTTCGGGGCGGCGGAGGTGGAACCACAGAGGACACAGCATGCCACGGCGAAGCACAGCGAAGACGGGAAGACTTGGAGGAGAGCTTTCATGGCTTGGTTGAAAATTGTATTGGAGGCAACCGGAGCGGTCGCCCTACAATTGTAGGCCGGGCGCTCCGCCTGGCGACCCCTTCACTTCCGCTTCGATACCTCCTTTGGATCGACGCCTTTCCAAGATGGCGCGCCCTTGGTAGCTGGCAACTCAACCAGGGTGATGTCCTTGAACTGCACGGTGAGCGTTCCGCCACCGTGCACCTGCAGGCCGATGTGTCCATCCAAGGGAATCGCTCCGTCCTTCTCCGTGTAGTCCACGGAAGCCACCCCATTGAGCCAGGTTTGGATCCGGGGGCCCTCGCAACGAATCCGGTAATCGTTCCATCCCTTCGGCTTCAGCGCTTTCATCACAGCCTGCGCGTCCTTCGATTCGCCGACCACCTTTCGCCGCCGCGACTCGTCGTAAAGCTTCCCCCACCACTGCCCACCGGCATCGGCCTGGTAGCCGACCATCTCGTGGTGATCCGGAATGCGCACGCTGCGGATCTGGATCCCCGAATTCACGCCCCCCTTCACCGGGGTGATCTTCATCTTCAGCCTCAGCTCGAAATTCTGGTAGGACTTTGCGCTCGTGATGAAGGTGTTGTGGGGCACGTGCTCGGTGAGCGAGCCCCCTTCGATCGCGCCGTCCTTCACGCGCCACCACTTTTCTTCCGCCTTGTTGACGTCCCATCCACTGAGAGTCTTCCCGTCGAAGAGTTTCCGAGCGTTCTGTTTCAGGTGGTGATCGGCGGAGGCGGGAACACTGGACAGCAGCAGAAGGGCAAGGGTGGATGGAACGAGCAGGAGGTGATTGTTCATGGCTATGCTTGATTACACTCCTGAAGTAGAGAGTGCCGGGGCACTTCACAAGTCAGAGATTGCCAAGGTCCTCGGCCCGGCGCAGCGGGAGAGTCCAATTGTCTCGCAGCTTCGACTGGAGCCCGCACTGGTCTCCAGGATCCAAGCTCGGAGGTACACACTCGCTGCTGGATTGCCTTGGCAGAAGCGCTCCGCAACAATCCTGCGCGAGCCCGTGAACAACTTGCCGAGGCCCGGGAGTTGGCACCTGCGGCCCATATCATCGAGCACATCGCGCACGAGCTGCGGTCTATCAATGGTTCCGCCGAGGAACCTGCGCCTGCTGATTCCCCAACCGGCTGATGCCAGCTGGACGGGAGGCACTCGGTTAAAATCTCCGTAAGGAATGATTTCGGAGTGGGGTAATTACACTAATCCGTCTCAACTACTCTCCTCTTTCCGCGTGCAGAACCCCGAGCAGACCAAGGCTCCGACCATCCTGATCACCTGCCTTTTGGCGTCCCTCCCGATGGGAGCTGGCGGCGCGCCCAATTTCAAGCGGGACATCCAGCCCATCCTCGAGACGAACTGCGTCCGGTGTCACAATGCCAAGAAAACCAAGGGTGGTCTGCGGATGGACACTCACTCCAAAATCATGGAGGGCGGGGAGGAAGCCGAGGCCATCGTGCCCGGCAAGCCCGAGAAGAGCGAATTGATCATCCGCACCCACCTTCGTCCAATCGATGAGGGTTTCATGCCGGACGAGGGCCAGGCGCTGCGCAAAGAGCAACTCGAAACCCTCACGGCATGGATTCAGGCCGGCGCAATTTGGCCGGAGGGAATCACCCTCACGGAGCGCAAGCGGGCCGGAATCAAGCGGGTCGCGATTCCGAAGAAGGCGCCCGCCAATCTCTTCGAGGCCTCCCGCCTGCTCGATGACATCCTGAACCGGGAGAACGCAGACGAAAAGGTGATCACCACTCCGGTGATCAGCGACGCTGCCTTCCTGCGGCGCGCCACCGTGGATTTGATCGGCCGCATCCCCACCATGAAGGAGGTCGCCCTCTATGAAGGCTGGGGGAAGACCCGCCGGCAGAAACTGATCGAGCGCCTCGCCGAACATCCCCGCTTTGCAGATCGTTGGACCATCTTCATGGCCGACATGTTGCGCATTCGCTCGAACGTGACGGGCGGCAACCAGCTGCTCGCCTACGTCAACAACGGGATCGCGAACGACAAGCCCTACGACGTGATGGTGCGCGAATTGATCGGCTCCTCGGGCAAGCCCAATGCCAATCCAGCGGTGGGATACATCCTTGGCCACAACACCGACCCGATGGAACTGGCGGCCACCACCTCGCAGGTATTTCTCGGCGTCCGCATCGGCTGCGCGCAGTGCCACGATCACCCCTTCGACGACTGGGAGCAGAAAGACTTCTACGAGCTTGCCGCCTTCTTCGGGAAGACCAGGCAGGTCCGCAGCCGGCAACGCAACCAGGTCTACACCACCGAAGGCCACGAAATGATGGTGCTCTGGCCGCCCGAGGACAAGGCCGAGGCCGACCAACGCAAACCGGTGAAACCCAGCTTCCCGTTCACTCTGGTAGAGCACAAGGGAACCCCGCATTTCCTGGCGCGCTTTGAAAAGAAGCGCAAGGCACAGGAAGCGGTGGCAAGCGCGGGTGACCAGGACGCCTCCCTCGACGCCCTGCTCGATTCGGTCAATCCAAGGGTGGGCCGCAAATCCGATCCGGTCCTCGCCGAAGCGAAGGCCGAGAGTAAGAAGCTCGACGTGCTCAATGACATCTACCGCGCGAGCGAGCTGCGCAATCAACTCGCCGACCTCATCACCAGCCCGCGCAACGGTTACTTTGCGCGCGCCTTTGTCAACCGGGTGTGGGCCGAACTGGTGGGCCACGGCTTTGTGGAACCCCTCGACAACTTCTCGGACTACAACGAGCTGCGCCACGCCTCGACCCTCGACTTCCTCTCCCAGGAATTCATCGCCAGCAGCTACGACTTCAAGAGCCTGGTCAAGATCATCGTGCTGAGCGACACCTACCGGCGCTCGCACCTTTCCGGGTCGCTCTCAGTCACGCAGCGGGAGGAATCCGAGAAGAACTTCGCAGCGGCCCCGGTGCGCCGCATGTTGAGTGAGGTTCTTTATGACAGCGTGGTGGTGGCGGGTCACATCGGCGAACACAAGTGGCCCCAGGGCGCGAACCTGAAGAAAGTGATTCGCGAGATCCGCGTGCCCACCGGCGAGATGATTGCGGTCACGCCCAAGCCGGCCGGCGAAGGCCCCGTCATGATGGCCGCCGCCAAGAGCATGCCCAGGCGCACCGACGGCTACGACCTCGAATCTTCCATTTCCCTCGACTTCAACGCGCTCCTCAAGAAGGAGAAGATGAGCGAGCTCGAAAAGATGCGCATGAAGTCGGACGAACAGATCAAGGCCGAGGAGATGGCCGCGACCGCCACCGAACAGAAGAAGATGGTGATGCAGTACCGGACCGAGAAGCTGGTTGAAATGGTCGATGACAATCCACGTTTTGGGAGCAGTATGAGAATGGCAACCCCCGCTCCCCCTGCCCACTTCCTCCGTGTATTCGGTCAACCGTCCCGCGAAGGCCTCGGCGAATTCCGCGACGACGCCGCCTCGCTTCGCCAGCAACTCATGATGATGAACGGCCGCATCACCCACGAAGCCTCGCGGGTTGGCCCCAAAGAGCCGCTGCATCGGCTGATGGAGAAGAAACTATACGACCGCGCGATCCGGTGGGCCTACCAGGAAATCCTCACCCGCGTGCCCAACACCGAGGAACTGGGTGACGCGCAGATCATTCTCAAGTCCAGCAAGGTCCCGAACGACGGCATGGCGGACCTCCGCTGGGCGCTGCTCAACAGCCACGAATTCCGTTATCTTCCTTAACTCCATCCGCTCCCAACCTCAACAACTTCGAACCATGTCCGGTTGTCAAGACTACGTCCACACCAGGAGGCACATGCTGAAAATGTTCAGCGCCTCAATGCTCGGAATGCCTATCAGCCAACTCATCGCGCAAACTCCGAAAGGCGGCGGAAGCGCTGAACACGTGATCCTCTTCTGGAACAGCGGCGGCATGAGCCACCTCGACACCTGGGATCCCAAGCCGGGCCGCAAGGTGCAGGGTGAGTTCGAGCCCATCAAGACCAGCGTGCCCGGGATGGAGATCTCCGAAATCTTCCCGCAGCTTGCCAAGCAGATGCACCAGGCCGCGCTCATTCGCTCCATCAAGGGCACCAACGGCGACCACGGCCGCGCGCAGTACGAGTTGCAGACCGGATTCAACCAGGCCCCCAACGTGATGCACCCGGGACTGGGTTCCATCGTGGTTCACGAGCGCGAGCCGCTCGGCGACCTGCCTGCCTTCATCAGCATCAGCGGCAACCCGGCGCGCGCCGGATACCTCGGCCAGAAATGCGAAGCGTATTACGTCGGCCGCCCCGGTGACAAGGATCCCTATCTCGCCTTCCCCGAAGGCATCCATCACGAGCGCGGCAAGAAGCGCCTCGAGATTCTCGCCAGGATGAACGCGCGCACCTCCGGCGAACTCGGCGCCTCCCAGTTCAAGGAATCCGAGGTCGCCCTCAAGGACGCGATCGCCCTGATGGAGAGCCCGGCCCTCAAGGCCTTCGAACTGGAGAACGAGAAGCCCGCCACCATCGAGCGCTACGGCAACACCGAATTTGGTCGCGGCGCCCTTCTCGCACGCCGTCTCGTCGAGCAAGGAGTGCGCTTCGTGCAGGTCAATCGCGGTGGGTTCGACAACCACGGCAACATTTTCGAGGCCATGCGCAACCATGGAGCGATCATGGATCCGGCCCTCGCCTCCCTCCTGAGCGACCTCAAGGCCAACGGACTTATCAAGAAAACCCTGGTGGTGGTACTCTCCGAGTTCGGCCGCACACCCCGCATCAACGACGGGGGCGGACGCGACCACTGGGCTCGCTGCTTCAGCGCCTTCATGGCCGGCGGTGGAATCAAGGGTGGGACCATCGTGGGCGCCTCCGATCCGGACGGCATGGACCCCGCCGAACGAATCGTGAAGCCCTTCGATCTGCACGCTTCGATCTGTCACGCCCTCGGAATCGACCTGCAGAAGGAGATTATCACGACCCAGGGTCGGCCGATGCGTTTGTTGCGGAAAGATGGACAGCCTATCAAGGAACTGTTCGTATAGTCCCACGTGGCCCGACTTGTTCGCCTTCTTATCCCTCTCCTCCTCCTCGCCGTCCCGGCAACATCGTTGGCGCAAACTGCGGTCGAACGCGGTTCGATCGTGGAGGACCGCGCTGCGCGCAAGCTTGTGCAGGCAGGCGACGCGCGACTGGAAGTCGGGGAGAATGAGAAGGCTCTCGAGATCTGGGAGTCGGTCATCGAGCGCTATCCGCGGAGCCCGATCCGCTTTGAAGCGCACCTGCGTCTTGCCGACCATCTCCTGAAAGAGAATCGCGAGTACGACAAGGCGCGCGTGCACTACGAGGCGGCGGCCCTGGAGGCCAACCCGGACGATGAACTCCGCGCCTACGCCTTCCTGAATACGGGAACTTGTTACTACGAAGCGGGCCGCTACGGGAACTGCTTCAAGATCATGCGGCAGGTGATCGAGAATTTTCCCGCCTCCCCCCAGGTGAACGAGGCCTACTACTACATCGGCCTCGGTCACTTCAAACAGGGCCATTACAGCCGCGCGATCGAGGCGCTCGAAAAGGTCGGCACCGCCCTCTCCGACCAGGACGCCAAGATCGAAAAGGTGGAAGCGGGCAAGCGCCTCTACATCAAGATCGACGACAAGGACTTCGCCATCCTCGAACCCGGGGAGCAGATCAAGGTGGTCTGCAAGACGAAGAGCGGTGACCAGGAAATCGTCATGTGCGACCCGATCGGCCGACACGCCAAGATGACCCTGGGCAGCATCGTGACCCAACTCGGGAACAGCGAACCCGGCAACGGCACGCTCGAGGTGCGCGGCGGTGATCTCATCACGGTGACCTACCTCGACGCCCACACTGCCGAGAAGACCTTCAACGCCCGCCGCCTGAAGGAGGTCCTGGTGGTGGGCAACGGGATCGCCCGCATCACGGACGGTTCTTATCAGCACGACCTGCAGGCAGCGGTGCTCGGCAAGCCGCTTCACCTCCAGGTCTCCGATGCCGACCACGATACCAGCGACGGAGTGGATCACCTCGATGCGACCCTCCACGTCTTTCAACGCAAGACCCCCGATGAAATCGACGAGGAAGTGGCCGAGCGGGTCGCCAACGGGGAACTTGAAGAAGCCCCGGAAGGCGGGACCCTGAAGGATCAGATCGATCCCCTCAAGCTGGTGCGCTCCCTGCCCATTCATCTGCGCGAGAGCAGCGAGAGCGGAGTCTTCCGCCTGGCCCTTCCGCTGCAGGCCGGGAGCGGCGTCCCAAACGCCCTGCATGCCGAGCCGGGCCAGATGATTCGGATTGTCTACCTCGACAAGCGCCATCTCGGGGAAGGCGCCCTCACCCGCACGGCGGAAGCCAAGGTGATCGAGGGGAACCTGGGCGAGATGCGGGTGACTCGCACGGAGATTTCGGACGAAGTTCTGCAACTGAAGACCGAGCTCCGCACCGCCTCCGCCCTCACCCAGGTGGGAAATCACTACAAGGAGTTCGGCCTCGATGACACGGCGACGCTCAAGTACGGTGAAGCGCTCATTGTCTGCGAAGGCCTTCTCGATCGTGCCCGCCGGATGCGGGGCAAGCTCCTCGAGGAAACCTACGTGCAACTCTGGCGCATCTACTTTGCGATGGATGAGCTCAACCTCGCGCTCGCGATGAGTCGTCGTCTGCAGGCGGAGTTCCCCACCAGCGCCTTTGTCGATGAAGCCATGCTTCAGCAAGCCCACGTTGAACGGAAGCGCGAGAACTTCCCCCGCGCCATCAGCCTCTACTCCAGCATCACCAAGTTGCCGAACAGCGACCTGCGCGGCGAGGGCCAGTTCTACGTTGGCGAATGCTACGAGGAGATGGCGCTCAAGGCGACCGCAGAGCAGGCCACCCGCCTCTTCGAGAAGTCCTTCCTCGCCTACCAGGCGGTCTACGAGAATTTCCCGGAATCGGGGCGCATCGGAGACGCGGTCGCCAAGATGGCCGCCTTCTATTATCAGAAGGAAGACTACGCGCGCGCAGTCGATGTTTTCGAGAACGTGCTCTCCGACTATCCCGATGCCAATTTCCTCGACGTCATCCTCTTCAACTACGGACGCTGCCTCTACAAACTCAATCGCAAGAGCGAGGCCCGGCGGCGCTTCGACCAGTTGATCAATGACTACCCGGAAAGCGAGATCGCCCCGGAAGCCAAAAAGATTGTCGATGCCTTGAAAAAGGCCGCCCCAGCCACCCCTTGAAGACTCTACTCCACCTTGCTCTCCTGCTCGCCGCGACCCTCTGTGCGCTCCATGCCCAGGACCAGGCCGCGAACCTCGAAGCCCGCCTGAAGGAGACCGCCGAATCATCGCCGGCAGCCGGAAAGATGATGCTCGATCTCATCGGGATCTATGAGAAGGACGAGCAGATCTTCGGCCTGATCCGGACCGCAGGGAAGTTCTCGCGGGCCCAGACGGATCATCCCAAGCGTCCCGAGGTGATGCTCAAGCTGATCGAAGGCTACGCCATCACCGGGCGTCACGATGACGTGCTCGCCAACGGCCGGCAGTTCCTCGAAAAGTTTCCCGATCACCGACTCGCGGTGGTGGCCCGCGATCACCTTGCCACCTCGCTCGAACGCACGAGCCGCCACCTGCAGGCCGCCAAGGAACGCGATGCCAACTGGCGGAAGGGCGGAAAGGTGGAAGACGGCATTCGCGCACTGAAGCGCTACCAGAAAACCGCCAACGCCGAATCGTTCAAACTCTCCACCGCGCTCGCCAAGTCGATGGTGGACAAGCTCCCGGCCGATTCAGTGCTCACCGGCACGGGACTGGTGGGTCTCGAGATGGCGGGACGCGCCGAGCTCTGGGCCGAAGGATTACAAATTGCGAAAACGATGATCCGCCGCAACGCCCCGATGAGGGCGGCGGAGAAACGTCAGCTCTGGGCGCAAACCGGCAAGTTCGAGACGCGCCTCGGCCAGCACGAGAACGCCATCACGTCCTATCGCTTGGCCCTGGACAAGGACGATCCCAACTCCTACCGCAGCTTGATCGCCGCGATGCACAGCGCCAAGAAGGCGCCGGGAGAAATCGAGACCGCCGTGCGCAACTACATGGCCGAGTTTCCAAAGCGGGGGGATCGCTACGAATTGCTCGCGCAGGTCGCCCATGCCTACGCCGGGGACAAGAACACCGCCAAGGCCCTGCAGGTGGGTGGGGAAGTGATGGCGGTGGACGTGGACAGTCATGACATCCCCCGCGCCTATGTCGGCTGGTGCGGCGACAACTTCGCGCAGGCCGAGAGAGGATTGCTGCAGGCCATTCAGAAGAATGCCAAGGGGGCGGGCAAGCTGCGCGCCGTCCTCGCCCTGGAAGTCTACCGCGACCGCATGAAGAATGCGGGCAAGGCCCGGCGCACCGCGCAGGACTATCTCGCCAAGTCCCCGACTCAAGACGGCTACGCCGAGTACATCGTGCAGTATCTCCTGGGATCGTCGCCGGAAGACAACGCCTTCCAGAAGGATCTCGCCCTCGTGGTCCAGAGCGCGAAAAACCACCTGCACCTCCCTGGATTCCAGGAGCGCGTTTGGAAATTCAGCACGAAGGACAAGAATCGCAACCGGATCTGGCAACAGGCGCGCAAGGAGTTCATCAACGATCAAACCGTCCGTCTTTGGAAGCAGGTCTGGGATCGCGGGGGCAAGTCCGGCCAGGCCTGCCAACAACTCCTCCAGAAAAAGCAGACGCCCGAAACAAGGCGACTGCTCCTGGGTCGGCTGGCCTACAACTATCGTCACCACTTCGGCGGCAACGCCCGCAAGAAAGCGGCCGAACATTACCAGGTCCTGTGCAAGGCATTTCCCAAGGACTTTGAAGCTGCGAAGAACTGGCTCGAAGCTGCAGACTATTCGGACAAGAGCAAGGAGATGCGCCTCGCGGCCGCCCGGCATGTGATTACCTTCCCACCGCAGGCCGCGCACTATGACACGTGGTATCGCCTGATTGAGACGCGCAATCCGGACTTCATCCGCAAGGCCCTCCCCTGGATCACGAAGGTCACAGCGCTGAGCAGTCACCCGCTCTACCACACCACCCGTCTCGGCGACATCATGTGGGAGATCGAGATGAAAAAGGAAGCGGTGGCCTGGTGGCGGAGCCGCACTGAGATCGATCCCGAACACCACGAGTCTGTCAGCTGTGTGCACCGGGTGGCCAACACCCTGGAGCCCGCCCAGGCCCGGAGTCTCCTGCAACAATGCTTCATCGCCGACACCGGCTTCCAGGGAAGCTATGCCGGGGGGCTCGCCAACCTCGCGTTCAAAGCGGGCGACCTCGCACAGATGGAGACCATTCTGAAGCAGACCAAAGAGCGTGCTGCCAAGCAACCGTTCCGTCCCTGGCAGCTCGGCGAGTGGCCGGCCCGGGGCTGGCTCGATGCCGCGCGAGGATCGAAGGATTGGCCCGCCGCCAAGAAGGCGCAGGTTTACCGCATGCTGCGCAGCCTGGAAATCTCCCGCGTGAGCACGGAAGCCGGACTCGAACTTCTTGCCCGTGAACCCAAAGGCGTGAAACGCCTCCTCGCTGCCCATCGCGCAATCCTGCTTTCCGATCAGCACCACGAATCGTGGCGCCGCCTCTATCCCTACGCGCAGGGTTCTCTCGCTCGGGAGGACTACCACCTCGGCGCCACGGTCCTCAACGGATTGCTCAACACCATTCGCGGAGTGGGCAAGAAGGAGATGGACGACGCTCGCACCCTCCTGCGCAAGGCCTACGGCAAAATGGGCAGCCTGAGCGCGGACATCCCGGAGGACAGTCCCATCGCGCCCCTCCTGCAGATCATCCTGCACCTGCGACTCGGGGAAGACGATCTGGCGGAGGCCGCCTACTACAAGAACCAGAAACTCTTCGATGAAAACCGGGCGGACCTGCCGGTGGAGTTGATCCTCTTCGGCGCAAACACACACATCGAGCAGGGAACACCGGAGGACCACCAGCGGGCTGAGGACATCCTGCGCGGCTGGATGATCAAATACGGCGAATCGGAGAACGTGGAGATCCGCGACAAGGCCAGCGTGCAATTGCTCCTTGCCCGCAACTACCAGCACTCGCAGCAGTTTGACATCGCGAGGGCGGAGTTCACCACCGTGCTCAACGTCTACAAGGACCAGCCTGAGGCGGTGGAAGCGCGCTTCGGAATTGGAGAGACCTTCATGGCGCAGAAGGTCTACGACCAGGCCGAGGAAATCTTCATCGTGCTGTCCGAGAGTCCCAACCCGCAGATCACCATTCGTGCCGAGTTTCTGCGCGGGGTGCTGGAGATTCGCCAGGAGAACAACGAGGCGGCACGCAAGATTTTCCTCGCCGTGCTGGAGCGCGCCCCCGACGCGGAACTCGCCAACAAGACGCTCTTCAACCTCGCGGAGGTCTATGGCATCGAGCAACGCTACCTCACCCAGCTGGAGACGCTGCGCACGGTGGGCCGCCTCGGGCGGGAGTCCAAACTCTGGCACACTCCCGGCAAGGCCCTATCCGTGGTGGTGCAGGATATCGACCTCGGGATCAGCCGCGGAGAAACGCGCATTCCGGTGGTGGTGAGCACCGACCCCGGCGGCGATGAGGAACAATCCTTCCTCGTGAGCGGCGGAGCGGGAAAAGGAATTTTTCTCTCCGATCTTCCCACCGAACTGGGCGTGGCAGAGGCCGGCGACGGAGTCCTGCAGGTCACCGGAGGGGACGTCATCACAGTCGATTACCCCGCCGCCTTCAAGAAGGAATTCCAGTTTGAGTTCCTCAGCGCCACCCGCCTCCGGGTGGCCTCGGATGGAAGCCTCGAGATCGCCAGCAGCCAGATCCTCGACGAAGAAAGCGAGACCTTCACCGAGGCCCTCAAGAAGGAAGCGGAAGAAGCCGAAGCGGAGAAAGGAAAGGCCCAGCAACGCCCGAAAAATCAAATCAAGCCGGGGAACCTGCTCTATGCCCAGGTCAAGGACGGCGACCGCGATCTCACCAGGAATCCCGACGGCGTGCCCATCATGATCAAGGCTTCAAGCGGCGACCAGGTGCAGACCACCCTCCTGGAAGAGAGCCAGCACGGCGGAGTGTTCTCGGGCACCGTGCGCACGGGCGAACTCCCGGCCGGCGCGCAGGCGAGCGACTCCGCGCTCGATCACAGCGCGCTCATGGCGATCGACCACAGCCTGGAGACAGCCTGGCGCAGCGAACCCGACGGGGCCGCTCCCAAGTCGCTCTCGGTCGACCTGAAGGAACTCCGCGACGTCAACTCGATCACTTTCAGCTCCCCCGATCCGGAAAAGGAAGCACCCGTTCGCATGCACGTGCGCGGAAGCCACGACGGACGTTTTTGGTACACCCTTGCCCGCTTCCCCACCCCGGAAGCTGATCCCAAAATCAGTTTCGGAAGCAACGGAATGACTTTGCGGGTCTACCAAACCGAGCAGGCCAAGTTGCGCGCGAGCTACACGTGGAAGGAGATCGTGGATTTGGTCGAGAAGGTGAAGCCCACTGAAGAGAAAAAAGTGGCGACTCTTTCCTGGAGTCCACCCAAGGAAGGCAAGGAAGCTTACTTCCTGGTCTGGTCGGGCAAGTTTCTCCAGGAGCGCGGCGGGGGCATGCGCTTTTCCGTCTCGGGCCAGCACACCGGCCTGATGGTCGATGGGCGGTTGGAGCTTCCCATGGGCCAGGGCGGACGCACTGCGGACATCTATGCCAAGCGCGGCATTCACGAACTGACCGTGGTCTCGGTGGTCTCGAGCGGCGGCACCGCAGCCACGGTGGAGCGGGCGCGTGAGAACGCCCAGTCGGCCAGCGTTTCCATGCGCAGCTTCAAGGAAGCCGACTTCGATCTGAGCAAGGCCACCGGATATCCCAGGATCGAGGCGGCCCTGGGCGGAACCATGGTGCAGGAGAAGAACCAGTGGCAACTCACCCTTCCCATGCACGAGATGCGCTTCATCGAGTGCAACATTCTCGAGTATCGCGGCGAGGCCGTCGCGATCAATCACGTCGAAGTGAAGGGCGGAGAGATCACCCACGTTCCGCCCAAGCAGGACGTCCTGCTCCTTTCCAAGAACAAGATTCTCGAATTGGCCCCCGGCGACACGGTGGAGGTTTCCTACCTCGACGAAATCACAGCCGGCGGTGCGCAGCGCAACAAGCTCCTCACCGCCAAGCTCACTGCCACCTACTACAATGGACAGATCACGCCCATCAGCTACGACTTTGGTCGGAGCGGTGACGGC
This sequence comes from Roseibacillus sp., assembly GCA_046581525.1. GTDB lineage: Bacteria > Verrucomicrobiota > Verrucomicrobiia > Verrucomicrobiales > Akkermansiaceae > Roseibacillus_B. The sequence continues at coordinate 9,336 of JAYGGC010000087.1, read as the reverse complement.
TCGGTGCAGGGCACGCGCAAGGAGCTGCTCCGCATCGATCCCGGCGAGCGCATCGTCGCGGAAGTGGTCGACTACGACCTCGATACCGGCAAGAGCAAGGACGAGGTGATGGTCCAGGTCCAGGTCAACGCTGATCCCCCGCGCACGCTCACCGCGATCGAAACCGGACCGTCGACCGGCGTCTTCCTGGTCGAAATCGACACTGCTGCGCAGGCCGATGGCGAGAAGCTTGTCGTCAAGCAAGGCGACAAGGTCTACCTCCGCTACAAGGACGAGCAGAACACCTTCCCGGGCCACGCGTTTTTCCGCGAATCAGTGGTCCTCCTCAACGAGCCCACCGAGGGCCTGGTGCAGATCGTGGAGAGCGTGAGACAGGTTGAGGGAGCCCTGACCTTCCTCCCGGTCGAGAGCACGCGCAGTGCCGACCATGTCGGCAAGGTCGACTACAATCTGCCCCTCACGGTGGAGGTGATCGACCCCGACCAGGCCAAGGACTCACGCAGCAAGGTCACGGTGGAGGTCGAGACCACGCAAGGCACGAAGGTGCAGGTCGAGTGCGTTCTCTCGCGCAGCTTCGCTCCGCAAAGCGCCGAGATGGAAGACGTGCGCAATCCGGCCCTCCATGAAGGGCGCTTCGTGGGACAGATTCCGCTGCTGCTGGGTGGGATCGCCAGCGCCACTTTCGTCCCCGCCGACGGGACGATCAAGAAGCCCGGACTCGGCCGCGTCCTCCCGCCGCCCGTGAAGGAAGAGGATCTCTTGGAAGACGGCGAGCGGAAGGAGAGCGGACTGCTCGTCCTCAATGTGAATGGCAAGGACCAGTTCACCGCGCGCTACCGGGACGAGCTCCGGCCCTCGGGCGAGGCCATCGAACGCAGTGCGAAAGCCGAACTGGCTTCCGCCGCGACCCTGCGAATCACGGACGAGGAGTACCAGGAAGATGCCGTGATCGCCCACGTCGGAAAGAAAATCTTCATCTTGCTGGCAGATCCCGACCTCGACCTCTCGGGCGACCGCGACAAGGCCATCTTCCGATTGAAGACCGAATCGGGAGAAGACGAAACACTCGAACTGGAAGAGACGCTCTCGCACAGCGGCGTCTTCAGCGGATCGTTCCCGCTCAAGGCATCCCCCCAGCCACTGAGGGGCAACTCGCAGGGAGAAGTGGAGTGCTTCTTTGGCGACAACCTCACGATCGGCTATCTGGACAACGTGATCCAGACTGCCGATGGCGACCCCATCATCACGCGCGCCCTTCCCGTAGCGGTGGGCACGGACGGGGTGATGTCCGCCTTCAGCAAGGTCTACAAGGACGAGGATCTCGCGGTCCAGACCCAGTTTCACATCGCAGAGAGTTATTTCGAGCTCTTCAAGAGCCACCTCAAGCTCGAGCGGGAGGAGGAGTCCCAGACCGACCTGGCGGCGGGACGACGCATCCTGCGCGAGTTGCAGGAGGACTATCCGAATCCCAAGTATGCTCCGCGGGTGGCATACCTGCTGGGTCAGTTTGCCCAGGAGATGAAGGAGTGGGATGAGGCGATCGCTTCCTATAAATCGATCGTGCGGGGACACCCCGAGCACGCGCTCGCCCCCGACGCGCACTACAAGCTGGGCCAATGCCACGAGCAGGCCGGCCAATTGGACGAAGCCCTCGAATCCTACGTCACCCTGGCGGCGACCTATCCGAAGAGCCCGCTCATCGCGAACGTGATGCTGCGCATCAATGAGCACTTTTACGGCAAGGAAGAGTACGCGGTTGCGGCCAGCGTGGGGACCAAGTTCCTCCAGCGCTTCCCGAACCACGAGTGGACCCCCAAGATGGGCTTCCGGATCGGGCAGTGCTACTACAAGGACGAAGCCTTCGAGAAGGCCGGGATCGCATTTGACAACTTTGTGAAGCGCTTCCCGGAGGAAGAACTGACCGCCCAGGCACTCTTCTGGGGGGGCGAAAGCTACCGCATGGACAACGACGTGCCGAACGCGTTCCGGCGCTACAACCGCTGCCGGTGGGACTTCCCGGAGTCCGACGCCGCCAAGTATTCGCGGGGACGCCTTGCCTTGCCCGAGATGCTTGCCCAGTTTGAACGCGAAGCCAATCTAGCCGACGAGTAGAATCCAATGCCTCACCTCCCCGCCCTCCTCGCAAATTCCTCCGAAGAACACGGCGCCGTCTACGACTTCTTCCACAGCGGAGCGATTGGGATCCTCCTCGAAGGAGGCGTTTTCATGTGGCCCATCCTGATCCTGCTCATCCTGGTGGTGGCGGTGATCATCGAACGCTACCGCAGTTTGAAGTTGTTGGAGACCGATCCCTCCGAACTTCGCGAGGAGGTGATCGCGCTCCTCTCCGAGGACAAGGTGGAAGAATCACTCAGGCTCTGCGACCGCTCCCGGGGACCGGTGCCCGCCATCCTCTCCAACGGGCTGCGCAAGTATCTCGTCCTGCGCCGTCTCAAGTACGACGAGGCCCAACTCGAACAGCAGGTCATCAAGAGCATGGAAAACTACGGCGTGCACATCGTCGCAGCGCTCGAGAAGCATCTTCCTCTCCTCGCCACCATCGCGAGTGTGGCGCCCATGCTCGGCTTTCTCGGCACGGTGCAGGGCATGATCGTGGCCTTTGGGGATATTGAAGCGAACGTGGGTCAGCAAAACATCGTGCAGGCAGCGGCCGCGGGAATTCGCGTGGCCCTGCTCACCACCGCCTTCGGATTGACGGTGGGCATCCCGGCCTACATGGCTTTCAACTACTTTACCGGCCTCATCAACAATTTCGTCCTGCAGGTGGAGTCCTCGGCCGCGGAATTGATTGAAGTGGTGGGGCTGCGCCTGACCCTCGACAAGGAATCGGGATCGTGAAACTTCGACGCGGAAAACTCCTGGTTGACCCTCCGGCGGCGTCCAGTTCGGACATCGCCTTCATCCTCATCATCTTCTTCCTGGTCTGCGCCTCGGTGCAGCCCGAGACCGGACTGGCGCAGACCCTGCCGCGCACCGAAGCGAAGGAGGAGAAGAGGGAGCAGAGCAAGAATCTCGAGGTCTCCATCACCCCGAGCAACATCGTGCTGAACGGGAGCCCCCTCAAGCTGGCCGAATTCAGTGAGCGCATCGCGGCCGCCCTCCAGGCCAAGAGCCGGCCCGAGGACAAGGTGGTGGTCGTGAAGAGCAGTGCCGACACGCCTTACGACCATTGGATCCGCGTCTCCCAGGCGATCGACAACGCGGGCGGCATCATCACGCTCGAAATCACCAGCGAACAAACCATTACCGTGGAATGAAAATCGAGCGCAGGAAGTTCACCGCATCCGTCCCCTCCTTCGCGATGGGCGACATCGCCTTCCTGCTGCTCATCTTCTTCGTGATCCTGGCCCGGGTGCAGGATGACAGTCATGTGCAATGGGATCCCGCGATGCTCCCCGACCTCAAGCTGGTGGGTGCGCCGATGGCCAGTGTGGCGATCGACAGCGCCTTCAAGACCTACCTCAACGGCGAGGAACTTTCGAACGACCAACTTGCCCCTCGCCTGAATGCCATCCTCGGCGAGACCCCAGCGGGGAGGCGCAACATTTTCCTCAAGGTGCACAGGGAGGTCAAGGCCCGGCACTTCGAACCGGTCATTCAAGCCATCGGAGAAGCCGGTGGCGACCTCGTTCACATTCTCGAACCCGAACCGGAACCTGAAAAGTAATGAAGAGTCAAGATGAAGAGTCCGTGCCCCAACAAGCGCCGATGGCGAGCGCCAAGGGAGACTTGCGTCAGTTGAAGGAGAACAGCGGAGCCACCGTGGAGGAACTCAAAGCCTTTCTCAAGGAACTGAAGGGAAAGAGCCCGCAGGAAATGCTCGGCATCGTGGCCTCCAGTCAGCTGGTGCGCGCGACTTGCCTCTCGACTGTGCTCATCGCAGTAGTCGCGGTTATCTGCACCGCCATCCCCTATGCGATGGGGGCTGACAAAGAGAAGGAAGATGGGGTCGCCGAGGAAAAAGTGGCCGCTCCGACCGCGCCCAAGCCTGCGATTCCACTACCTGCTTCCACGCCCACTCCGGCAACCACTCCGGACCAGCCGACGCCAGCCACGCCCGATCTCTCCAAGCTCGGAGTGGGCGAAGAGAAAAAGGCTCCGCCCAACGAGAATCCCCTCGAGAACAAGAAGGACAACTTCCTCAAGGGCCTGGAGTAATGGACTGGAAGAGAGTCGGCAACTGGTGTCTGCGCCTCGGCCGCCGCCCGGCTGCCTTGACGCTCTACGCCACGATTGCCTGGCTCGCGCTCTGGGCGGACGCGCACCTGATCTACTGGTTCTCTCCCCTCACCCATGCGATCGGTTTCGGACTGGCGCTCACCGTTTGCTTCTACTGGGCGCGCCACTGGAAGCCGCGCTCGACGAGAATCTACCGCGGGGTGCTGAGCATTTCGTTCATCCCGCTCTGGCAATTCGGGGTCCAGGTCCCGCTCATCTTCTCGGCCTACAGCCTAGCCGAATCGCTCTCCACGGCGGGCACCGGGTTCGCCTTTGTGATCGGTCTCGGATGGGCGGTCTGGGCGGTGGACAGGCAGACCAAGCGCACTCCGCCTCCCCTCCACCAACCGGCTTGGAATCCTTTTTGGCTGCTGGCGTGGTACTTCGGAAAGAAGAACCAGAAGCTGCGGCAGTCCATCCTCACCCTCGCGGTCTACAGCTTCCTCTTCATGGCCGCCTTCTTCATCCTCAATGGCATGACGGGTTGCTCGATCTACGAATCGCCCTACGGAGGCGGCGAAGAGAAGCAGCTCAAGCAGGTGGTCAAGATCCAGAAGGTGATCCGCAAGAAGTACGTCATCAATCCCTACAGCAGCATCCTCTTCAACCCGCCACCGATCGACGATGTCAAGCTGCAGCTCCTCGAGGAGACCGCGCACCGCTACAAGGTGGGCCAGGGAAAGGGAACGGGCGCCGGGTTCTCCGCAGGAACCACCCGCGGCAAGGTCCGTTTCATCCGGCTCAAGTACGATGGCGGCGATTGGGACCAGGACATGGACCGCGGCTCCGACCTCAACCTGCTCACCGAGTACCACGTGCGGCTCGGTCACAAAGTGAGCGACCGGCCCGAGCCGATGGAGATCCGCCGCTTGAAGAACTTTCCCGCACGCAAGAGCCCACCCATGGTCTACATGACCGGCCAGCAGAACATCCGGGTGAGCGATGGCGATCTCAAGATCCTGCGCACCTATCTCCTCGACAAACACGGCATGCTCTTCGGGGACAACGGCGGGAGCAGCGGCTGGGAGGGCCACTTCGTCGGGATGATGCACAAGATCCTCCCGAAAGTGGAACCGATCACCGTCTATCTTGATCACACCATCCACCAGATTCCGTATGTTCTGCCGAGACTTCCCTACGTGGCCAAGCACGGACGGTCCGATGCCCTCGGCTGGGTGGTTGATGGCCGCCTGGTGGCCTACTATCATCCGGGCGACATCGGGGATGCCTGGGCCGACGGCCACTCCGGAGTTCCCCGCGAAGTCTGGGAGTCGTGTTACCAGCTTGGAGTGAACATCATCTTTTACGCCCACGCCGAATACAACAAATGGCTCGAAGCAACCAAAGAGAGGTAGCGGCACGCCTTCGCGTGCCGAACGTCCTGCGCAACCAGTTCATCCGCACCGACAAGATCGGAAGGCGAAGGACTTCCGCTACCATTGTTGCCTTGCTCCTCCTCACCCCCACATGGGCCCTCGCCCTCTCGGACCTCGAACAGATTCCGGTCGCCGCCTTTGAGAAGATGCGCGAAGTGGAGCGTTATCAGCTCAAGATCGCGGAGAAGCACTATACCAACAAGAACTACAAGGTGGCCCTCGCGGAGTACGAGAAGTTCATGACGCTCTACGAAAAGAGCCCGGGCGCACCCTACGCCCAGCTCATGTGGAGCCACACCATGGTCGCTCTCAAGAAGCCCAAGACCGCGATGCGCGAGGGCTTCCAGTCGGTGATCGACTACTGGCCGGAGTCCCACGCCGCCACCATCGCGGCTTACTGCATCGGCGATTCCTACCGGAAGATGGGTGAGGTCAAGAGTGCGCAGAAGGCCTTCGAATTTGTCATCAGGGAGTATCCCGAGACGCAACTCTCCCTGCGTTCCAAGCTCGATCTCCTCCACTACGCGAAGCTTCACCAGGACGAAGACAAGATCTTCGAGATACTCAAGGATCTCACCTTCAAGGTGAAGCGCACCGACGGCACCAGGAGTGCCTGCGTGAATGCCTGCCACGAGCTGGCCACCATCCACTTCTACGCCCAGCGCTATGAAGACGGCCGCAAAGCCCTCGCCACCAGCTACAAGGACAAGAAGCTGCGGGATACCGTCTTCCAGATGACGGTGAAGACCATGCAACACCTTCTCAAGAATGCGAAGACGAAGTCCGATGCCCTCAAGCTGGGCGACCAACTTCTCGCCGGACTGCGCAGGGACTCGGTGGAGAATCCCGACGCTGCGAAGGGCCTCCTCTACAGCGCCTGCAACATCCATGGGATGCTGGGCCGGCCCAGCGACGTCTGGCGTCTCTACACCGAGATCGGCGATCGCTGGGGCAAGGACGATGGACTCCTCGGCAAGATGGCGGCGTGGTACAAGAGTCGCGACAAACGCGATGACGCGCGGCGCCTTTACGGTCAGTTCGAGAATGTGGTGGTCGGCCAGGAGAACATCGCCGCCATGTACAAGGAGGAAGGCAAGTTCAGGGAAGCGATCGCAGTCTACCTGAAACTCCTCGACATCAACGGCGACAACGCGGCCGGCTACCAGTGGGCGATCGGAGGTTGCCACGAAAGCATGAAGGAATGGAAGAAGGCCATCAGCATCTACCGGCAAATCGACGACTTTCCCAAGACCCACTTCGCGATGGCCTCCTGCCACCGCAGGCTCAGGGAGCAGAAGGAAGCGATCGTGCTCTACAACCAGTGCAAGGTGAACGACAAGGCCGCGCCCCGCGCCTCGCTTGAGATCGGGTTCACCTACGAGGAAGCCAAGGAGGCCAAGAACGCGATTCGCACCTTCCAACTCACCTGCAAGCGCTACCCAAAAAGCAACTACGCCGCCCGGGCCCATGCCCATCTGCAGAACAAGTACAACATCAACGTCACGCTCGGCGGGGCCGAGGACGAGTAGGATGGGTAGCTCCTTCCCCGGCTGAAAGGCCGGGGAGCGTCAGGTGGGAACCGTCAGGCCGGAGAGTTTGCGGACTCGATCAGCCCCAGCAGTTTATCCGCACACGCCTTCGCAAAGTCCGCACTGTTGATCTCGAATTCGAGTTCGCAGACTTCCACCTTGGCATTCTCGCGGATCGTCGAGAAAAGTGCAGCGTCGGCTGCGGGGTCATGAAAGGGCTGCCCCTCGGCGCTGATGATGCTGATCGCCTTGGTGGGCACCAGGATCGAGACCGGCGCAGGGTTGGCATTCGCCTTCTCCGCAATGATCTTCCCGAGCTGCGCGCACTCCTCCGCATTGGTGCGCATGAGGGTGACCTGGGGATTGTGGATGTAAAAGTTGCGCCCCTCCATCCCGGGCGGCACACTGTCGCGCTCGCCGTAATTCACCATGTCGAGACAGCCCGGGGCCACGACGGCGGGCACCCTCGCTTTGCTCATCGCGTCCATGCGCTCCAGGCCGGCAGAGAGCACTCCACCTACCAGTTCGTCCGCCCACTCGGTGGTGGTCACGTCGAGCACGCCCGCCACCATGCCGCTCTCGATGAGTGCCTCCATGGTCCGTCCCCCGGTGCCGGTGGCGTGGAAGACGAGCACTTCATAACCGGCGTTCTCAAGGTGCTCCACGGCCATCTTGACGAGGTCGGTGGTGTTCCCGAACATGCTCGCCACGATGAGCGGCTTGGCATCGCTGGCATCAACTTCGCTCTCGACCATTCCACAGATCGCACCGGCGGCCCGCGTGAAGATGGCGCGCGAGATCGAGTTCAAGCCCGCCACGTCCACAATGCTGGGCATCATGGTGATGTCCCTGGTGCCCACGTAGTGCGCCGTGTTTCCACTCGCGAGCGTGGAGACCATGAGCTTCGGAAAGCCGACCGGGAGGGCGCGCATGGCGGCCGTGCCAATTGCCGTGCCACCTCCGCCCCCGAGGGAGATTACTCCGTGGATCTCTTCCTCCGCGACCAGGCTCGCCAACAAGATCGGTGCGGCCTGCGAGATCGCGACCACACATTCCCCACGGTCTTGCTTGTCGATGAGTGGCTGCAAGTCGATCCCACCGGCAGCCGCCACCTCGAAGCGCGTCACGTCCGGGGTGACCTGGGGATCGCTCCCGGTGCCCACGTCGATGAGGACCACCTCGTGACCGCGGGCCTTGATCCGGTCTGCGACGAAGGCGTGTTCTGCGCCTTTCGTGTCGAGGGTTCCGAGGACTGCGATGGTTGACATGATCGTCTCGCTGGTTTTCGCCGCTGAACAAGGCAGACGGAGCGCCCGCCCTACAACTACTTCCGCTTCACCGGGATCGCCTTGAACTCCTTCGTCAGGTTTGTCAGCGGCTCCTCCACCGCCATGCGTTCCAGGCTGGAGGCGCCGACGAATCCCACCGCGTCGGTGTGCTCGTTGACATAAGCCGCGTCTTCCGGAGTGGAAATCGGACCGCCGTGGCTCAGATAGATCACGTCGTCGCGCACGCTGTTGCCCGCGTCGATGATCTCCTGCGTTTTCTTGGCGGCATCCTCGATGGTCATGGTGGCCTCCACCACCCCGATCGATCCGCCGATGGTGGTTCCCACGTGCGCGATGATGGCATCAGCGCCCGCCTCCGCCATGTCCCTCGCCTCTTCCGGCGAGCCGACATAGACAATGGAGAACAGGTCCATCCTGCGTGCCAGTCCGATCATCTCGACTTCCTTCTGCACGCTCATTCCGGTCTCCTCCAGGATCTGGCGGAACTTGCCGTCCACGATCGAGTGGGTCGGGAAATTGTTCACCCCACTGAAGCCCATCTCCTTCACCTGGCCGAGAAAGTGCCACATGCGCCGCCGCGGATCGCTGCCGTGCACTCCGCAGATCACCGGCACCTCCTCCACCACGGGCAGGACTTCGAACTCGCCGATCTCCATCGCCACCGCGTTGGCATCGCCGTAGGCCATCAGTCCCGCGGTGGAACCGTGGCCCGCCATGCGAAAGCGTCCCGAGTTGTAGATGATGATGAGGTCCGCCCCGCCCTTCTCGATGAACTTGGCGCTGATCCCGGTCCCGGCTCCAGCCGCGATGATGGCCTCCCCACGCCCAAGGGTGTCATGCAGGCGTTCAATGACCTCGCCACGGGTGTAAGGATTTCCTTTTCCGGTCCAGGGATTCGGCATG
>JAYGGC010000037.1:0-7609 GCA_046581525.1 Roseibacillus sp. | reverse complement strand
CCGGGCCGGACTCCTTCCTGCTACGGGAAGAACTTCGCCACCGTCTCCTCACTCGGAGGCTTGGTGGCCAGGGAGACGACCACCATCATCACCGCGCCCGTGAGCCAGCAAACCGCCACCGGCATGACACCGCCCAGGATGAAGTACTCGCCGCCGAAGCCGGATTTTGCGAAAAAGTAAAACCAGACCACCATGGTGGCCACCACACTGGCAATCGCGCCCTCCTTGGTCGCTCGCCTCCAATAGAGGGCCGCAATCACGAGGGGAGTGAGGGCCGCAAAGCCCGAGAAACACCAGATCGCCAGGTCGAAGACGTTCTGCTCGATGAGGAGCAGGGCGAGGATGTAGGTGATCACCACGATGCTGACCACGAAGCCGCGCGCCATGAGGAGGATCTGCTTGTCGCTGTACTTTTTCTTCGTGTTGTGCAGGACGATATCGTTCGTGAAAATGGTGCCCAGACAGAGGAACTGCGAGTCGAGGGAAGACATGATCGCGGCGAGAATTCCGGCGGTGACGAGACCCACGATGAGGGGATCCTTCACCAGGATGCCGACCATCTTGCCGAGGACTGCGGGACTGGCGGTACCCTCGGGAAGCTTCCCGGTGGCCCAGAGCCCGATCAGGACGCAAGGTACCCACACGATCATGATGCAAATCGGGTGCGCGATGACGGTGAGCTTAAAGGCCTTGGCACTCTTCGCCGTGAGCCAGTGCTGGAAGAGGTGAGGGAACATCCCGACGCTGAGTGGAATGAACATGTAGGTTGCAAACATGAGCGGAGGGACACCCACCTTTCCCTCGTTGGAAACAGTCCGCACCAGGTGGCCATCCTTCGCCTGCTCGATGGCAGCACCGAGGCCGCCCAGCTTGTTGGAAATCAGGATGAAGGCGAGGATCCCCATCGCCATGAAGACAAGGGTCTGGAAGGTATTGGCCCAGGCCGCAGCCCGCGATCCACCCGCAAAGATGTAACAAAGAACCACGATGCAAATGACAAGCCCGGTCAACCACGGCGGAACCGCGCCCTCGGTCGACTCGAAGAATTCCGGAAAGGTCCCCGGAATCGTTCCCTTGGGGGTAATCTTCTCGCCGGTCACCGCTGCGATCGTCTTGGCAGCCCCGATCACCCCGATAAGGAGGTAGGGAATGACGAGCAGGACCAGGATGGGGAACAGAAGATAACCGAGGCCGTTTGAATCGAATCGCCCCCGGAAAAACTGGATCTGGGTGACGTAGCCGTGGCGCTTTCCGATGGCCCAGAGTTTGAGCCCGATGAGGAGGAAACAGGCCGCGTGAATGAGACCCGACGACGACGCCATCAGTCCGTAGGTGCCGATTCCGCGCTCGAAGGACTTGCCGGTGGATCCCACCAGCGCAAAGGCCGTCATGGTCGTTCCGAAGACCGACATGAGAAGCATGAAGGGGCCGATCGAACGGCTCGCTACAAAGTAGTCGGCGCTCGTTCCTCGAAAGAAGATCTTGGCCCCCATCGCGAAGGCAAGCAGCGCGCCTAGGTAGATGACGATGACCCAGATTGTTGCCATTTTCTCAGTGTCCAGTGTTCAGTGTTCAGTGTTCAGACTGCCGGGATCGACCGTCTGGACAGGGAGGGCAGTGATTGGTGCTAGCGTTCATCGGATGGGTATTCTGAATACTGTACACTGAACACTGCTTACTCTCCGTCCCCTCCCTCTGCCCACTCCTCAAGCTCGGTGGGCCATGCTACCTTCATCACGATGGCCCAGAAGCCGGCGGCCACCAGGGAGTAGAGGGCGTGGTAGGCCAGGCCAACCGGCATGAAGCCGAAGACGAGGTTCTTGTTGTCCCAATTCCAGAAGTCCTGGTGCAGGATGGCCAGGACCACGAAGACGATGAGGAAGACAAGCGTCGGCTTTTTCATGCGGAGAGAGAGGACTGGTCTTTACGACTACTCGGTCTTGCCGATGGCGTAAAGGTGCGTCTGCGTACCCACGTAGATGGTGTTGTTGGCGACGATGGCGCTGCTGTAGATTGGAGCGTGCAGCTCGATGGTCCCGAGGTGCTTCTTCTCCTTGGTGGCGGCCAGGACCACCACTTCGCCGTCCTCGGTTCCGAGGTAGACCTTGCCGTCGGCGACGAGGGTCGAGGCCCAGACGCGGCTCCCGGTCTCATGCACCCAGTAGGGCTTGCCGGTCTTGGCGTCCACGCAATGGATGTCGCCGTCGTATTCCGCCGCGATGACCAAGCCGTCGTCGGTGATGCTGGGAGTCGAGATCGTGCGCCCAATCTTATCGTAGGTCCAGACCGCCTTGCCACTGATGTCGCCGCGCATGGACGGATCAATGCAGCTGAGCATGCCAACTCCGTCGCCATGCTCGGGGTCCTGGCCGGTCATGGCGTAAACAAAGCCCTTGTGGATCACGGTGGTCCCGATGATCTCGTTGGGGCCCTTGTAGGTGGCGTACTTGATGGGGTCGCCATTTTCCTTGTTGCGGTAGCGAGGGGGATTGCAGTCGTAGCGCCAGAGCTCCTTGAGGATCGGAATCCCTTCCTCCTCATCCATCACCGGCACGGGATTGAATCCATAGGCTAATCCATCGCCCCCTCCCCAGATCAACATGTCCTTTCCTTTCACCTTGCCGATGGCAGGCGAACTCCAACTGGCGTGGAGGACTCGCTCGGACACTCCGGAGATTTCCTCGCCCAGGAGCTTGCCGGTGTTCTTGTCGAGAGCGATGAGCCCCGGAATGAACTCCCCCGGGATGTTGGTGTGCGACCAGTCCACCCCATTGGAAGTGGCGGTGTAGAGGATGTCGCCGTGCACGAGGGGTGAGCAGCTCGAGACGTTGTGGGGGAAGACTCCCACCCCGGTGTCGGCGTCGCGCATGTCGAAGACCCAGAGAATGTCGGCGTGCTTGTCGGTGAGCGTGGGCACCACCGGGGTCTTGCCCGGTCCCACATTCTTGTCGGTCATGAAAGCGACTTCATCCTTGAAGGGCCCGTCGTTGCCATCGGCCATTCCATTCATGTCCAGGCAAACCACCTCGCCACGATTGGTGATCAACCAGAGGCGGTCCTTCTCGATCGCAGGCGAGGAACAGATTCCGACGTATTCCCAGTCGCTCACTTTGCGCGCCCCGAGCTTGGGAACAATGAGCTGCCAGAGGAACTCCCCGGTCTTCTCGTCAATGCAGTAGAGATTGCCGCGATCCCCCAGGATAGCCTTGTCGCGGGGCGACTCGTTGTTGGTTCCCAGGAAGACCTTGCCGAATCCCACCGAGCAGTTGCCGTAGGCGGCGGAGCCAGCCTTGAAGACCCAGCGCATATTCTTGGCGCTGCTGAGATCGATCTCCTCGGTCTCGTCGTTCATCTCGCCGGGGTTCACCTTGACGGGAAGATTGCTGGCATTGCCCACCATGTTGCGGGTGGAGTCGCGCCCCCAGGTCGGCCAGTCCTCACCCTTGCTGGGCGCGGGGGCCGGGGGGGCCTTCTTATCTTCACCCTTGGCGACCGTCTTCTTCTGGCAGGAGGCCATGATGGCCGGCAGGCCAAGAGCGATGAGGGGAAGGGTAATTGCTTTGAACTTCATTGCAGATCTTTGATGGGGGTCGGATTACTCGGCGGCGGACAGCTTGATGTTATCGATGTAGACCCGCTTCTGGGCCTGCGGTGAGAATGCGAAAATGCCCGGCGCACCTTTCTCGTGCACGTTCTTGAGCGGGACCTCGAGGGTCCAGGCCTCGGGTTCTTGTTCACCACGAACCCAGGCCTTGGCCCGCACCGCACCCGAGCCATCAGGCTTGCGCATGACGTGAGTCTTGAGGTGATACCACTTGTTGGGCGTGATCGGGAACTTCACCGACTTCTTCAAGCGCTCGTGGTTGGAGGTCACCTCGAGGAGGCGGCGGTTCCCGTCAAGGGTGAACAGGTAACGCTGGTTGACGAGACCAATGGTGGACTTCACCCGGCGGTTTCCGTCGGTGGCGACGTCCGCTTCCAAGATGTAATTGCTCAGTTCGGGATCGCCGATGAAATTCATCGTGCGCTGGAAGAGGATGTTGTCGAGACGGTTGGCGATCACCTTGCTGCCATCGTGCTGGAGGACGTGCCACTTGATGCGGGCCCCGAGCCACGGGAGAGGCGGGAAGTTGACCGCTTCGCCGGCCTTGTTCTCCATGGGCAGCGGGGTGTCTTCGAAGTCAGCGGTGTAGCCCAGGGTGGCGATCACGCGGCCCCGCGTGGTGGAGGACATGCCGTCGATGGTGGCCTTGAACGCGCCCGCCGAGAGCTTGGCTTGGGGTCCCGCCACAAGGGTGTCGCCCTCGAAGGCGGCATCCACCTTGGCCTTCACCCGGGCGGTGGGTGGGATGAAGGATTCCCACGTTGCGCCGCTGAGCTTCTTCACCCGGCGACCCTTCTCGTCGAGTCCCCAGATCGTAAACTCCCGGGATCCGCCCGCCGTGATCGCGAACTCGGCGGGGACAATCTGGATCTGAGTGACTTTTCCGGGAGCCGGGGCAGCCGCTCCGGCCGCAGCACCTGGCGCCGCTCCACCTTTCTTCCCAAAACAATGCAGGCCGTTCTTGGTCATCAGGTAGCACTTCTGATTCCAAAGCGCGGGGGTGCCGAGGCAAGGGATGTGGAGCTCGACCCGGGTGAGAATCTCGGCGCCCTTTTCACCGGGCTTCAGGATGAAGAATTTCCCGTCGGCGAGCGGGATGTAGAGCTTGCCATCCGCATAGGCGGGCGAGGCGTGCAGCTGGTCGGGACCGAGCTTCATCTTCCAGACCGTCTTGCCCGTCTTGGCATCGACGCAGATCAGTTCGCCCGTCGCGATGGTGGAATACACCCGGTCACCCACCAGGACCGGCGAGCTGGTGAAGGCCACGTGCTCTTCATTGCGCCACACTTCGACGTCCGGATTGAGCAGGATTTGCGCGCCGGCGTTGTAAGTGGTGGGCACCTTGATGCAGACCAGGCGGCCCTTCGCAGTGTTGTCGACATTCTCCTTTCCGTGGATCGCAATGATCTTGTCGTTGCCGTACTTCAGGATCTGCGAATTGATTCCACCCTTGGCAAACTGGAAGCGCCAGAGGGGTTTGCCGGTGCGCACGTCGACGCCGGTCAGATTGCCGCAGCCATGTCCGGTGTAACCAACCCGGTGCCCTTCGATATCCGCAAAGACCGACATCGCAAAGGAGCTGTCGTCCGGCACGGTGCCCGGCGTGGAGTACCACACGAGTTCACCGGTGAGCTTGTCGAAGGCGTAGAGTCGATCACGGGCAGGGCCGGTCGTTCCCCAGTTCGCGGTCACGATGTGCGCAATCACGACCGGACCATCAAGTCCGAGCGAACCGGTGCGCCCGTTCGGGAAGGTGAGGCGGGCCAGCTTCTCGATGAGGGAGTGTTCCCAGAGCGCGTTGCCATCCGCAGTGAAAGCCATCAGGCGACCGTTGCTACCCTGCAGGTAGACGTTGCCGGTCTCCGCATCGACGATGGGCGAGCCCACCCCATAGCGATTGTAAACGACGTCGCTGATGTAGTCGCTGAAGGGGTGCTCCCAAACCAGGGCGCCCGTTTCGGCATCGAGGCAGATGAGAGACTCCTGCACCTCGCTGAGATCCTTTGGGTTATCGTAGTAGCCAAAGGTGTAGAGCTTGCCATTGGCGATCACGGGCGTGCCCCCGCCCTTGACCTTGTAGGTCCAGAGGTGGTTCTCGCCGTCCTGCGCCCAGCTCTCAGGGTAGCCCACCCCGGGAAGGACCCCGTTCTGGTCCGGGCCGCGCCAGCTGAGGAGCCCGGAGGCCTTGGGAGGAGCCGCGAGGGCGGGCGAGATGAGGGAAACCGCCAGGAGGGCGGTGATACAAGACGATCTGAGCGTGATCATGGCACAGGTTCTACGAGTGGTTGGACGCAATCCTTATTCCGAAGATTTGGCACAACTCGAATTTTGGGATCGGCAGGGGACGGGAAGCTTTACCAGAGATCGAGATTGACGCGAACTCCGAAGAGCTGCGGATCTCCCGGGGAACCCGCCGCAATCTGCGGGTTGATGAAAGTGTAGTACTCCTCGTCGAGGATATTGCGGCCGTAGACTGTCACGCTCCAGTTATCCGCCTCGTAACCAGCCTGGGCATTCCAGATCCAGTAGCCGTCCTGGAGGAAGGCGCCCGTGTTGGCGGCATCGTAGTAGGTGTCCTCCGTGGCGCGCACCGAGGAACCGAAGAAGAAGCCGCCGGGCAGATCGTAGCGGAATCCCGCGCTGGCGGTGAGCTCCGGAATGAAGGGCACAGTGCTGCCATCGTGATTCATTCCCGTGAAGGGATCGGTGTAGGACTCGAACTCCACGTCGGTCCAGCCGGCATTCCCGTGAATGAGCAGAGGATCGATTGGGCGCCACTGGAGTTCGGCTTCCAAGCCCCGCGAACGCACTTCGTCGGCATTCACGATCACAAAATCCGTCGAAAGTGGATTCTGGGCATTGAGTTGGTAGTCATCAATGACGTTCCAGAATGCGCGCACCACCACGTTGAGGTTGGAGTCGGGGTCATTGTACTGCACGCCGGCCTCATTCGACCAGTTGCGCTCTTCACCGAAGGAGGTGGTGGCAGGATTGTCACTGAAGGCGGAGTAGCCGTGAGGCTTGATGCCCAGGCCGGTGCGCAGGAAGGCGCTCACATTGTCGTTGTGGGCGTAAACGATGCCCGTGGTTGGCGAAAAATAGATTCCATCCGAGTTTGGCGACTGCGCGGGGACCGGGCCGAATGGCGCAAGGGTCTTGACCCGACTCATGGAAGCATCAGTGTAGTCGAGGCGTCCCCCGGCTTCCACGCTGAAACCATTTCCAAGGTCGTAGGCCGCCTTGCCGTAGGCTGCGTAGTTTTTCTCCTCGATCGTGAAGCGGTTCCCTTCGGTCACAATCCCGGCGAGGCCCGCGGGGAACATGCGCCTGGTCGATCCATTGTTCTCCTTGTTCATGTAAAACAGGCCACCGCGCCAGCTCAAGGGCCCCACATCTTCGGGACATTGAAAGCGGAATTCCTGGGTCCAGAGATCCTGATCCTGGTTGATCAAGGAAGTCGCGAACGAGCCTGGGGAAAGATCGAGGTCCACGGTTTGGGGCCCGAGATCCCAGGATTGATACGAGGTGATCGACTTCATCGTTCCCCAGTCGAAGTCCTTCCGGCCATGCAGCGAGAGCTGGTAGCGCTCGGTCTCGTTCCGACCGCGCAGGTCCGAATTTACCCTGAAGGGGTCACCGGCGAATGCGGGATTGAAGGGAAGCGGCGTGAGGCGCTGGCTCCCGTCGTCCACCCGCTCGGCCATGACCCGAAATTTGATTTCGGTATCGGGGGCCGGGGTCCAGATGATGCTGGCCAGGCCACCGAGCACCGAACGGTCATCGGTGTGGCCGCCAAGGAAGTTGTTTTTCACAAAGCCGTCCCGCTCTTTCCAGTAGAACTGGAAGGTATGGCTGAGCCCATCGGCGAGCGGTCCGCTCGAGTAGCCGGTCACCGCCCGGGAGTTGTAGGAGCCATACTCGACGCTGCCACCCAGCTTCCATGTGTCAGTGGTTTGCATGGTGGACAGTTCCATCAAGCCAGCTGAGGCGTTGCGGCCAAAGCTT
>JAYGGC010000193.1:0-1792 GCA_046581525.1 Roseibacillus sp. | reverse complement strand
TGGTTGCCGATGTTGCAACAGCCATCGAGTACACCTTCCCATCAGCGATTGGGAAAATCTACAGGATTGAGGCATCGATCGATCTGATCGACTGGGAGACCGTTGAAGCTGGGATCGCGGGGACTGGTGGGGAGATCCGGCGATTCTACTCGGTCAAGGGCCTACCGGAGCGGTTCTTGCGGGTCGAAGAGGAGAGCCCATAAGACTTCCCAAGAGCCGATCAATTCTCCCCTGACCGCCCCACTTCAGCGGAGTGCTCGACGATCTCCAGCAGCAGCGGTGAACGCCCCCGCACTGCCGCGGCAAGCTCCGCGATGTCCACACTGCTGGCATCCTCTCCATCTATCCCTACGAGCGCCCTGAGCGCCTCACAGGCTCGGATTAGGACTGCTCCGTAGGCTGCGTTCTCTTCCATCCGTCCGTCAGCGACTTGGATCACTTTCTCCAGGTGCTCGACGACAAAGTCTCGGACACTCCCATTTCGATTGTAGTCGCCTTCTTCGTCGATTGCGCGCCGCTTCATTGCAGCCCACGTATCCACGATGTGGCGATAGGAGTAGCCCAGTTGCTCGGCGGTCTCCTTGAGCGTCTTTCTCTCCCTGACGTGAAGGAGCATGATCCCCTCCTCTAGGTAGGTGTGCGCGACCCGATTCCGGACATGCGAGATCCGCAGCGGGCCTGGGACATTCAGTGGGCCACTAAACGGACCCGTCACCCGCCAGTGGTTTTTACCTTCGGGGTTTGGTGGTTGGTCATGCTGCTCCCGAACTTTGTCTAGCAGTGCATCTCTCTGCTCGGCTGAGAGCTTTCCAAGGACGCCGGGTTCATCGAGTCCCGGAAAGTTTCGGGCCGCATCTGGGGCGTTCCCGGCCTTCTCCACGGGCAAGTCCCCATCTCTCGACCTTCTCATACAAGCCGCCATGAGAGTGATGATAGGCAAATCTTGGGAACTCTCAAGTTCCGGAGGACCTCTGACCTAGTCACCACAAGGAAGTCCAGACTGCTCGTCGACGACCCGATGCGCGGTTTTCTGTCCGGGTAACACAGTCCCACGACGCCTCCTACCCTCTGCAAATCTTGCCCCCTGCCCGGGCCTTGCTTAGATAGTTGCCAGACCGGCACGCCGTAAGGATTTCCTTTCGTGCATGGCAGACATGATTGGGGGCCGGGTTGGCACCGCGGTCGCACATAACTCACCGAACCCACACCCTCGCCAATGATCTGGAACGAACCCGCCAAGCCCGAAGACTCCACATCTTCCCCCGCTTCGCCACCCTCCTCGCCCTCCCCGAGGGCAGCAACCTCGGGCAGGCACTAAAGACTCCCCTTGCTCCCATGGCCTTTACCGAAATCGAAATTGCCAAGCACATGAAGGTACTGGAGGACTCCTTCTGGGTTCACCGCCGCCCGCCCCTGCATCTGCGTGACAAGGTCCGCGAGGGCCAGCGATTCACCGACCAAGCCATTGAGCTATTCCTCGTGCGTCCTGCCTTCAATCATCCGGACCAGCAGATTGAGGAACCCATCGCCAAACTCCGCTATGTCCGCAGCCAGAGAATCTGGCGTATCTACTGGCAGCGTGCGGACGGCAAGTGGCATGCCTACCCACCCAACCCACAAGCCGATTCCCTCGCGACCGCCCTCCACATCATCGACGAAGACCCCAACGGTTGCTTCTTCGGCTGATCCTTCCCCATGCCCGCTCAGTCCCTCGCCTAGATCCTCTCCGAAGCCTTCGTCACCGAACTGACAAATGATGAGCACCAATACCAACTCCGCCGCCTCCTCTCCG
>JAYGGC010000153.1:0-5308 GCA_046581525.1 Roseibacillus sp. | reverse complement strand
CGGTAGTCCGCCCTTCCCGGTTCGGAGAATTCGGATTGGCGGGGGCGGGTTTCTTGAGTAATTGGCAGGGAACACGCTGTATAAGATTTCTCGTGAGAAAATCCCTGCTGACCCTGACGATTGCCGCTGCCAGCCCGCTCTGGGCCCAGGTTCCCACCGCCCCAACCTCCACCCCGTTGGAGAAGACCCTCCATCCGCTCTTTCCGAAGACTGCGGGTCCCTGTGAGGTGGAATCGAAGGAGGCCTACTCGAATTTCCGGATCCTCCTGCGCTACGACGCGGGGGAAGGGTCCCAGCCGAGAGTGACGGTGCACGGTGATCACGAAGTGGTCCTCCCCGCCGGGGACAGCCGCACGGTCGAGATCGCCTATGAGCACGCGCAGGCGAACCCCGCCCGGGTGCGGATCTGGCACGATGGGAAACTGGTCGACCCAGGACACGACATCGCGAACTCGGCGCCGACGGGAACTGGTCGCCAGGTGGCGAGCGTCGCTGAATCCGGGAAGAAGTTTCGCTTCGACCGCGATTTCACCGCGATGGTGGTGTTCAGCACCAGGAAGGGTGGGCCGCTGGTGGCCAAGGCCGCCGCGGTTGGAAAGTGGTCGGAGAACGGGAAGATGCTTTTCATCCGGGACGGGCGCCTGGTCTACGACATCGGCTGGTTCGGAGAACTTGTCGGGAAGACGCGCGTCAACGACGGCAAGAACCACGTGGCGGTGCTCCAATTGGAAGGGAAGACCGCGCGCCTCTTCCTGGACGGCAAACTTGAGAGAGAGAAGAAGGGATTCACGCGACCCGACATGGGTGATCACGTCTTCAAGATTGGAGCGGGATCCGATGACTTCGGCGGCAAGTACGAAGGGAAGATCACGAATGTGCGATGGTGGAAGCGCGCGCTCAACGCCAACGAGGTGAAGCAGCTCTCGACCGGCAAGGAAGACGCCGTCAACACCCCGGACTTCAACTGGAAGCCGGGCGGAGCGAAGCCAGGGAAGCCCGAGGCGCGGGAACTGGTGGAAACCACATTTGGCAGGTTCCCGGGATACGCGACCAGGATTCGGCTGAGCGCAGGGGCCGGATTCACCCTGAAGAGCGCAGTGGTGCAGCCCCTGGAGGTGAGCGACCACGCCGAGTTGATTCGGAATTGGGACGTGAAAAGCCTCGCGCGGGGTAAGGAAGTCTACGGGCAGCTTTGCGTCGTCTGCCACGGCACCGTTGAAAAGGAGGGCTCGCTTCCCACCGCTCTCCGCTTCCACGAAGGCCAATTCAAGAATGGCAACGATCCCTATCGCATGTTCCAGACTCTCGAGAAGGGCTACGGCATGATGGTGGCGCAGCCGCAATACAACACCGCGCAGAAGTACGACGTCATTCACTACGTGCGCGAGACCTTCCTCAAGGGGAAGAACAAGACGCAGCTGGCGGTGGTCGATGAAGACTACCTCGACAAGTTGCCGCGCGGAATGAGCACGGTGAAGGAAGTGCAGGCTCCCCGGAAGGCCAAGCAGTACATCATGCAGGACTACGGCAACGCCCTCTTCTGGACCATGCAGGTGGAGCCCGGAAACATTGCCCAGAAGGGGATCGCGGTGCGGGTCGACCTCGGCCCGGGCGGGGTGGTGAACGGAAAGGCGTGGATGCTCTACGATCACGACACCATGCGCCTCGCAGCCTGCTGGACCGGCGACAAGTTCGTCGATTGGCGGGGCATCGCCTTTGACGGATCACACGGGTCGCACACTAGCATCGTGGGCGAGAAGCAGTTCGTCTTTCCCAACGAGCCCGCGTGGGCAAACCCCAGGACCAACGGGTTTGAAGACGTGCGGATCCGCGGTCGCGACAACAAGCCCTACGGACCGCTCCCGCGCGACTGGGTGCACTTCAAGGGCCTCGAGATGCACGGCGGCTTGCCCGTCCTGCGCTACACGGTGGGCGAGTGCGTGATCCGGGAATCCCCGGGCTACAGGGCAGACGGGACCTTCGTGCGGCACCTTTCCTACGGGCCGAGCAGGACGCCGCTCACCTTGCGTCTCGATGCCGAGAAGAACCACACCATCGCAGCCTCGGCCAAGGGAGGGACCCTCGTCATCGAGTATAGTGCGGAGGGCGTGAGGGTCGCGCCGAACGCCAAGGTGGCAGCCCTGCCCAAGCCGGTTTCCGGCCGCTTCCTCGGAACGCTGACCACCAGGATCGTGCCGGGCAATGAGGACGGGCCGTTTGCAGTCGACGTGCTCACCCCGCCGAAGCCCGCCGAGAATCCGTGGCACTCGTGGATGCGCACTTCAGGATTTGACTTCTTTGAAGGCGGCAAGAGTGCGGCGGTTTGCACCTGGAACGGCGACGTCTGGATCGTGGATGGTCTGGACCAGAGCGAGGGGGAGATGAAGTGGCAGCGGATCTGCGCCGGGCTCTTCCAACCGCTGGGGGTGCGCATCGTGGATGGAGAGATTTACATCGGCTGCCGCGACATGATCGCCAAGCTGGTGGATCACAACGGTGACCGCGAGACGGACTACATCGAGAGCTTCAACAATGATCACCAGGTCACCGAGCACTTCCACGAGTTTGCGATGGGTCTGCAGACCGATGAGGAGGGCAACTTCTACTACGCCAAGTCAGCGCGCCACGCCCTGAAGGCGGTGGTGCCTCACCACGGAACTCTCCTCCGCGTGAGCAAGGACGGCAAGAAGACGACGATCCTCGCGACTGGTTTCCGCGCCGCCAACGGGGTCTGCCTGAATCCCGACGGAACCTTCATCGTGACCGACCAGGAAGGTCACTGGAATCCCAAGAACCGCATCAACTGGGTGAAGGGGACCGGGAAGGACGACTTCTATGGCAACATGTACGGCTACCACAGTGTGACCGACGAGTCGGACGCGGCCATGACTCCGCCGCTGTGCTGGATCACCAATCGCTTCGATCGCTCGCCGGCCGAGTTGCTCTGGGTGCCTGTGAATTCGGCCTGGAAGTCGTTGCGTGGATCCCTGCTCAACCTTTCCTACGGTTACGGCAAGGTCTACGTGGTTCCGCACGAGAAGGTGAACGGGCAGGTGCAGGGGGGGATGTGCCAGCTTCCCTTCAATCAGTTTCCGACCGGGGTGATGCGCGGCCGCTTCCACCCGGGCGACGGACAGCTCTACGCCTGTGGCATGTTTGCCTGGGCGGGCAGCCAGAATCAGCCCGGTGGGTTCTACCGCATCCGCTACACCGGCAAGCCGGCCTACGCCCCGGTTGGACTCACTACTGCGAAACAAACCGTGGTGGTTACCTTCACCGATGCGCTGGAGAAGGAGTCCAGCGAGAAGCCCGAGGCTTGGACCATCGAGGCCTGGGGCCTGAAGCGGACCAAGAGTTACGGCTCCAAGCACTACAACCAGCGCCAGTGGAAGGTTGAGAAGGCGGCGCTCAGTGCGGACGGCAAGACCGTGACCCTGACCATTCCCGAGCTGGCACCCACCTGGGGCATGTCGATCCGATGCAAGATCCGCGGGGCGACCGGGGAAGAGGTGCAACGCGAGATCCACAACTCGATCCACGCGCTCGGAAAGTAATGGCGGATTGCGCGAAAAATGTGACCGTTGTGGCTTGGCGGGGGCTCTTTCCAGCTGAATCCGGCCCAAAAACCGCATCAATCGCCACTGTTCGTCAGAACCGTGCTTGCGCGAGGTCCGCCAAAGAGGCAGCCTGAGTAGGATCAACTCCCAACGAGACCTTCATTTACACACCCACTCTCATCATGAAATTCCCCTTCCTTGTACCCCTTCTCGTCATTGCTGGTGTCGTCGCTAGCCATGCGGATTATGTCATCGACGTCGATCTGGGAATCCTCCCCATCGGTGACACGGTGGTGAGCGGAACCACCGCACAAACGCAAATCGATCCCGGTCCGCCGCCGGTTACCATTGGGGGCAACGACAATTCGGTCTTCCTCCAGGGGTTTGTCAACCCGGGGCTGAATTGGGGCAACGAGATCGTCTACCAGTTCACCTTGGCGCAGCCATCCATCATTACCATCACCAAGTCGTCAGGCTTCACGGGTGATCCGGATTTCTTCCTCCTGGATGGGTTGACGACTGCGGTTGATGCCACCACGGGAAAGATCGCGGCGCAAGATGGAGTTGGATTCGCGTTTTTGGACGGAGCCATCCCTGAATCGGCCACCTTGGGAACGGTGCGCGAGGGGATTTATTATCTTTCGGTAGAGCACTACAATGGTGCCGATGGCGCGGTCGTCTCCGGTGACGGGATTTTCTCAGTCACGATCAATATCCTCGATGCCATTCCGGTTGATCTCGCGATCGACGTCGGCGCGATTGGAGTAGCGGGCGCGCCCCTGAACTTTGATACCTTTGGATCCAACTTCAACACCGAGTTGGCGATCTACGACTTATTCGGGACCCTGTTGCATGAGAACGACGACGCAGGCGGAGGCCCGCAAAGTGAAATTTCAATCCCTGGGGGTCTTCTGGAGGGAGCCTACTATGCAGTCCTTGCAGGCAACGATGTCATCTTCGATCCCGGCCCGCTGGTTTCAACGGGGGGAGCGGTTGGCGACTATGTCGTCAATTATTTGCGCGGAAGCCTCGCACCTGGCCTGCAGACTGGAACGACCACGGCCGGTTCAGAGACTCAGGAAACTCAATGGTTCCGCTTCTCGATCGAGGGTCTGCCCGATCCTGTCATCGACTTGGGCACCATTGCCAATGCGAATGAACCATTCCAGATCAATTCCTTCTCCAATGATCTCACCTTCGATACGCAACTGGCGCTCTATGACTCCGCGGGAGCTCTCACCGCCGAAAATGATGACGCCAACGGCACCCTGCAGAGCGTTCTGGACTTTCCGGGCGGGCTTGCGCCGGGAACTTGGTTTGTCGCTCTGGGCGGCTACCCCACTTTTTTTGGCAACTTCTTCTTCGTGACGGTCAACACCAATATCAACACGACTTCGGAGGGGGGACCCTACATGCTGAATCACCCACTTGGCATTGTGGATGAAGCGATCGTTTCCAGCAGGCACCAGTGGTTCCAGTTTGAAGTAGCTCCACCGCCCACGCTGCCCTCAATCGACATCACGAGCATTGCCTTCAACCCGGCCACCAACGAGTTCACCCTCTCGTGGGAGACGAGCCTGCCGGGACCGTTCAATATCTTCATGGGCACGGCGGCAGAGTTCGCGGCCTTGCAACCTGCCCCCAACAACGTCTTGCCCACCGCCGCCGCGGCAGGGGTGATTTCTCCGGTCACCATCCCGGTGCCGGGGGGGCTCCAGGGCGCGCCCCAATTGCTTCTCCAAGTCACCGAC
>JAYGGC010000151.1:0-24254 GCA_046581525.1 Roseibacillus sp. | reverse complement strand
TGCCAGTCCTATTGGCGGTGTCCAGGCGACAAGCAGTGCCAGAAAAACTACCGAGAACTCGTGGAGTCCGTAGTGCCCGTGGTTGAATAGAAATCATGAGCCGCAAGAAGAAACGCAAATCAACGAGCGAAGTCGAGGGGTTGACGCACAGTCTCTTTGGCGCACTGGAGGAGCTGCGCCCCTCGCCGACCGAACCCGCGGGTTCGTCTGAACTCGCGTCCCGCAAATGCGCCCAAAGCCAATCGGCGAAGACATCCAAGCGTGGGCAGAAGAACACCAATCGCGGCCGGGTCGACATCCTCCGTCAGACCGCACACCGCGGAGGAAAGGCAGTGACGGTGGTGAAGAACTTCACGGGGATCAGCCTGTCGGAGAAACAGGAACTCGCCAGGAAGATGCAAAAGGCCTGTGGTGTGGGCGGCACGGTCAAAGAGGGTCGCATCGAAATTCAAGGAGACAAGCGAGAAGAAGTGCACCGTATCCTGGCCGAAGCCGGATTCAAGCCGGTGTTCGCCGGCGGGTAACCGTATCGACCAATTGCATCACTACCAACACAGGAGCATTATCGCATTGAGGTGTCTTGATCGGATGATTCTCATTGGGGAGCCTTCCTTGAGACGTGCGGTTGATCAATTCTGTGAGCACTACCAGCGGGAGCGCAATCACCAGGGGTTAGAAAACAAGATCCTCGAGCCAGAGTTTGCATCGTCGAAAGAAATGGAGGTGCGTGTGTTGCCCGCGGCTTGGTGGTTTGCTTCGCTACTACCCCCGGGATGCCGCGTGACCCATGAACCACCAGTTTCTGGACACTACGCGGTCAAGGCTGAATCTTCACTGATAGATGACCGCCCCCCCTATACCCCAGGAGATCAACATCGCGACGAGGCCTCCCAGTGAACTGGTGATCGGTCCTTCCGCGACGGCGATTCTCCAGCCATGATGCCATTGACGTTTCGTCGTTCTCGCTGGACTGAACGAAGGGATTTCCAAACGGATAGGCAGCTTCCACCATGAAGACGGAATTCCACCCCCCAACCTTCCCGATGATCCTGCGATCCCGGGAAACACTGCCCATCCATGATTGAAGACGCCGCCATCATCGAGGAGTTCAAACGCCTCACCCTAGAAGCGTTGACCCACGACGGGCACAGGGGCATTCTCGCGGGGATCATCGACGAACTCGTCGGCATCCTCGAGAACGCCGCCGATTTTCAAATCGATCGGCAATTGGACATCGCCGAGGGAGAGATTGCTTCCAGCAAAGGACTGGCAATCTCGCCGACGCAGGCCGCGATGTGCGCCGGCGAATTCCAGCGCACCGCCATCTTCCTCCGCGGGCTGCATGACGCGATCACGGAAGCCGTCGAGTTGAAATCACCGGAGCCCGTCCGCGTCCTCTATGCCGGCTCAGGTCCCTATGCGACGCTCGCTGTCCCGCTCATGACGGTATTTCCGCCCGAGAAGGTCCGTTTCACAGTGCTCGACATTCACCCGGTGTCGATCGCGTCCGCGAAGTCGGTCGTCCACCGGCTCGGCCTCGACCGGAGCGTGGAGGCGTATATGATTGCCGACGCCTGCGAGCACACCATCCCCAGTGACGCGATCCCGGATATCCTCCTTTCCGAAACCATGAGCACGGCCCTGGAGAGGGAACCCCAGGTCGCCATCATGCGCCATCTTCTCGGCCAGGCACCGGACGCCGTCATCGTCCCCGAATCCGTGCGGGTGGACGCCTTTCTCGTCGATACCTCGAAGGAACCCGACATTGTTGTCCCCGAAAGCGAGGGTCCGCCGACGAAGTGGCAGCCGGATCGGATTCCCCTGGGTCCCGTCTTCGAATTGAACGCTTCGACGATCCGTTCGT
Source organism: Roseibacillus sp. (assembly GCA_046581525.1). Classification (GTDB taxonomy): domain Bacteria; phylum Verrucomicrobiota; class Verrucomicrobiia; order Verrucomicrobiales; family Akkermansiaceae; genus Roseibacillus_B. The sequence continues at coordinate 22,390 of JAYGGC010000151.1, read as the reverse complement.
GGGCGTCCCTTTCGGACGACCGCCTGCCCGCCGCCGCCATCCACATACCGCCCCCTCCCGAACCGACCTACCGGCCTTTTCTCTTCACCACCATCGTGACCCACGGCGAGCACATATTGCGAACCCACGACTCCAATCTCACTGCCATTCGCGAGATCACGGACATCGACAACCTCTCCGCCGGGCGCTCCCTTCAATTTCATTACCGCCTCGGCGCGGCCCCATGCCTCGTCGCCGAAGCCGAGGATTAGCATGGTGTGGCGCCTCCTGCGTTGCGGCTTCCTACCAATTAGTTTTTCGAGGAGAAGCACAGGAGTGATCAGATCCCGTAAGGTCCAGAAATTCGATGACAACAGAGCGGGTTGATTTCTCGTCTTTTGACGATCCTGTTCTGGGGGCGATTTCTGATCGTGTGCGGGTGTTTGGGGACGGCCAGAACGTGATCAGGCTGTTGGTGGTGTCTCAGTGCGGGTCGGATCAACCAGCAGCAGGAGCAGGTGCCCGAGGATTGAAAAACGACACTCTGTCGCATTTGACTAAGGATGGCAACCGCGGCGCGAGTGGCCTTGAGGTCCTCCGTCGACCGTCCACGGAGCTGTCGGAGTCTGGAGCGGCGGATGGGGAGGTGCGTGTCGCCGGCCGCTTGGTGGATTGCTTCGCTACTACTGCCGGGATGCGGCGTGAACCCATGAACTACCAGCGATTCCAGTTTTCGGACACTACGGGGTCGTGGCGATTCAGGGCGGGGCGAGAACCCTGTCCAGCACGGTGAGGCGGGTTTGACTGCCTTCGGCGCTTCTTAGCGGCCCCGGGAATCCGCGAGCAAGGCGAGCCACTTTGCAGAGCCGTTCTTGAACGGCAGGAGGTTACTCCTCACTCCGAATCGTGGGAGGCTAAGGTGAGATGGAGGGTATTTGTAATTCAAACCCGATTTCTTCATCGGCGATGAATCTATAATCGATGTAACCGGTTGCCGGATAACCCAATTCCTGATCGTAAGTAACACTTTCCGGCCTCTCGAGGTTCACGCCACCGCCATCAATCGCTTCTTGAATCCAATCAAACAATTCATCCACGGTTTTCCAGTAATCCCATTTGCTGCGTTCTATCGGGTTTCCTGTATCCCTGGCAACGATTGAAACGATCGAATTGTGTTCAACCGAAATCACCACCGATTGAGTGAAGTCCGGACTGCACTCGCAGGACCAATTGAACTCGAATTCGTAGGATTGAATCCCTTTCGACAACCACTTTTGTCGGTTAAAATTCTGGTCAGTTTGAGGCTGACTTAGTTCTGGCTGGATCAGACGATAGAACTGCTTGGTAGCTTCGGGAAGCCGAGGCACCCTCAGTTGTATCGATTTCTCCAAGGCGACAATGGTATCGAAATTGGGTGTGGGCATCCAATGTATGAGGTCGTGAGAGGATTCCAGGGCATAAGTTTTTCCTACTTCTGTATGGATAGATAATTCCACTAGTTCGTCGTCAAGAAGCGTAATGCTTTTGATTCGAAGTGCGGAATCGACAGTGACGTGCATCGGCGGAGAGATGAGCCATTGCCCCGACAGGATTTCATAGCGCGCCGTCAATACGTGTTCACCGGGTCGCGGGTTGATCCACTGCACGGTATGGACCCTGGGCCAGCAGGGCATTGGGGGAGCCGCGCTGATTGGAGGATTTGATTGGGCGATCAAGGTGTCGCCATCATAGAATTCAACCGGTCGATCGATTTCGCCCTGCGTCCACACGCCGAAAGCGGAAAGTTCAATCGTTGCTCCAGGTTGAATGCGGGCGCCACCCTCGGGTCTCACCATGTCCAGTCGGGCTTCGGGAGCATCCGGTTCATCGCCTCCGCGCATTACTACCATCGTCGTGCCGGCGTTAACGCTGATCAGGTAGGAGGAGGAATCGGAGGGCGCCGGCACCAGGCGCAACCTCACAATCTCCGGTCCCTCGTCCAGTTGGTCGTCCAGGGCGAGCAGATCCAGTTGCATCGACTCCTGGCCGGCGGGAATCTCCACCCGGGTGGGTAGCGGCGGGTAGTCCTCGCCTGGCGTGGCGGTGCCATCTGTTTTCAGATAGACCACCAGCGCTTCATCGGTGGAACCGGCGCGTCGGACCGTCAAGGTGGACGCCACAACATCACAAGTGATGCAAGCTTCGGCGATTTTCCAGGGCCGGGCAGACACCCGTAGCACGGGCAGGGTGGGACCTGGGCCGACCAGGATGGTTGCCGGGGCGGAGATCAAGGTCGTTCCTGCCGGGTCGGTGGCGCGAGCTGTGATCACATGCGGGCCTCCGCTCGCGGATCTCCACCAGATGGGCACGTTCGGAATCGATTCGCCGATGCGCTCTTCCCCATCGAAAAACTCCAGTTGCCAGGGCCCTCCCGTTTCATTGATCACAGTCGCACGCAGCGTAATGGTGTTCCCCGGCCGGAACTGCTCACCATCCGTTGGTGCGACCAGCTCCAGTTGAGGCTGATCTCCTTGCGCGAGGGTTGTCTCAATCGGGAGAATCAGGACCGTCCAGGCCAGCCAGACGACAGAGGGAAGAATGCGAGTTTTCATACACGCTCGTTCAAGGAATAGGTTTTGTGATCGATCGTTGCGCGGGTGCCATTAATGGGGCTGTTTGCATCATAGGCTGATAGCACGTCGAACATTGCGCGCTCGTTCCCCGAAGCCTCTTCACAGATCACCTTGAGGCTCAGCACTTCAAAGGATTCGCTCGACAGATTCATCGCAGTCAGACCGGTTCTCAAAGTCATCTCGCAGAGGAGCCAATTTTTTGAACAATCCTTGGCTACATTTCCCATCATTCCGCAAAGGTCAGCCCGCCCAGCGCGAGCATCGCGATGGACCACCCCGACGAGGAAGTCAGGGGAATTCAATCGTGACACACTCATTTGGTTTATCGGCAGAACGCTATCGCTGAGGAGGCGCGCCGTCAACGTTCCGCCGTGCATGTGGCGCAGCGGTCTGTCCGTGCTCGCCTCCAGCGGTCATGAGGCTCGACAGACACAGGATTTCCTCAATCCCTGCTGCTTTTCAAACCCCCGGCCCACGCCCGTCTCTGCCGGCCCCGCTCGTGGCTCGAAGGCTGGCGCGCATTTTGCCGTAACCTGGCGCGGCGTTTCCCGATCTCCCTTGTAATCCTGTCAGTCGGCCTCTTTGCCGTCGCCACGTGGGAGATCTGGCTGATTCAGCTCTACCACTTTTCGAAGGAGGCCAATCTCATCTTCGGCGATGAGGAGTCGGTGGGGAGAGTGATGCACACGCTCAACGAGTTGAAGAAGAACTGCCGGCGGGTGGGAATGACTGAAGCGAAGCGCTATCGATCCGCGAAATACTACTTCGCGTGGCTCGTGATGCAGGTGGCCGGATAGGCCCGCCTCCTCTTACTCTTCTTCCTCCCCTTTCTCCTTCACCTCCGGCGTCTCGTCCTCATCACCGCGGAAGCCGTATATGGGGAGGATGCGGTAGTAGACCTCCAGGCTGAGGGTGGTGAGGGCGGTGCTGGCGACTCGCCCCCCATTGCCGGCGAGACCATAGCTCGCGTCCCAGCTCCCGGTCTTGGAGCCGGTCTTTTTCTGGAGAAGTGGGACGGTTTCCTTCAAGTGTTCGTTCCACGTCTCCCAGAGTGGTCCCTGGTGTTGATAGAGAGCGAGGGTGCCATAGTAGAGGTAGTAACTGTCGAATTTATGCGGCCTGATGGGGTTCATCTTGAGAATGCCCGCGCTCTCCACCTGCATGGGAGCGCTGGGCGGAACGAGGTCGAGCTGGCGGCAGAACATTCCGGTGGCCACCATCGCGGGCGAGTTTCGGGCGGGGGCCTGGTAGCCGTAGACCCCGCCGTGTTTGCCTCCGCCGGCTCGATCGAGCCACTCCCGAACTCGTTCAAAATTCTCCTTGGGGACCTTGATGCCCGCGAGCCGCGCGCTGTGCAAGGCCATGTACTGCCAGCCGGTGATGGAGGTATCCGAGTCATTGCCTGGGCGATACCGCCAGCCACCCTTGGTCTTGCTTTGGGCCTTGAGAGTGTAGGCGATCGCTCGTTCGGCGGGCTCCCTGAGCTTGGGGTCCTTGGTGATTCCGTAGGCCTCGCACAGCGCGATGGAGGCAATCGCATGGCAGTACATCAACCCCCTGCCGCCCAGGTAACCGTCGTCCTCTTGTTGCGAGAGCAGCCAAGTGATCGCTCGGCTGACGTTTTCGCGGTAGTCGCCATCCTCATCATGGCGTGCGCCCCATCCGTAGAAACAGAGAAGCGCCAGGCCGGTTATGCCGGTGTCGAACTCGCCCTTGGCTCCGTGCTTCCGTGAATTCCAGTGCCCGGATTCTTCCTGGTTCTCGGCCAACCACTTGATCGACGCGCGGATGGCCATCTCTGTTCCGTCCGATCCGCCGAGTTGCTTGATCACGCTCATCGTCGGGCGTCCGCGTTGCTTCTTGAGGAAGTCGGTCATGGCGCCGGCCGACTTTTCGGGCGCTTCCAGTTCGCCGGGGAGGAGGGAACCGGTGAGGGAGGGATCGAGGGAGACGGGGCCGAGAGTACCGGCGGTGGTCGGAGTTTCGGAGGTGCCTGCTTCCAACCCGGTTTGCGGGCCGGTCAGGTTCGAGGCTTGGGCCACCAGCCCGCCACCGGCCACCGAACCTGCCGCGGAAGAATCGGCGGTGGCTTCATCGCCGGATGTGCTTCCGGCGGCCTTGGTGGAGGCGGTTTGCGCGCCGCCGGGTTTGAACATGTCCTTGGAAGAGTCGGCAGGTGCGCCCCGCTTGGATCCCTCGTCGAGGGTGGGGGCCCCGGGGTCGAGCAGCGAGGAGGCGGGCAGGTTGTTGGCGAGGGTGGATGGGCCGGGAAGAGCCTGCTCTGAATTTGCTTCGCCCACTGCGGAGGCCGCGCCCTGGTTGGCGGGAGTGGAAGCGAGTTCTCCCTGCGCGACTTCCGTGGCGCCGGTCTGATCGTGGAGCGCCGAGTCACTGGATGGTCCGCTGCCGAGTTTGGAGGCGACTGGCTGCGAAGTGGCTGATTCCGGCTTGAACATGTCCTTCCCAGGATCGGCTGGTGCGTTGGCAGGTTGCTGGTCGCCTTCCTCCAGGCGGGGCGCTCCGGGATCGAGCAACGCGGTCACCGGCAAACCGCCAGGGAGACCGTCCGCGAGGTCTGCCTCAGGCACAGATTCCTCGGCCTGTGCTTCGCCAACCGCGGGAGAAGGACCCGGGGTGGCTGGAGTGGGGGCGACCTCGCCGGAGGCCACTTCGGCAGCGTCGGCCTGATTGGGGACGGCCGCATCGGAAACCGGAGTGCCTTCGAGGGGCGAAGTGGTGGCCTCCGTCATCGCGCCGTTGGGCTTGAACATGACGTCGGCCGGATTGGCGGGGGCGTCGTTGGGATTGCCCTCGTCGAGCTTCGGTGCCCCGGGGTCGACCAAGGCGGATTCCGGCAGGTCCTGCAGGGGACCGGAATTGGGGGAGGGCTCGGGGAGATTGCTTGTGGTGTGCGCCTCGCCTACCGGGGCCGCGGGACCGTTCGCGAGGGGCGTCGCGGCCATGTCTCCGCTCGCAACCTCGGTGGCGTCGGTTTGACTCTGGGCCGCTGAGTCGTCCACCGTTTCGCCCTGGGCTTGGTTGGTGGCCAGGGCGGGAACAGAGTTGGCGGGATTGAACTGGTCGTCCGCGGGATTGGCCGGAGCCTCGGCGGCATTCGGTTCACCTTCATCCAACTCGGGACGCTCGGTTTCCACCGGAGCGCTTTCCGGCAGTTCCGCGAGAAGCTGCGATTCAAGGGTGTGCGGCGCATCGGCTTGGTCCGCCTCTGACTGGTCGGCCTGGGTGGGATTCACCGCGGTGAGGGGCGTGGGCGCGGGGTGGTCGGCGATCGATTCCGAAGGCTCGACTTCGGCCACCTCGGGGGGAGTCTCCACCGCGGTGTCGACGACCGCAGGTGACTCGACGCGTTCAGTGGCAGGCAGCGACTCAGTGGGCTTGAACTCGTCCTCGGCAGGCTTGGCCGGTTCGGGTGCTTCCGCAAATTCGCGCTCATCGAGAACGGGCTGGTCGGGCTCGGGGAGGACGGTCTCGGAGAGTTCACTCAGGAGCGCGGATGCCTCTGCCGGTTGAGTGGGATGGTCCTCGGTCGGATTCGCCTGGGCGGCCTGGACTTCCACATCCACCGCATCCTGCTGGAATTGCGCGTCGATCGGGATGGCCTGCTCGTTCTCTTCGGGCTGGAAGTCGGGGATGTCGAAGTTGGTGGCGGCTTTCTCGGCGGGAAGGGAGAGATCGGGCTGCGTGATCTCGGTTTCATCAGGGACGCTCTCAAGAGCGAGCTCTTCTTCGGTGAGCGCATCGACGCTGACCAGAATCTCAGAGGGCGGAAGCTCGACCTGCTTCTCGAGTTCCTTGGCGATCACGAGGGCCGCCATGAAAAGGAGGAGCAGCAGGTGAGCCGCCGCGGAACCCGCGAGGCACTTGTGGAAGAGGCTGCTGATGTCCCGCCAACTCTCGAGGAGGTAGATCAGCGCGATGAGGGCCGCCACGCCGAGGAAGAGCCACCACGCGACGTTGCCGATCAGTTCCTTGAATTGCTCCCATCGCGAGAGGTCGGTGTAACCGATGACTTCGCGTGTGGTGGTGTGATAGAGGCGGAAGTTCGCACCGTCTTCCGTGGTGTCGGCTTCGTGATCGGCGCTGAAAAGGAGGTCGAAGCCGTCCATGCGCACGGCGGGATCAGTGACGTCCCCCTTCTCGATGTAGAGATCGACTTTCTCAGGTTTGAGCGAGACGCCGTCCACCACGCGGCTGAAGTAGACCCCATAGCCCTTCCTCCCCCGGCGGTCCCGGTCGGAGGCAAGGAAGACGTGATTTCCGCGGGAGGTGAGCGCGGCCTGCACGTCGTGCGCGCTGGAGTTGAGGTGGGTTGCTGCTTCGGCGAGTTGGAAGCGGGGGACGGGCGGGAGGTTGGGCTCCTTTTCCGCCGCCTTCGGTTTATTCCTGGGCTTCTTCTTCGGCGTTTTCCCGAGATCCTTGGTCGGTTCCTCCCTGGGTTCCTCGTTGCTCTCCAGCGAGATCCTCTGCGCAACGAAGATGTCGTCCGCCCTGGCCCCTTCGCGATTGGAAGAGAAGAAGAGTCGGGAGTCATCGGCGGACAGGGCGGGACCTGCTTCGTCCTCGCTGGAGTTCACGGTGGGGCCCAGCGATTCGATGCCGTCCCACTGCTTGCCGTTCCAGCGCGCGACGTAGAGATCATAACCCCCGTCCCCGCCGGAGCGGTCCGAACTGAAATAGAGGTAGCGGCTGTCGCGGGAGAAGGCGGGTCCGCGTTCGTTGGACTTCGAATTGATCGATGCGATGGGCTCGGGGCGGCTCCAGACCCGGCCGTTCCATCGCGAGGAAAACAGATCGGCGTTCGACTCAGGCGCTTCCCAGCGGACCAGGATCATCATGGTGCCGTCCGGGGAAAAGGCGGCCTCAAGGCGGCCGGCTGGTTGGTTGACCGGATCGGCAGCGGGTTTCTTGGCGTCGCGCTTTTCTTCGAAGTTGTGTGGCCGGGGATCCTCCCAGAGGACGTAACGCGTCTTCTCCTCCTGCACTTCGGCGCGCGTGCCCTGGTCGTCGGTGTAGTAAGTCCACACCTCGCGGCGCATCTTGCCAAGGAGGGTGAGGCCAATGAAGCCGGCGAGCAGGAGAAGGGCAATCGGTGGGAGGCAACGCCGGATGCCACCGCTGCGCGCGGTCTTGGCGAACTGGAAGAAGCGCCGCACTGCGCCCTTGCGCGGCGGTGGCGCCGGCATGATCGCTGGAGGGGAGGAGGCTTCCTCGTGCATGAGCGGCGCGGGCTCAACCGCGCCTGGCACCTCCATCGCGGGCGCCACTGCAGCGGGGAGCGCCTCCTCGGGCATGTCCATCGCGAGCTGCACCGCCGCTGGTTCTTCCTCTCCCGGCACCTCCATCAGAGGCTCTTCCGCAAGTTGCGGGTCCTCTCCGGGAACCTCGGTCGCATGCGGGACGATTTCCGGAATCTCTTCGGCCGCTTGCGGCACCGCAGGCGGAACTGCGCTTGCAGATTCAGATTCCTCGACGCCACCTGCCACTGCTTGGGGCGCTGGGCTCGGCCTTGGTTTCTTGCGCGCGGACTTCGCGATCTGAACAAGGCGTGCCCCTTTCTTGCGACTCCACTGGGCGGACCGCTCGCCCAGGGTGAGCGCTTTCCTGCGGCCCCACTTCGCGAACTGCACCGAGCGCGGCAAGGCTTTCTCGCGACCCCATTTGCTGAGGCGCTTGCCGAGGGAGAGCAGGTTCCGGCTCGACCACCTGGTGATCTGCAGCGCGTGGGGCATTCCCTTCGTGCGCAGCCACCCGGTGAACTGAGCCGAGCGGTGGGATCCCGCCACTCGCGCACGCTTCGCCAGCTTGGCAAATTGTGACAACTTGCGCTTGCGGTTCGGCGTTGGGGGCGGATCGCTCGACGGCATGGGGTTGGGCTCCGTCTAATTGTTGGCGGGGGCGGGAGCGGGGGCGAGGAGCTTGCGGGCCTGGGCGGCTGCCCCCTCCTTCTCAAAGCGGCGAATCACATCCTGAAAGCGTTCTGCGGCTTGTTCGGGTTTTTCCTGGGCGAGCAACAGGCGTCCGATTTCGAGGATGGCCTGGGCCTGCCAGCTGGGGTACTGCGGGTAGCTGATCTCGACCTTCACAAATTCAATGACGGCCTGATCGTAGTGCTTCAGTTTGAAGTGACAGGCGCCGGACTGGAACCGGCTGCGCACGGTCCAGAGGTCGAGCGTGGTGCCTGCGAGGAGCTTGGCATATTCGGGAAGAGCGGCCGTCGGGTTGCCCGCATTTTCAGTTGCGAATGCAAAGCCAAAGCGCGCATTGCGAGTCCAGCGGCTCTCCGGGAATTTATCGAGAAACGTGCTGAAGGTCGTCGCGGCTTCTTCGTGTTGCCCGGTATGCGCCTGGGTTTCGCCGAGCCGCATGGTGATGGACTCGACCAGGGATTTCGGGCTGCCTGCGATCGTGGCGGCCGCCGCGAAGTGGTTCCGGGCAGCGGCGGCTTGCTTGAGTTGCAGTTGCGATTCGCCCGCCTGGAAGTGCATGGAAGCGAGCAGCTTTGACTTGGGGTAATCTTCGAGGAGGGTTGCAAAGAGCTTGGCCGAGTTTGCATGGTCGCCCTTCTTGAAGTGAGCGCTGGCAAGCTGGTAGCGGATCTCCTCGCGGAGAGCGGCGTCCTTGACTTTCTCAAGGGTCACGGTCAGCTGTGCGATGATCTTGTCCTGCGCCCCGCTGTCGACATTGAGCTCGGCCAGTTCGCTGTGAACTTTTACGGTGAGGGGGCTCTGGGGATGGTCGGCAAGGAGTTGCTCGTAGAGCTTGGTGGCCTCCTCCATTCGTTTCAGGGCCCGCTCACACCAAGCCTGTTCGTAGAGCGCCTGGTCCGCGAAGTCCGACTTCGGAAACTCCTTGGTGATGCGCTGGAATTGAGCCGAGGCCTTGGGCCACTCTTTCTGTCGAGCGAGGGCGAGGCCGGAATGAAAAACAACCCGGGCGAGTTTCGCGTGTTCGGGGTAGCGCTTGAGAACTCCCTCAAAATGCGTGGCGGCCTCGCCGAACTGGCCGCCATTGAACAAGGCAATGCCCTGCTGCAGGGCGGCGTCGGGAGCGAGCGGGTGGCCTCCATCAAAGTTCACCACTTCGCTGAAGCGAGAGGCTGCGGCGCTGTGCTGTTTTTCAGTGGCCTCGATCCAACCCAGGTAATACTGCACCCGTGGTCGCTGCGCACGGCCGTGCTTGGCGAAGATCTCGTTCTCTTCCGTATCGGAGAGGACAAACTTTTCGAGGGCCGTGCGGGCGAGCTTGAGATTGCCCCTCTCGTAGGCAAGCCGTCCCTGCTCGGCGAGGGCGAGTGGAAGCTGCGCGGTGGTGCCGGGATAGTGGTTGACCACGGTGAGCAGTTGATCGAGCGCCTTTTCTTTCTGGTCGGTGCGATCGTAGGAGACTGCCAACTGAATGAGCGCGGTATCGACGTTGGGATCCGCCTTGACCACCCGTCCCTCGGTATTGTCGGTGGTGACCCGGGGGGCGAGAAACTCCTTGAGAGGATCAATCGCCGCGGACCACTTCTTCTGGCGGAACAGGGAGTCGCCGATCATGAAAGGCAATTGCGCAAAGAGAGGGCCTGCCGGTTTGTTGGCCAGCAGGGGAGCGGCGCTGGTGAGGCACTCGACCCAGCGGCCCGCCGCGTGGTGGATCTGGGCCTGTCGGAAGAGGGCCGCAACCCGGTTGGGGTGTTCGGCGTGGGCGGTGAGGAACTCACCGTAGCCCTCGGCGGCCTGGTCGAGTTTGCCGAGGAGGAAGAGGTTCTCCGCGCGCATGAAGCGCGCTTCACCGGCGAGCGGATGCTTGGGATGATCGGTGAGGAATTTTTCGTTGCTGGCCAGGCTCTCTTGGTAGTTCTTGAGCTTTTGGAGACAGACCGCGCGTTGGTTGAGGATCTCCGCCATCTGCCCGAAGGTTCCGCTCTCCTCAACGAGCTGGAAAGTCGCGAGGGCGGTGGTCCAATCAGGCTCTGCGCGGGCCATGAGGGCGTTGGCATAGTCGAAGCGCAGGTCGTTGATCACGGCCGACTCCACGAAGGTTTCGGTGGCCTCGGCGAGGACCACGGCGGCAGCGGTGTAGTCCTTCTCCTCGGACCGGGTGTAGACGCGTGCGAGCCAGAGGTTTGCCCGGGCCGCGACACCGGACGTTCCAGCGCTGAGGTCCTTGAGTTGGCTGCCGGCGACCTTGAAGGCGCCGCGCTCAAGATGGGTGCGTGCAAGGTAGAGTTTTGCTTCGTTGGCATGCGCGCCTTCCGCCGCGGCAGCCAGGTAAGCAGTGAGATCCGTTGCGGACTCTTCATACTTCTTGAGAACAAAGCGGGTGAGCCCAAGGCGATAGCGGCACTCGATGGCATCCGCGCCCTTCAGTCCCGGGAGGGCGCCTGCGAAGGAGACTTCAGCTTCCCCGTAGCGCTTCAGTTGATTGTAGCACTCGCCCACGAGGTAAACCGCGCGAGTGATCCAGACTTTATCCGCCTTGAGGGCTTCGATCTTTTTGAGAGCCACAATGGCCTTCTCCGGATCCTTCAGCTGATAGTGTGCGTATCCCTGCTGATACAGACCGCGGGCTGTTTGCGCAGGGCCGGGCATGGCAGCCAGCAGTTTCTCACTCCACGGCACGACCTCATCCCACTTGGAGTTGCCAAAGCTCACATCGCAGATCGAAGCGAGGGCCGCGATTTGGTAGGCGGCGGTCTTGAGCCCGGCCAACTCGGCCACGTAGAGTTCCCTGGCCTTGTCCTTCTCACCAGTGATGAGGAGGCACTGCCCGTGCATCATGACGAGCCGCTCCCGGCTGATGGTCGGGTCGAGCTTTTCCTTGGCGAGGAGCGCGGCGAGGGGCGGGATCGCCTCCTTGTATTGCTTCGAAGCGTAGTGGCTCAGGGCCAGGCCGCGGCGCGCGAGGTCGGCCTTGGGATGCTCGGCGTGAGCTTCGAGAAAGGCAACGAACTGCTGGATCGCGATAGGGTAGAGCTTCCGGTTATAGGCGCCGTTCGCAACGAAGTACTGCTCTAGGGCGGAATCCTCCGGGGCGGCTTCCGGGGCGGGCTTTTCCGGGGCGGGCTTTTCCTGAGCCGGGCACGGGAGGGCGAGTGCGAGAGCGAGGAGGAGGCTGAGAAGAGGAGTCGTTCGGTTCGGAGAAGAGGAAGGCATAGGTATCCCCAAAAATACAAAGCGGGGCGGTGCATTCGTTCACCCATCCGATCTACTTGTCCAACATTTTGCAGTCTCTCGCTCTGAGTGAGGGCTCCAGCGAGCGGGACCTCGCAGTCGGGTGCCGCTCTCGGTTTGCGATTCTGAGCCGGCGGGGAGGACTCGGGTGTCCTGTCCGGTTGCGTCCTTTCTTCTCTAGGACTCTTGCCTTCAGGGTCTTACGCCTCACCCCGGCGATTTTGCTGGATTGCACCCGGCGGGTTGGGAGAATGGCACCGCGGCCGAGGGCTGTTCTCATGAACATCATTATCGTCGGAGCCGGTGAAATTGGCCGGTACTTGGCCACGGAGCTTTCGCGGGAAGCCCACAGCATCGCAGTGATCGAAACGCACCCCCGGTTGGCCGCCGAGATGGAGCGTGGAATCGATGCCAAGGTGATCTGCGCGGATGGCAGCAGCGTGCATGCCCTGGCCGAGGCCAACATCGGGGAGTGCGAACTCTTCCTCGCCCTGACCAGCGACAACACCGTCAACCTGATGAGTGCCTCCATGGCGAAGGCCATGGGCGTCGCAACGGTCGCGAGCCGGGTGCATCCCGGATTGCAGCGTGAGGAATGGCTCTTTGATTTCCGCGGGCACTTCGGAATCGATCACATGTTCAGCTCCGAGCGCCTCACCGCCATCGAGCTGGCGAAGTTCATCCGGAATCCCGACTCGCTTTCAGTCGAGGAACTCGCGCGTGGCAAGATTGAAATCCAACAAGTGCGGGTGGGTGCTAAGAGCGATGGTTCGGGCACCTCGCTGAAGGATTTGAAAGCGCCCGAGCGAACGCGGGTGGCCGCCATCACGCGCAACGGCGATAGCTTCGTGCCCGACGCGGAGTCCGTCCTTGAGGCCGGCGATGTGGTGACCATCTTCGGGGAGCCGCGGCGTCTTCGGACCCTGGCGGAGCGCCTTCAGAAGGGCAGCGGGAGAGGGGAGACCATGCGCGTGGTGATCTTTGGTGGTGGCGAGTACGGCTTTGCCCTGGCCCAGATGCTCGAAAGCTGGGACTGCCGGGTGCGCATCTTTGAGAAGGATGAGAAGCTGTGTCAGGAGCTGACCGAGCGACTCGGCGATACCACCGTGATCAATGCCGATGCCACGGTGGTTGCAGAGCTGGAAGAAGAGCAGGTGGGCAAAGCGGACTTTTTTGTGGCGACCAGTGCGAGTGACGAGGACAACGTGATGACCTGTCTGCAGGCGAACAATATCGGGGTCAAGAACTGCCTCACCATCATTCACCGCGCCGATTACGCGCGGGCGATCGGTTCGAGCGGGCGGCATTTTGGGGTGGTGGCCGCGGTGAGCCCGCGGGAAGCGACGCGACGCGACATCGAGCGCTACCTCACCTCCGACAATTACTATATCGTGAAGAAGTTCAGCGCCGGGGAGGTGATCGAAACCGATGTGGCCAAGGATGCCATGGCGGTTGGAAAGAAGGTGAGCGAGATCGAATGGCCATCTGGCTCGGTCCTGGTGGGATTATTGCGAGGATTGCAGGCCATCGTGCCGGGACCCGAGGACGTGGTGGAGGCGGGCGATCGAATTTACGCGATGGTGTCGCCGAAAGTGCGCAAAAAGTTGCTGAAACTTCTGCACTGAGGAGAAACACCCACACCCCCAAGGACGATCCGTAGAGCGGCGTGTTATGAACTTCCGATTACTGGCGAAAGTCCTCGGTCTGCTGTTGACGCTCGAGAGCGTGGCGATGGCGGCGTGCGGCGTCTTTGCGCACTACGATCCGGTTTCCGTGCGGGAAGAGGCTGCGCTTCCGCTCATGGCGGGAGCGGGAATCACCTTCCTGGTGGGGATTATTCTGATCGTGATCGGGTGGGGCCGTTTCGATCGTATTCCACGGCGCGAAGGGGTCATGATTGTCGGGTTGGGGTGGGTCCTCAGTGGCATCTTCGGAGCGATTCCCTTTGTCCTGGCCGAGCCCGGCCTCGCTCCCTCCGCCGCGCTTTTCGAGTCGGTCTCGGGCTACACCACCACGGGCTCTACCGTGATTGCGAATCTCGAGGAGTGGCCGCGTGGGATCCTGCTCTGGCGTGCGGTGATGCAATGGTTGGGGGGGCTGGGAATCCTGGTCTTGTTCGTGGCAATCCTTTCGAGCATGGGAGGCGGCGCGAAGTCCCTCTTCCGCAACGAGTCCTCCTTTCAACCAGGCGAGGCGACCACCCCGCGCATTCGGGACACCGCGCTTTCCTTGTGGAAGGTCTACCTGGCCCTCACCCTTGCCTGTCTCCTCGGTCTCCGCGCACTCGGGATGAGCTGGTTCGATGCGGCGGCGCATTCCTTTACCTGCCTGGCGACCGGCGGCTTTAGTCCCTACAACGACAGTATCGCCCATTTCTCCGACTGGAAGACCGGACTGTGGATTGAAATCTGGTTGGAGATCTTCATGCTGTTGGGGAGCATCAGCTTCTTGATTTATGTCGCCATTGCGCGTCGGAACTGGGCCAGGCTCAAGCGGCAGGAGGAGGTGCGCTGGTATCTTCTCATGGTCGTTTTTGGCATCCTCGCGGTGTGGGCGGTCGGAGTTTGGGGAGGAGGGCAAGTCGTTGGAGACACTCTGCGGGGCGCGGTCTTCACCACGATTTCGATCATCTCGACCACGGGATATTCAACGGTCGACTATGAGCTCTGGCCGGTGGGGACCCATTTCATTCTCATCGCAATCATGCTGGTGGGCGGTTGCGCGGGTTCTACTTCCGGCGGGATGAAAGTGAGCCGCTTGATCCTCCTGGTGCGGTCTGCCTCGCAGGAGATCGTGAGGGCATTTCGTCCGAATCAGATTCTCAGGATGCAGGTCAACGGGAATCCGATCGACGATACCGCGCGGGCCCAAACCGTGCTCTTCGTGGCGCTCTTTTCCCTGATCGCGATGGTCTCGATGGTGGTGGTGGCAGTGATCGAAAGTGCTTACGGAGTGGACTTCGAGACCTCGGTTGCGATGGTCCTGGCGACCTTTGGAAACATCGGGCCGGGATTCGGCCAGGTAGGCCCCACCGACAACTTCGCCCACCTGCAACCAATCACCCATCTCTTCCTCTCGCTCCTGATGGTGCTCGGACGCCTGGAGCTTTACGCCGTGCTGGTCCTCTTTGTCCCGGCGGTGTGGAGGAAGTATTAGCGAGGTCGAAGGTCGAAGAAGTGGAGCGGTCTGGATACGGATCCCGGTCGGCTTACTTCTCCTCACTCTCATCCTCTTCGTAATCTCCACTGAGCTGCTCACTCCAGTAGGCGAGGAAGAATTTCTTCTCTTCGAAGTTGATCAACTTGTCGGAGGTTCCGATGATTGGCCGGAGGGTGGTGGTCATTTGCAGGGTCACGAGGAGGAAGACCGCGCACCAAACGGTGAGGTGCCCCGTATTGGTCATGCCGAGGGCGCGACCGGCCCGGAAGACGAGGACGAGTCCGAATCCCGCGCAGACGATCCAGAGGCTGAGGAGAAGGAAGCCAAGGAAGATGATCGAAGTGCTCGAGACGCTGAAGAGCCACACCACCGGCGCGAAGCCGACAAGTAAGAGGCCGGAGAGTGCGATCAGTCCGCAGAGGACGCCGACAATGGTGCGAAACTTGGCGTCCAGTCCCCCGAGGCAGGCAAAGATGTAGAGGCTGGGAAGACAGATGAGACCGCTGAAGAGGAGCCCACCCACGATCTTGAGCGGTGCGGCCCAGATTTGCTCCTGCCACGAGAAGGTTCCCACCACGAGGCCGAAGATCGCAAGGCAGATCACCGAGATGAGAAGCAGGTGGAGCGGGATCTTGCGGCCGTCTTCCTCCAGCTCGAGGTTGTGAATGAGAGAGAGCGGTTTCTTGAGGAGCTTGTTGATGAGGTTGGGCAGATCGCTTCCGCCCTCCAGCGGTTCGTAGCCTTCCTTGGGATCGCGGGGTTCGGAGCGGAATGGTGGCACGGGTGGCGGCGGCGGAGTGGCGGGATTCGGTTCGTCAGTCATGGGTCAGATTTCTGGTTTGGTTCAGGTGCAGGTCAGAAGACATTGTGGAGGGCGCGCAGGACGGCTTCGTAGAAGCTTCCGTCGAAGGGATCGGGGCGGAGGAACTCAACCTCCAGGCCCGGAGAAACAAAGAAGGGTCGCAGGTTCCACGAGAGTTGGGCCCCGACCAAGAGGTTGCCGGCCAGCCATGCAAAAAAGGTGTGCGTTCCGGCACGTCGTGTTTCCGCGAACTCCCGCACGTAACCGAGAAGGCGGTAGTGGGCGAGGATCCCCGCGAAGGCGATCATGACGGTGTGCAACAGCAGGTTTGCGCCGTGCCAGCTGAGGCTCCCAGGTGCCCCGGGTTCCGGCATGTTCAGAGTCGCGAAGAAGCTCACCGGACTGAGCGCGCCCAGGATCACGCTCATGATCGCAAAGCCGGTAAGGAGGAATTGCAGGCTCTGTCGGAATCCGATGCCACTCCCCAGCACCAGACCAAGCATGCCGTTGAGGAGGGCGTTCACGAACAAAGTGAGGAAGATGACGGCGGGAAGCTTGAGGGCGACGTAGGCCCCCATCTCCCAGCCATTGCGCAGGCCGATGGTGAACCCGTAGGTGCCACACCCAATCATGATGAGCACCGCACAGATTCCCAGGGAGCCGCGCTGGGCCCCTTCCATCCAGGCCGAGAGAAGATCGCGTTCTCCGCGGCAGAGGGCCGGGATGGTCAGAACGGGGCTGGTAGGGAGAGACATGGGCCGTCGGCACTGAAGCTTTGTGTCGCAAAGTTAGTTTCCTCTAGAGGAATGACGTTCGAAATTATGTTCATTCAACCCCAAACCGTTAGATTGCGGAGTGCGGAGAAGAGGGTGGGGAGTTCGGGCACCGATCGCGAAAGGGTGCGCCGACTCCCGACAAGGAACCTCCGCGCCGGGAGGAATTCCACGGGGGGTGTTCTCCGATGAATGCTGACTAAGAGAATGGGTCTTGCCGAATTATGTGAAGCGACAATCACCGCAGTCCGTGCCGATTTCAGACTAGGAAACCATGTGAGATGTGCGCGCCTTCCCCGGGGTGGAGCGATGCGAACGGGCCTCCGGAGATAACCAAGAAAGGGAAGGTCCCGAGCCCTCCCTCCCCGCAAAACGGAGCCTCGCGGCGCTCCCCCTACGGCCGCAAGGTGAGTCGGTGCGGATCGTAGTGATCGCTGGGAGCGAAGATCCAACCGGGATCCTGCTTGAGAAGTTCATAGTTGGTGAGCTTGAACTCAGGTAGGAACTGGTTGCTGTTCGGTTCGTAGACTTCCTTGCCGGTGTAGTGGCCCCAGATCCGGTACTCGTAGTTGTTGTCGTAGGAGTAATGCGCTCCGGGAGGGCCGTCCTGGGGGAGGTTGTCGGCGGCGCGCTTTTGGCTCTGGTTGAAGACCACCAGCTTGCCCCGGGACCAGGACTGGCTTGGCTTGCGGAGGTAGCCCCAGAACCAGGTGCGGTTCACATGATAGCGGCGCCCGATGTAGAAATTGCCAGTTTGCTCGGAGTCGATCTGGGATTTCCGGACGGCAACGCTGGGTCCCCCCATGTTTGCGGGTCCGAAGTTCCTACGCTTTGTCTCACAAGAGGTTAGAAATAAACCTACGCAAAGCACAACGGCGGAGAAGCACGTGCGCATGCGGGGGAATCTCCCGTTGGAGGGCTCCAAGGTCAAGTGCGATCGGGTGACGGGTGCCGTGAAAACCCTTGCGTGGGCGGGAAAACCGGGATAACGGGGTCCACACCCTTCGCCCCCAACGGGGGAGATCGCACCTCTATCCCATGAAACTAGTATCGCTTCTCTCGGAGCGCCGCGTCCTGCCGGAAATGACTTCCGACACCCCTTGGGACGCCATCAGTGAACTTGTGGACCATCTCATCCACACCGGACACGTGAAAGCAGATCGGCGCGATGACGTGCTCAAGGCTCTCCATGCGCGCGAGGATCAAGTGAGCACCGGGATCGGTCACGGAGTGGCCATTCCCCACGCCTATTGCGACAAGATTGAGGAACCGGTGGCGGTCCTCGGACGTTCGCGGGACGGGATCGAATTCGAGGCCTGCGACAATGCGCCAGTGCACTTCGTGATTCTCCTGCTCGTGCCGAAGGCTCAACCCCACCTTCATCTGCAGACCCTCGCCTCGATCGCGCGACTCTTTTCGCAGTGCGAGGTGCGCAAGAAGTTGAAGGAGGCCTCCGATGCCGGCGAATTGATGCGGGCTTTGGGATGGTGCGAGGCCCAGGCGGCCTGATAAGAGAGGGAAGAAGAGCAAATGACGTTGGCCGAACTACTTCGGGAACGCCTGCGTGCCGGCTTCGTGGCATGCGGGGTGGAGGGCGAAGCGCTGGAAAAGGTGGGGGTGACCCAGGCCGCAGACCTGCGCTTCGGAGACTATCAATCGAATGCCGCGATGGTGCTCGCGAAAGCAGCCAAGCAAAATCCGCGGACGCTGGCCGAGTCCGCGATGGAGGCGACGGAGGTCTCCGATCTCGCCGAGATCGAGATTGCAGGGCCGGGGTTCCTGAACTTCCGGGTGAAACCGGAGGCCTATGCGGTGCGGTTGGGAGAACTCCTCGAAGACGAGCGCCTGGGAGTCTCGAAGGCGAAAGAGCTCTTCCGCATCGTGATTGATTTCAGCGCGCCCAATGTCGCGAAGCCCATGCATGTCGGGCATATCCGATCCACCATCATCGGTGATGCCCTTGGGCGGGTGGCGCGCTTTCTCGGGCACGACGTGATCACCGACAATCACATTGGTGACTGGGGAACGCAATTCGGGATGGTGATCTGGGCGTGGAAGCGGGAGCTCAATCGCGAAGCGCTGGACAGCGATCCTCTCAACGAATTGCTGCGCCTCTATCGGGTGGCGAATTCGCGATCGAAGGAGGAGGAAGCGATTCGCGAGGAGTGCCGCCAGGAACTGGTCGCCCTGCAGCAGGGCGATGCGGGAAACCTGGAAATCTGGGAAGAGTGCGTGCGCCTTTCCCGCCATGGGTTGCAGCAGATTTACGACCGGCTCAACGTGCATTTCGACCATTGGCTGGGGGAGAGTTGCTACAACGATCGCCTGGCTGGAGTGGTGGAGAGCCTGGAGCAGTCGGGGCTGGCGCGCGAGAGCGAGGGGGCGATCTGTGTGTTCTCGGACGAGAAGGGGGATCCGGGGAGCGATCCCTTCAAGATTCGCAAGGGCGAGGAGTGGGAGGACAAGCCCATGCTGGTGCGCAAGAGCGACGGCGCGTTCAATTACGCCACCACGGACATTGCGACCATCGACTACCGGGTGGAGGAGTTCGATGCGGACCAGGCGTGGTATGTGGTCGATCACCGCCAGGGGGATCATTTCAGGCAGCTCTTTTCGGTGGCCCGTCGACGCGGTCACAAGCTGGCCCTCTCGCACATCTCCTTTGGGACCATTCTCGGGAAGGACGGAACCCCGCTGAAGACGAGAGCGGGGGACCTTCCCCAGCTCGGGGACGTGCTCGATGACGCGGTGAAGGCGGCGCGCGCGAGTTCGGAGGGAAGGACGCGACTGGAGAAGGAGGAGGAGCGGGATGCGCTCGCGGAGTTGATCGGGATCAGCGCGATCAAGTTCATGGAGCTCTCGCATCATCGCACTTCCGACTACCTCTTCGATATCGAGACGATGGTCTCGATGGAGGGAGACACCGCGCCCTACCTGCAGTACAGCTATGTGCGCTGTGGCGGAATTTTCCGCAAGTTGGACGAGGAGATGTCCCTGGATGGAGAGGGCCTGGAATTGAGCGATGACAAGGAGATTCACCTCGCCCGCATGCTGACCCGTTTTGGCGAGACCGTCCCGGTCGTGCTCGACGACTTCCGGCCAAACCTGCTGGCGAGCTATCTCCTCGACCTTGCTCGTGCCTACCATTCCTTTTTCCAGTCCTGCCCGGTTCTCAAGTCGGAGGGCGCAGTGCGAAAGACGCGTCTGGTGCTCTGTGAGTTGACGGCGCGGATTTTGCGGAAAGGATTGGAGCTGCTCGGCATCGAGGTGCCGGAGCGCATGTAAGGAGCAACCGCCATGCCGGAGCAGGACATCATCGTTATCAAGATCGGAACCGGGGTCCTCACCCGGGAGGACGGCACTCTCGACGGGGCCTCCCTGGCGCGGCTCGTGAATGCGGTGGCGGATTTGCCGAATCACAGCCAGCGGGTCGTGCTGGTCTCCTCCGGTGCGGTGGGGGCCGGAATCTCCGCGCTGGGACTCACGGAATATCCGGACGAAGTGTCCACCCGGCAGGCCGCAGCAGCGGTGGGGCAGACGCGCCTCATGCATGCCTACGAGAATCTCTTTCGCAGCTTCGACGTGAGCGTGGCGCAGGTCTTGCTCACCGCCGCGGACCTCGAGATCGATGAACACCGCCAGCGCGTGCTGGATCTCCTGGAGCGCCTGGTGGTGCAGCCGGGAATCGTGCCCATCATCAATGAGAACGATTCAGTGGCGGTCGAGGAACTGAGTGTGGGCGACAACGACCTGCTTTCGGCGAGGGTGGCCGGTCTCCTGGGGGCAAGGCTTCTGGTGCTCTTGACCAGCGTGGACGGGCTGCTCCCTCCGGAGAGCGAGGAGATTGTGCGCGAGGTTGAGAAGGTGGAGGATGTGATGTGCTATGCCAAGGAGGGCAAGGGACGCTTTGCGATTGGTGGGATGGCTTCCAAGTTGCAAGCGGTGAAACTGGCGGTGGAGGAAGGGGTGGAAACCGTTATCGCAAACGGCCGGCGGCCCGATCGGCTGGCGGAGATCGTGGCAGGCAAGGGATTCGCAACGCGCTTCCGGACTAGCAGCTGAAGCAATTTCGGCTTATGGGTAGATGGTCATGAGCGCAGTAGCCCTGAGTCCCGAGGAGATCCATGAAGCGGTCTTTGCGATGGGGAAGAATGCCCGGCAGGCGGCGCATGCCCTCGCGGTCCTGAGCACGGAGCAGAAGAACGCGATTCTGCGTGCGATGGCGGCGGAGTTGCGGGCGCGCTCCGCGGAGATCCTGGAAGCAAACGCCAAAGATCTCGCGGCGGGTGAAGCGAACGGGTTGAGCAAGGCCATGCTTGATCGCCTGCGCCTCGACGAGACGCGCATGGAAGCGGTGGCGAGCGGCGTGGAGCAAGTCGCAGAACTGGACGATCGGGTCGGCGAAATTCTCGACGAACGCACGAGGCCGAACGGAATGCGCATTGAGCAGATTCGGGTTCCCATCGGCGTGATCGGGATCATCTACGAGAGCCGTCCGAACGTGACCAGCGATGCGGCGGTCTTGTGCCTGAAGTCGGGCAACGCAACCATTCTGCGCGGGGGCTCGGAAGCGATCCAATCGAACCGGGCCATTGCTGCCGCCTTGCAAGCGGGCGGCGAAAAGGCCGGGCTGCCGGAGGATTCCATTCAGCTCATTCCCTTCACCGATCGTGAGAGCGTGAAGGAGATGGCCTCGATGGACCGCTACCTCGATCTGATCATTCCGCGCGGCGGGAAAGGGCTCATTGAAACTGTGGTATCCCTCGCGCGCATGCCGGTGATCAAGCACTACGACGGGATCTGCCATGTGTTTGTCGACCAAGCGGCGGACCAGAAGATGGCGTGCGAGATCGTGATCGATTCCAAGACCCAGAAGCCCAGCGTGTGCAATGCGCTGGAGACCCTTCTGGTGCACGAAGCGGTGGCGGGTGATTTTCTCCCCGCGGTGGCGAGTGGACTGCAGGCACGGGGCGTGGAGTTGCGAGGCTGCGAGAAGACCCGCGCGATCCTGGGTGAGCAGGCCTCACCGGCGAGCGAGCAGGACTGGTCCACGGAGTACCTCGACTACATCCTCGCGATCAAGGTGGTGGCTTCTCTCGAGGAGGCGGTGGGGCACATCAACGAGTACGGCTCGCAACACACCGATTGCATTGTGAGTGCGGAGGAAGGGACTGCGGAACGCTTTATGCGGGAAGTCGATTCAGCCTGTGTGCACCACAACGTCTCGACGCGGTTCAGTGATGGCGAGGAATTCGGCTTTGGTGCAGAGATCGGAATCTCCACCGACAAGTTGCACGCACGCGGACCGATGGCCTTGCGCGAATTGACTTCCTACCAGTACCGTGTGCGCGGGGAAGGTCAGCTCAAGGCGCCGGTGGGGTAGGAGTAGGAGATCACTGATTTCAGAGGTCTGGGCAAAATCAGATCCGAGACTCTGAATCACTCAATCCGTCTTCTTTTTTTCGAGGAGCGGATTATCGCCCCGCTTGATACTGGCCTTGTCGCTCCAGAGTCCCTTGGAATCGGGATACTTGTTCTTGGGGTATTTGCTGCGATGGCCGCTGGCGAGCCCGAAGCAGAAGGCGAGGATGGCGAGAAAGAGGAGGCCAATCGTGATGGCAAAATTGGCGGCCGAATTGTTTTGTTTGGAGCTGACCAGGGGGGGGCCCTGAAGCGTCCCTAGGGGGGGGGGAGCGGTAGTGGGGCGCTTGGAGGCGGGCTTCTTCTCATCCTTGTCCTTGGAGGACTCCTCCTTATCCTTCTTCTTGATCTTGGGGAGCTTGGCGCGCTGCTTGGGTTCGTGGTCTTCCTCTCCGAGGGTATCCTTCTCCTCGTTGGTGAGCTCGAAATCGAGGGCTGCGTCCCCGACGAGAACATCGAGCCCGTTCG
>JAYGGC010000149.1:0-56345 GCA_046581525.1 Roseibacillus sp. | reverse complement strand
CGGAAGACGATCGTGAGCTCTGCGACGTTTGCCTCGAGGGCAATCCCGTCGACCGCAATCCAGCCGAAGGGACCACCTGATCGATGCCTGACCTCAGCCAACTTCCCTCGGTCGAAAGGCTCGCAGTCGCCCTGGCGGGAGAGGTTCCCTTGCCGCGTCCACTCGTGATCGGATACCTCAAGCGGTCCCTGGAGAGTTGGCGCGTCCGCATGATCGAGGGTGAGGATGTGAAGCGCGAAGACATTGAGGCGGATGTGCGGTCCGGTCTCCGCACCTTTGCCTCCTCCAGGCTCCAACCCGTCATCAACGGCACCGGGGTCCTCATTCACACGAATCTGGGCCGCTCTCCCCTCGGTGATCGCGCCGCGGATGCTCTCCGGGCGATCGCCACCGGTTACTCGAATCTCGAATTCAACCTCCTCGACGGCAAGCGCGGACAACGGGCCGGCTATCTCGAGACCGCGCTCGCGGTGCTTCTGGAAACCGAGGCCGCAACAGCGGTCAACAATTGCGCGGCCGCCCTCGTGCTCAGCCTGCGGACAGTCATCTCTGAGGAAAAGAACGAGGTCATCGTCTCCCGTGGTGAACTCGTCGAGATCGGAGGAGGCTTCCGGATCCCCGATGTGCTCGAAACCTCCGGAGCGCAGCTCGTGGAAGTGGGCGCCACCAACAAGACGCACCTCGTCGACTACGCCAAGGCCATCACCGAACGCACCGCGCTGATCCTGAAGGTGCATCGCTCCAATTTTTACCTCGGGGGGTTCACTGCTGAGCCAACGATCCTGGAACTCTCCGCCCTCGCCCGGGAACACGACCTCCCCCTCATCGAGGACCTGGGCTCCGGGGCGGTGATGGCCACCGACGAACTGGCTCCCATCGACCACGAACCCACCCCCCAGGAAGCGCTGCGCAACGGGGTCGACCTCATCACCTTCTCCGGCGACAAGCTCCTGGGCGGACCCCAGGCCGGAATCATCGCCGGCCGCGCCGACCTGGTCGCCCGCGTCAAAGCGGAGCCATTCTTCCGCGCCGTGCGCTGCGACAAGCTGATCCTCACGGTCCTGCAAGAGTGCATCGACGACTACCTGCGCAGCAAGGGAGAGGAGACCCCGGACATTCCGGTCCTGAACTTCCTCTCCATGCCCCTGGAGGATCTGCGCGCCCGGGCGGAAGCGATGGTCGCGCAGCTCGCAGACTTGCCTGCGGAGATTTCCATCGTGGAGACCACCTCGCAAACCGGCGGCGGCACCATGCCCAAGGCCGAGTTTCCTTCCATCGCCCTCCAGATTACCCCGCGGGAGATGGGCCTGGAGAAACTCGCGGGCCGCCTGCGCGCTGGCGATCCGGCGGTGGTCGGTTACCTCCAGGAAGACAGGTTTCATCTGAATGTCCGCACCGTCTTTCCGGATCAGGATGCCCGGCTCACCCGGGCGATTCGTGAGGCCCTTGCAGTCTAAAACAGCTCCGAACAACGCCTTGCCCGCGCCAGATGGTCCATCCTCCGCAATTTCTGCCCAAATCTGCCAAATAGCCCTTGAATTCCCTCGATCGGCGGCTAGCCTCCCCGCCCCATGGCTCGTGCTGCAGGAAAAGCCAAAACTCGGAAGGCGGTCGCTAAACGCTTTAAGGTGACCGGCACCGGTAAGATCTTGCGACGGAAACAAGGCAAACGGCATCTTCTTCAGAAGAAGAGCCGCAAGCGTAAGCGCTTCCTCGGCAAGGTGACGCTGGTTTCCAAAGCGGATATGAAGGCCGTGAAGGCGAGCCTCCCCTTCTCGTAGTCCGGCGATCCCGCAACACGACCAGTGCCAGCCCGGCACACCCTCTACACAGCCTGCCCGCCCCGCGCGGGATACGAACGGATGAGACTGTGGGAGGACGATCAACAACAGTCCGTTTGAGAAAGATACCAGCATGCCACGTGCCACCAACGGCCCCGCCAGTCGCAAGCGCCGCAAGCGCGTCCTCCTTCGGGCCAAGGGCTTCCGGGGTTTCCGCTCCAAGCTCTTCCGCTATGCCAAGGACGCCGTCTACAAGGCCCAGCAACACGAGTACTACGATCGCAAGAAGAAGAAGGGGCAGTTCCGCCGCCTCTGGATCCAGCGCATCAGTGCGGCCGTGCGAAATCGCGGCCTGACCTACAGCCGATTTATCGAGGGCCTCACCGCCGCTGGTGTCGAGGTCGACCGCAAGATCCTTGCCGATCTCGCCGTCCACGATTCCGCCGCGTTTGATGCCATCTTCGAACAGGCCAAGACGGCCCTCGAGAGCAAGGCGGCGTAAGCCCGTTTCCATTCAAGCAATGCTCCAAGGGTCGCCCTCGTGCGACCCTTTTTCATTGCGACGAAAATCTCACTCTCCAGGTTCCAGCACTCCACCACTCCGCGGCGTAGCCGCTCCCCTCCATCCATGAAGGAAGAGATCGAACAAGTACAAGCCGACGCTCTCGCTGCCATTTCCGCAGCAGTCGGCGAACAGGAACTCGACGACGCACGGATTGCCTTCCTCGGCAAGAAAGGCCGGCTCACCGCCGCTTCGACGAAGATGAAGGATCTCTCCAAGGAAGAGAAACCCGTCGTCGGCCAACTTCTCAACACCGCGCGCGGTGCCATCACGAAAGCCCTCGACGCAAAGCGCAGCGGGTTGCAGGACGAGGCCGACCGCGCCGCCCTGGAGGGACTCGACCTCACTCTCCCCGGCCGCCCACTTCATCCCGGGGCGACCCATCCCCTCACCCAACTCAAGGACCGCGGGGTCCAGATTTGTCGCCGCCTCGGCTTCGCCCTTGCAGAAGGCCCCGAGATCGAGACCGAGTACCACTGCTTCGACGCCCTCAACACCCCCCCCGAGCATCCGGCGCGCAACGAGAAGGACACCTTCTACTTCGACAGCGGAAAGCTCCTGCGCACCCACACCTCCACCGTCCAGGTCCGGACCATGGAGACCGCGGCACCCCCCGTTCGCATCATCGCTCCGGGCTCGGCCTACCGGCGCGACGAAATCGACGCCACCCACCTCAGCGTCTTCACCCAACTGGAGGGCCTCTACGTTGACACCGACGTCCAGGTCGGCGACCTCAAGGGCACGCTGGAGTTTTTCTACCGCGCCATGTTCGGAGCAGACACCGAGGTGCGCTTCCGTCCCCACTTCTTCCCCTTCACCGAGCCCAGCTTCGAGATCGACGTCAAACTCCACGTCAAGGGTCAGGATCCCAAGTGGATCGAAATCGCGGGCTGCGGCATGGTCGACCCCGCCGTCTTCGATGAAATTTGCAATTCCCGCGGCGACGAACTCTACCACCCCGACAAAGTCACTGGCTTCGCCTTCGGGATGGGCATCGACCGGCTCGCCATGATCAAGTGGGGCATCAAGGACATCAGATTGCTCATCGAGAATGACGCACGCTTTCTGATGCAGTTTGCCTGAGAGCGGACGCTGATGCCGGAAACCCTCGACCGCAAACCAAATCCCTTCATTGCAGCAGTAGAGAAGCAACACCGGACGCAAGAAAACATCCAACATCGAACATCCAAGCTCCCATGTTAGTCTCTAAAAACTGGCTCAACGACCACCTCGACCTCACCGGTCTCAGCAATGCTGAGTTCGACGACATCCTCACCTTCGCTGGTGTCGAGGTGGAGGGAATCACAGAGAAAGGCGTCTCAACCGACTCGGTCGTGGTGGCGGAAGTGAAGCAGTCCGAAAAGCACCCCAACGCCGAGCGACTCAGTGTGTGTCAGGTCGATGCGGGTGAGCCCGAACTGCGCCAGATCATTTGCGGCGCCAAGAACTACAAGGTCGGAGACAAGGTGGCATGTGCCCTTCCCGGCACCGTTCTCCCCGGAGGGCAAATTATCGGCGAGGCGAGGATGCGGGGCGTGCAGTCGAAAGGCATGCTCTGCTCCACGGTGGAGCTGGGTCTCGGCACTGATCACAGCGGAATCATGATTTTGCCCTGCGATTGGGAAACCGGGAAACCAATCCACCACTTCGTCGAGAACGACACCATCTTCGAGATCGAAGTGACGCCCAATCGCCCTGACCTGCTCAGCCACTACGGGATGGCACGCGAGGTGTCCGCCCTCACCGGGAGAGCGCTGAAGCAGCCTGAGTTTCCGAATGCCACGACTGCTCCTGCGGGCGCCGCCGTCAGCGTGGAGGGCCAGGACACCTGCGTCTTCTACACCGCAGTGAACATCAAGGGAGTCTCCGTCGGGGAGAGCCCCGAGTGGCTGAGGGACAAACTCGAGTCCATCGGCTTGCGCCCGATCAACAATGTGGTCGACATTACGAACTGCGTCCTCCACGAATTTGGTCAACCGCTGCACGCCTTCGACGTGGCCAAGGTCACGGGCGGCATTCGCGTCCGCTACGCCCAGGATGGTGAGAAGTTTGCAGCGCTCGATGAAGAGACCTACGACCTCCTCGCAACCGACTGCGTCATCTCCGACGAGTCCGGAACGGCCCTCGCCCTTGGAGGCGTCATGGGCGGACTCGACTCCGGCGTCACGGAAGCGACCACCGATGTCATCCTCGAGTCGGCCTGGTTCGATCCCCCCAGCATCCGCCGCAGCGCACGTCGCCTCAATCTTCATTCGGACTCCTCTTACCGGTTCGAGCGCGGGGTCGATCCCGGCGGCGTGCTGCCCGCCTCTGCCTTTGCGGCAAAACTGATCGTCGATCTTGCCGGCGGAACGATCGAAGGTCCCACCCTGGCAGCCGGCGAAGCGCCCACCCTCACCGGCAGCGTCGTCCTCGACGAGACCAAGCTTCAGCAACTGGTGGGGGGATCGATCGCGATGGAGGAGGCCAACGGGGCCCTCGAGCGGCTCGGGCTGATCGCGGATGGGAAGGGCGCCTGGGAAGTCCCGAGCTATCGCCTCGATCTCCAGCGGCACATCGACCTCGCCGAGGAAGTGGTGCGGGTGGCAGGTCTCGACGCCATTCCATCCCGCAATCAATGCAGCGCGGCCGCCCCGAGCAGCGTCGACCGGCGCTACGACCTCGAACTGGACCTCAAGAAGCAACTCGCGGCCCTCGGGTTCTTTGAAGCACAGACCATCAAGCTCATCGCGGAGCACCAGCTGCGCGATGTGCTCGCCCTGCGCCCGATGCAGGACGGCGACACCATCCGGGTCAGCCTGCCGCTGAGTGAGGACCACAGCGTGATGCGCCCGAGCGTGGCGCCCGGGCTCATTGCCACCGCCTCCCGCAATGTCCGGCAGGGAGCGAAGGCGGTTCGCTTTTTCGAGATGGGTCGCTGCTTCCGCAATGCAGGGGGAGGAAAGGCCAAGGATCTCGAAGGAGACACCCTCGGCATTCTCCTCGGTGGCGCGACCCAGCCGGAATCATGGGCCAGCAAGCATACCTGCCACTCCAATGCTTTTGCCCTCAAAGGCCTCATCGAGACCCTCCTTCCCGGCGCGACGGTGCAACTTGCTTCCGCGCACGCCGGCTCGTTTTTGCAGGCTGCTCAGATTGTCGTGAACAACAAGACGATCGGCTCCTTTGCCCAGCTCGCTCCCTCGCGCGCCCGCGAACTCGACCTCGACTTCCCAGTCTATCTCGCGGAACTCGACCTCGCCAGGGTGTGCGAGCTGCGCGGCGCGGACTCTCCGGTGGAGGATCTCCCCCAGTTTCCCGGCTCCTCCCGCGACGCCGCCATGGAAGCCCCAAGCGACCTCGCCAACAGCGAGATCGAGAAAGCAATTCGCAAGCTCAGCGAACCGCTCCTGGTGTCGTTTGCCTGCTTCGACGTCTTCAGCGATCCCTCCGGGGAAAAGCTGGCAGCCGATCGCAAGTCGGTGGCCTATTCCTTCCTCTACCGCGCAGCGGACCGCACCTTGAAGAGCGAAGAGGTGGACGCTGCGCATCAAAAATTGCTGCAGCATCTCGAGAAGGCGTTGCCGATCGGCTTTCGGTAGGCGTGGCTGCGGCATCCTGCCGCAGCCTTTTCCCGCGGCGTCTCGCCGCGAGGACGGAATCGGAGCACGGGAGCGCAACATCTAGCTGCTCCCAAGACCCATGATCGAGAATGGTGGAATAGCTGCCGCGATCCCGATTGCATTGAAACCACGTGTTCAGTCCGTCATTCCTGGCGGGGGGACCCCTCCAGAACGGCCTGCGGCGAGACTCCGCAGCTACGCCAGGTCTTCGGCAGTCACCGAGCGCTTCTCGCGCGAACCCAGCAACAACGCCTGGTCGACCACGCGGATGGGATCGCAGTCAAAGCGGTAGCCGTGACAGTTCGGGCACACGACCGTTCCCCACCCGACGATTGACTCACAGCCTTCGCAGACCTGGTACTCGTCAGGATTCAGCGCAATTTCCTGCGCCTTGGCCAAGCGTTCGCTACAAGGGAATCCGTCCACGATCTGAAGAGGATAAGGCGGGGGAGCGGGGCTGCAACCACAAGTCGGCGTTGAATTACGCGCTGGCCGCCTTCATGGCCTTGACCGTCCTGCTCTTCAGGTTGGCGGCCCTCTTCTTGTGGAAGATCCCTTTCTTCTGGGCTCGATCCACTACGGAGCTGAACTCCTTTATGGCGGCCTGTGCCTCATCGGCATTGCCAGCCCGGGCGGCCTCGACCGTCTTTTTCCTCAGGGATTTCACCTTGGTCCTGAGAGTTTTGTTCCGGTCGGTCCGCACTTTGTTCTGGCGGACACGCTTGAGCGCAGATTTGGAATTAGCCATGGGAAGATCCTCCGCGGAGGGGCGACGAACCTAGGCATCGCGGCCTCTCTGTCAAGTATTCGCAGCGAATTTCCCTAGCCTCCGGCCCGAGCCTTGACGGGGCCGGCAGCATACTGGCCCGGAGCCTGGGGGGGCGAGAAGAGCGATCCACGGATAATCCGCACCTCGGCGCCGACGCCCACGCGCTGGTAGAGGTCGATGACATCGCGGGATTTCATCCGAATGCAGCCGTAGCTGGCGGGGCTTCCGACGCGCCACTCTTCGGGCGTGCCATGAATGTAGATGTAACGACGGTAGGCGTTGCGGTTCTTATACTGGGTGCCTTGCAGCCAGAGGATCCGGGAGACGATAGGATCTCGCCCGGGGGCGTTGGGGCGCAAGACCTCGCCAGTCCGGCGGCGGCTCTTGAAAACGGCTCCCGATGGGGCGCCAGAACCAATTTTCCGGGCAATTTTCATGGTTCCCAGCGGAGTGCGCCTGCTTCCGGGCTTGTCCCCAAGGCCGTACTTGGAGGTCGAAACCGGGTAGCTCTTCACAGCAATCCCATCCTTCACGACCATCATTCGCTGATCGCGCACGCTCACCAGAACCTTGTTGCGGGTGTCGAATTGAGCACCGCAGCTACAGAGGAGCAAGGCGGCCGCGCCAGAGAGAATGGTAAGGACAGGGCGATTCAGCAGATTTTCAGGGATCATGGGACAAGCAGCAGCAACTCGGACACGCTACTCACTCAATCTGCCGGTCCCCAGCAGCGGCAGTCCAAGCAAGAGCAAAAGATGAGATTGAAGTGTAAAAGAAGCCAATCGGAAAAGGAAGCAGGAAAATAAACGATATCAAATTACCGATCAGCAAGGCATCGAGCACCACGAAGAGGAAAAACGCGCCAAAGAGGAATTCCACGACGGGAGTCACCGACTTGATGGCTTTGTAGCGGCCCGCACCTGAAGATGGCGCAGAATTGGTCTTTTTCTTCTCAATTCCATATTTAGGTGTTCGAACGAACCCCGACTCCTGGTTGAAAAGCGCTTCGAGGACGGCGCGGGCATTGTTGATGGACATCCCAATCCCGAGGGCCAGAAGACAGGGCAGGTAGATGATCTCCTTCCACCAGGTCTTGGGGTGAAGCGCCTTCTGCGACATGATGTAGAAGAAGATCACCGAACCGGAAGCGAAGATGAAAATCGGCAGGTGGATGAGGAGCTTCACCACGCCACTGAACTCGGGCTGGTAGTTGGTGTTTGGGAAAATGAGGAAGCAGAGCACCATCAGGAGGAGCCAGGCAAAATTGGAGGTCAGGTGCGCGGTTGCCTCCAGCTTCACGTAAAGAGGAAACTTGCTGCGCCAAATCGCGGGGAGCACCTTTTTGCAGCACTGGATGGAGCCCTTGGTCCAGCGATGTTGCTGACTCTTGAAGCCATCCATGTCGACGGGGAGCTCGGCTGGCGTTTCCACTTCGTTGAGGAAGATGAACCGCCAGTTTCGCAACTGCGCACGGTAGCTGAGGTCCATATCCTCGGTGAGGGTATCGTGCTCCCATCCCCCGGCATCGACGATGCACTGCTTGCGCCAGATCCCGCCGGTTCCATTGAAGGTGAAAAAGCGGCCGCTGCGATTGCGGGCGGTTTGCTCGAGTTCCAGGTGCCCGTCGAGGAACATGGCCTGCACGCGGGTGAGCAGGTTGTAGTTCCGGTTGAGATGACCCCAACGCGTTTGGATCAGGCCAATCTGGTCGTCGGTGAAGTAG
Organism: Roseibacillus sp.; assembly: GCA_046581525.1. Lineage (GTDB taxonomy): Bacteria > Verrucomicrobiota > Verrucomicrobiia > Verrucomicrobiales > Akkermansiaceae > Roseibacillus_B. The sequence goes on along the minus strand of JAYGGC010000149.1, from coordinate 47,908 downwards.
TGGACGGTCTCCTTGAGAACATCGGGATTGGGCACGAAGTCGGCGTCGAGAATGAAGACGTAGTCCCCTTTGGCGGTCTCGAGTCCATTCTCAAGTGCACCGGCCTTGTAGCCCGTTCGGTCGCTGCGGTGAATCAGCACCGCGTCGAAGCCCCTGGCCACAAGCTTCGCAATTTCGACCCGTGAAATCTCGGTGGTCTCGTCCGTGGAGTCGTCGAGCAGTTGGATCTGCAGCTTGTCCTTGGGGTAGTCGAGCTGGGAGACCGAGGTGAGCAGTCGCTCCACCACGTGCAACTCGTTGAAAACAGGAAGCTGAACGGTGACGAGGGGAAGCTCCTCAAACTCCCTCTTGGGCTTCGGGCGCCGCCAGGAGTGCTTGAAGTAAAGATAGACAATACAAAGGCGATGACACCCGTAACCCGAGAGACCGAGTAGAACGAGGATGTAGGCGCCGTACCAAATCCATTTGAGGGACTCCATCGTGCTATGTGCAAGTATGCGTGTGTTGCTCCCAGGAACCGGAAAAATGGCGGGGCGAAAACCAATCCTCAGAGCGAGGGAACTGACCCATCGGGCCTCCAAAGTCAAGTTTTTCCAAGTTATTCACACTGTAAGAATTATTACTGTCAATAAGCTAAAACTATTAAAGAATCCATTGGCACTCTTCGGCAGTCCTCACTTTGCAGGCGACCGGCACGCGGCCTTGCCGGTCCGGGAGGTGGGCACTAGATCTTCATCATGAGCGACACCCCTTCCCTGCCTTCGGTGGCTGTCTACGGGCTCGGAATCATAGGATCACGCGCTGCAGACCACATCGCCGCGGCAGGTTACCCGCTCCGCACCTGGAGCCGTTCTCCTCGCGAGCGCGACGACTTTGAGGCCGACCCGGTGGCGGCCGCGGCCGCGGCGGAGATCATCGCGCTCTACCTCAAGGACGTTTCCGCCGTGCGGGATATTTTTGACCAGATCCGCGGTTCCCTCACCGCGGAGAAGACGATCGTGAATCATGCCACCATCGATCACGCCACCACGGAGTTCCTCGTTGAGGAATGCGCCAAGCTGGGTTGCGACTTTCTCAACTGCCCCTTCACGGGCAGCAAGGTGGCTGCCGGCAATGGCGCCCTGGTTTACTACGTCGGTGGAAACTCGGAGGTCCTCGAACGCATGCGTCCCTATCTCGAGACCACCTCCAGCCAGATCATGGAGGTCGCCTCCCCCGCCGCTGCCACGGTCTTGAAGCTCACCACCAACCTCATCACCGCCTCCACGGTACAGGCTCTGGCAGAGGGACTGCGCCTGAACCTCGCACATGGCATCTCGGCGGAAACCTACCTCGCATCGATCAAGCCCAACGCCTGCGCTTCGGTTCTCGCCAACATGAAGGTTCCCAGCATGGCGGCCGGCGATTTCGACCCCCACTTTTCGCTCTCCAACATGCTCAAGGACGCGCGTTACATGCTCGACCTTGCGGATCGTGCCGGGGTGCAGACCCCCGGGATCGCCACCACCGCGGAGCAAATGCAGAAGCGCAACGACGCCGGGGAAGGCGAACAGGATTTCTCGGTTCTCTTCCGCCAATTTGAAGCCAACGCCTGATGGATCCTTCTTCCTCTCCTTGTCTCTATGACCTCTCGCCCCGCACCATCCTGCGGTTGAGCGGACCCGACCGGGAACGCTACCTCAACGGACAGGTCACCCAGGACGTCCGCCTGGCAACCGCAGATCAGGCCGTGTTTTCCTGTGTGCTCGACCCGAAAGGGCGACTCGCGGCGGTGTGCCATATCCGCGAGCACGAGGACAGCTACCTGATCGACGCTCCCCTCGATCTTCGCGAAGATCTCTTCGCCCGCCTCGATCGTTACATCATCGCGGACGATGTCGAACTGAGCGACGAGTCTGACGATTGGCACCTTGGCCACCTGGTGACCCGGGACGCCCCGGAGGGCAATCTCCACTGGCGATGCACGCGCCTGGGCCCTTCAGGATTTGATCTGCTCGCGCGCGAACCAATCTCCCTGCAGGGCGTCCGGGAGATGTCCGCGGAGCACTTTGACTGGGTGCGAACCGTCTCGGGAATCCCGGCTTGGGGTGCGGAACTGACCCCCGGCCTCCTTCCGCCCGATGCACGCCTGGAAGACCGCGCGATTTCCTACGACAAAGGGTGCTACCTTGGGCAGGAGGTGATCTCGCGCATGAAGAAGGCAGGGAAAACAAATCAAATGCTGACTCTCATCTCGGTCCCGGGCGGGACCCGTCCCCCCTGCACCCTGATCCGTGAGGGCAAGGATGCCGGCCGGATTACCAGCGTCGCGACCAGGCCCGGGGAACCACCGGTGGGACCAGAGGGCAGCGTGCCCGCCTTGGGATTCGTGCGTCGAAAGTTCGCCGCTCTCGATCCCGGGCAGTTCTTTGAACTCAGCGATCAGGAAGGCAATCCCCTTCCAGGGAAAGCATTCGTGCACCCACCCCCTGAGCCGTCCTAGAACTGGTAGTTCAGGTAGAAGTTGAACTGGCCTCCATTGTCAGCCGCCGAATCGGACTGCATCGGAATGGCGTAGTCGAGGGCGAGCGGGCCGAAGGGAAGGTTCAGGCGCAGGCCGAGACCGGCGTCGCTGTGGATTTCATCCGGGCCGAAATCGTAGGAATCGACATTCACAAAACCAATATCGCCGAAGACTGCCCCCCGGATATTCTGCACGATCGGGAAGGTTGCCTCAAGGGTTCCGAAGGCGGAGGTGGCACCACCGAGCACACTGCCCGTGACCGGATCACGCGGTCCCACGTCGCGAAACTCGAAACCACGCAAACTCCGCGCGCCGCCAAGGAACTGACGATCGAAGACCGGGATCGCTCCGCTGATGGCGTCCACCACGGTCGCGGATCCGTTCACATTGAGAATTATGTCCCATGGCAAGCTCCAGTGCTTGGAGCCTGAGGCACTGAGGGTGTAGGTGTCGACGTCCCCTCCCAGAATCCCGCCTGCCATGGTGGCCCCGAAGTTTGCGCGGTGCCCCCGACGTGGCAGGATGTTGCTGTCACGGCTGTCGTAAACATAGGTCAAGGCAATCGCGCTCCGGACATAATCGCCGTCTTCCACGAGGAAGAGCGAGGGCGTTTCCGGAGTGCCATCCGGCACGCCGTCAGGGCCGGTCAGGTCGCCGAGCGGAATGGAATCGACGTCGATGGAAACCAGTTCGAGACGATACTCCGCCTTCACATAACCCTTGCGACCCAGCGGACGCCGAACAAAGAGCGAACCGCCGATACTACCCTGGTCATACTCGTCGCTGAGGAAAAGAAGTTCACGATAGTAAAGTTCCCCGCCAACCGAGAGGCGCTTGCCCATGAACCAGGGCTCGACGAGCGAGATCTTGAAGTCGCGCCGCTGGCTACCCAGGCGGAGTTGCATCCCGAAGCGCTGTCCGCCCCCCCGGAAGAATCCACCCGGATTGGTGATGTCGAAGTTGGTCTGCTCAAGGTTGAGGTAACCAACGATGCTGTCGATGGAGCTGAAGCCGGCCCCGAAGCTGATTGATCCCGTCTTCTTCTCGTTGACCAGGATGTTGACGTCGCGGTAGCCGGCTTGAGTACTGGGCGATCCGGAAACCTGCACCCCGTCGAAGTAGTTGAGGTTCTTCAGGCGCCGGCTGGTGGTGTCCTCGTCCACCGAGTTGTAGGGCTCTCCCGGCTGCATGGGGACCTCCCGGCGGATGACCTCGTCCTTCGTGACGGTGTTGCCCTGGATGTTGACCTTGCCCACGCGATAGGACCGGCCTTCCGTGATCTGGAAGACGATGACGACCACGCCCGGAGAGACGTCCCGCATGTCCGGAACCACCGCCGCGTCGGCGTGACCGCGCGATCCGTAGTAACTGCGGATCATCCGGACGTCGTCCCGAATCTTCTTGCCGGAGTACACTTGTCCTCCCACCAGGCTCAAGGCCGGCATGAGTTCCTCGGCCTTGAAGACCGTCATGGGCCCGAAGGAGACGCCTTGCACGGTGTACTTGGGTCCCTCGTAAATCGGGATGATCAGATCCACGCGGCCGCCCTTCACCGGCTCGCGTCTCACCGCTTCGATGCAAACCGCCCGGTAGCCACTGTTGCGGTAGAAGTCTTCCAGCGCCCGGAGATCCTGTTGCAGTTTCTCGGCATCGATCCGGCCCGACTTTGTGAGGAAGGAGAGCAACCCCTTCTGCTTGGTCTTCATCTCGCGACGAAGCTCAACATGGGAGAAGGCATGGTTGCCTTCGAAGCGAATCTTGCGCACATGGCTTTTCACGCCTTCCTGGATCACAAAGATGAGTTGGAACCGTCCGGCCTGCTCCGTCTCACGCAATCGATGGGAGACCAGGATGTCGGGATAGCCGAAGCCCTTGTAAAGGGTTTCGATGTTGCGCCGGGCCGAGAGGATCGCGGAGTCGCTGATCACCCCCGCCTTCAGCTTCGCTTCGCTCGCCAGCTTGCGATCGCTGAAGATGGTGTTCCCGACGAATCCCATTTCGACGAAGTCACCCCGGGTGACCACTTCCACGATCAGGATGAGCGAGTCGGCGCCGCGCGGATCGCCGAGGAAGCTCACGTCATCGACCAAGCCGCTCTCATAGAGACTGGCGATGTCGTCATCGATGACCTCGGTGCTGTACTTCTGTCCCTCTCTGACCGACATGCGATCACGAAGACGCTGCTCGTCGACGGTCTTGGGTCCGAGATAGCGGAAGGTGATTGCGATAATGGTCCTCCCCTCCAGATCACCCTCCCCGAGCGCCTCCTGTGCCTTCGCGGTCGGGATTACCACCGCGATCATAAAGAGTACAAAAAACCCGTGCCAAACACGTGGACCCCAACCCAAAAAAAGTGTCATAAATGAAGTAGTGACAGACTGCTGACTGTTCGAACTATTGAGTGCGTTTAGCCCCTATTTGGTCAAGGTCAATGAACATAAAACATCGAAAGCAATTTTAAAAACTGCCGAACGGCCCATCCCCTTGACCACCCCCTCCCGTCACTCTAGGTTTCCGCCTCCCGCGACCAGGCAACTTCCGGGAAGAAACGATGAACATTACCCTCGAACGGCAGTCTGACTGCGCGGCCAAGCTCAAGGTGGAGATTCCAGCCGATCATGTAAAAGCGCAGCGGAAGAAAATTGTGCAGGCCTTCAGCAGCCAGGCGCGGATCCCCGGCTTTCGCCCCGGCAAGGTGCCCCGCACCGTGATCGAAAAGCGCTTCGGTGAACAAATCACGGCCGAGGTGGAATCACGCCTTATGCAGGAGGCTCTTAGCGAGGCCGCGGAAAAGGAGGGTTTGCGCATTCTCAACGCCCAAGCCCCCGAAGACACTACCCACCACCCCGATGGCGCCCTTACCTTCTCCTCGGCTCTGACCATCGCTCCGGAGTTCGAACTTCCTGACTACAAGGAAATCACCCTCGAAATCCCCGAGCGCGCGATTGCTGAGGATGATGTCGAGATGGAACTGCAAAACGTCCGCAATCGCTTCGCAGAGTACTCCGACATCACCGACCGCCCCCTCCAGAGTGGCGACTTCGCCGTGATCGACTACTCAGCGACCCTGGATGGCAAGCCGCTCGAAGAGGCGGTCGATCAAGCGGCCGGCTACCTCGCAGGCTCCGAAGATTACTGGCTCAAGATGGAGGAAGAATCCTTCCTGGCAGGCTTTTCGGAGGCTCTCGAGGGGGCCGAGCTTGGCGAAGAGCGCGATTTCAAACTCACCGTGCCGGAGGAGTATCCCGTCGAGGAGCTCCGCGGGCTCGAGCTGGACTTTCACACCAAGATCAAGGGGATCAAGGAACAGACCCTCCCCGAGCTCACCGATGAACTGGCCGGTCAGATTCTCCCCGGCTCGGACGTCGCGGGCCTGACCGAGACCATCCGTGGAAATCTCGAGCACCAGCTCAACCAGCAAATCGAGGAATTCAAGGTCAACCAACTGCTTGAGAAGCTCAATCGGAGCGTGAAATTCGAGCTCCCTCCGGATCTGGTCACCTCGGAGACACAGGGCCAGGCAGACGAGATGGTGGAGCGCGGGTTGGGCTCCGGAATGTCCGAGGACGAGATTGCTTCCCGCCAGGACGAGATCTTCGCCGCTGCCAACCAGCGCGCCCAGGTGAACCTTCGCACCGACTTCATCCTCCAACGGATCGCGGAAGCAGAGAAGCTCTCCGTCAGCCAGGAGGAACTTGCTAACAGAGTAGCCGCCCTCGCCAACCAGGCCAAGAAGCCCATCAAGGGATTTGCCAAGGAGCTCCAACAGAGCGGACGCCTGCGCGGACTGCAGCATTCCATGCTCCTCAGCAAGACCATTGACTTCCTGCTGGAGCACGCGAATGTCGAAGTCACAGACGATATTCCAACCGGAGAACCGGTGCCCGAGAAGGCCGACGCCCTCGAGGAGACCGCTTCCGATGAAACAGAAGAATCTGCAAATGATAATGAGTAATTCCGGTCCGTTTCCCGCCGCTTTCGAATCACCCCGCAACAATTACCTGGTCCCCACGGTCATCGAGCAGGATGGCCGCGGCGAGCGCGCGTTCGACATCTATTCGCGACTCCTCAAGGACCGCATCATCTTCATCGGAACGCCCATCGATGACTTTGTGGCAAACTCGGTGATCGCACAAATGCTGTTCCTGCAAATGTCTGATCCCAAGAAGGACATCCACATCTACATCAATTCTCCCGGTGGATCAGTAACCGCTGGTCTCGCAATCTATGACACCATGCAATTCGTCACCTGTGACGTGAACACCTACTGCATCGGCATTGCCGCTTCGATGGGCGCGGTGATCCTTACCGCTGGTACTCACGGGAAGCGCTTCTGCCTGCCCAACGCGCACGTCATGATTCACCAGGTCTCAGGAACCGCCCAAGGCTCGGCCTCGGATGTCGAGCGCACGGTCGAGTTCATGTTCGACCTCAAGAAGCGTCTCAACGGAATCATCGCCACCCATACCAACAAACCGCTCGAACAAGTGGATCTGGATGCCGATCGCGACAACTACATGTCGGCACAGGCAGCAGTGGAATACGGGCTTGTGGATCGCATTCTGGAGAACGGCAAGGACCTTGGGGAAGAGGCGGAATCCAAAGATTCCTGATAAAAAAACGGGCGGACACCCTGTTTTTCTGCTAGTGTTTCAGGTAAGAGGGGTCTGCTCACCGGAACCCCTGTTACTCCCCTTGCATAAAAACCGATGGCCCGAGCGTCCAATCTCACAATGTGTTCCTTCTGTGGCAAAAGCCACTCGGAGGTGAAAAAACTAATTGCCGGTCCCGGCGTGTATATCTGCAACGAGTGCATCGAGGTATGCTCCACCATCCTTGAGAAGGAGCTCGCCGACGATGGGCACTCAGAAATCGGACAGTCTGTCACGGACGGCATGGGCACCCCCACTCCGGCGGAGATCCGGGAGCTGCTCGACGATTACGTGATTGGCCAGGAACACGCCAAGAAGGTACTCGCGGTCGCGGTTTACAATCACTACCAGCGAATGCGTCAGGACCAGCTGCTCCCCAACGACGAGCTCGCCGATGTCGAGATCGAGAAGTCCAACATCCTGCTCTTGGGCCCCACCGGCTCGGGCAAGACTCTCCTCGCGCGCACCCTGGCCCGCGTGCTCGACGTGCCCTTCTGCATCGTCGACGCCACCACTCTCACGGAGGCCGGCTACGTCGGCGAAGATGTCGAGAACATCATCCTCCGCCTCCTCCAGGCTTCCGACTTCGATGTCGAGAAAGCCGAGCAAGGCATCATCTACGTGGACGAGATCGATAAGATCGGCCGCAAGACCGAGAACGTCTCCATCACGCGGGACGTCTCGGGCGAAGGGGTGCAGCAGGCGCTCCTCAAGATTCTCGAAGGCACGGTGTGCAACGTTCCGCCCCAGGGTGGACGCAAACATCCGCAGCAGGAGTACATCCAGGTCAACACCGAACGGATCCTCTTCGTTTGCGGAGGCGCCTTCGTGGGCATGGAAGATATCGTGCGCCGCCGGCTTGGCCGCAATGCCCTCGGCTTTGCCGCCGCCGAAGCTGCTGCCCGCGAAGAGAACGAGGCCGAGGATCTCATGGACCAGGTCCAGCCCGAGGATCTCCTCCACTTCGGACTCATCCCCGAATTCATCGGTCGCCTTCCCGTCCACTCTTCCCTGCGTCGACTCAACGAGGACGAGCTCATCCTGATCCTCACCGAGCCGCGCAACGCGCTGGTCAAGCAGTACCAAAAGCAGCTCGCCCTCAATGGCGTGAAGCTCAAGATTTCCTGCGACGCCCTGCGCGCCCTCGCCGAGGAAGCGGTTCGCCGCGGCACCGGCGCACGCGCCCTCCGTTCCATCTTTGAGAGCATCATGCTCGACATCATGTACGACATCCCGTCGCGAGATGACGTCGAGTCGGTCTCGATCAATCGCGGAGTCGTGGAAGGAACGAAGCCCCCCGCCATCCGGAAGAAGCGGGCCGATGCGGCCTGAGACGCGAAGGTCGAAAGGCGAAGACGGGAGGTCGGCTTGCCACGGCGTAGCGCAGCGAAGACGGGAGGTCGAAGGTCCAGACCTGCCCTCATTGATCCCTCAGAGCTTCGACTCCCACCCTGATTTGGGAGCTTGGGTCTTTGGGGCATTCCCTCTAGCTTCCCGCCATGCGCTCCCTGCTTTCCCTCGCGCTGGCTCCCCTCATCTCAGCCCAGGAAGAACCAGCCCCCACAGCCGTTCTCCCCGACCAGGGCCAGGGCTACGAACACGTTGAACGCTTCATCAAGGTCCTCGAGACGGTGCGCGCCAATCATCCCGATGGCGAGAAACTCGATTACGAACGACTGGTGAACCACGCCCTCGAGGGCATGCTCGACTCCCTCGACACCTTCTCGGGCTTCTACCATCCGGATACCTATGCCTTCATCCGCGACGAGGACCGGCAGCCTGAACTTCCCGGCTTGGGAATCACCCTTGGCAAGAGCAAGGACTTCCTCACCGTCACCGCGGTGCGCTCCGGATCAGCGGCCTTCCGCGCCAACATTGCCGCGGGCGATCGAATCCTGGAAATCGGCGAGAAGGACGCCTCCCCCCTCTCCCTCGGCGCAGCGCTCAAGACCTTGTCTGGCCGTCCGGGCGAGACGGTGAAGCTCACCATGCGCCGCAAGACCGATCGCGAGGAATACGAAGCCTCCCTCCTGCGTTCGGTGATCAAGCAGGTCGCCGTTCCCGATGCCATGCTCCTGGAGCAAACTGGCGCGAAGAAAGTCGGCTACCTCCGCCTTACGGAATTCAGCGCGCCCTCCCACCGCGAACTCGAAGCCGCCCTCGATGAACTTGAGGACAAGGGCATGCGCTCCCTCATCCTTGACCTCCGTGGCAATCCGGGCGGACTCCTTCACATCTCGGTCGCCATCCTCGGCGAGTTCGTGCCGCCGTCCACTGAGGTCGTCTTCACCAGGGGCCGCAATCCCGCCCACAGTCCCCCCCCCATGAAGACTCCTGATCGCAAGCGCAAGAAGCGCGAGTACCCCATCGCAGTCCTCATCGATCGCGATTCCGCGAGCGCTTCCGAGCTCGTCTCCGGTGCCCTCCAGGATCTCAAGCGGGCCACCGTGGTGGGCGAGACCAGCTACGGGAAGGGCTCCGTCCAGAACATCATCCCCCAGGCGGGCGGAACTGCCCTGCGCCTCACCATCGCCACCTACCACACGCCTTCCGGACGCACCCCGCACGAAGTGGGAATCACCCCCGACGTCGCGGTCAAGATCAAGCAGGAGGATCGCGACAACCTCAACCTCTTCCGCCGCCGCGAATCGCTGACCCCCGCGGAACGCAAAACGCTCAAGGCTTGGAAGGATCCGGTTGTGGACGCCGCCATCAAGGCGCTGTCCACGTAGTCCCGGAAGGCCCGGCCCGATGCAGAGGCCCCGCGCCTCTCATCCCCAGTCTGAACCCTGAACACTGAATACCGAACACTGAATACTGAATACTTCCTCCACCATTCTGGCGCTGGAAACCTCCTGCGACGAATCCGCCGTCGCCATCCTGCGTGACAAGGAGGGAGCCCCCGAACTCCTCTCCTCCCTCATCTCCTCGCAGATTGAGCTCCACCGTGCCTACGGCGGAGTCGTTCCTGAGATCGCCTCGCGCAACCATGCTCTCAAGCTCCGCCCGCTGGTTGAACAGGCCCTCGCCGAAGCCAAGCTCACCGCCCGCGACCTGGAGGCCTTTGCCGCCACCAGGGGGCCGGGCCTCGCTTCCTCCCTCCTCGTCGGACACAGCATGGCCAAGGCCCTTGCCGCCGCCGCAGGCAAGCCCTTCCTTTCCATCAACCACATGGAAGGCCACCTGCTCTCTCCCTTCCTCGATTCTGAGATTTTCAATCTGAAATCTGAAATTCCTCCCCACCTCGCCCTCATCGTCTCGGGCGGACATACCATGCTCGTGCATGCCCGCGGACTGGGCGATTACGAGCTCCTTGGCCGCACCATCGACGATGCCGCCGGGGAGGCGTTCGACAAAGTGGCGCGCCTGCTCGGTCTCTCTTACCCAGGCGGGCCCGAGATCGAAAAGCATGCCCGCGAGGGAGATCCCACCGCCTTTGACTTCCCACGCTCGATGCCGCGCGATCTCAATTTCTCCTTCTCGGGACTCAAGACCGCGGTGCGCTACACCCTCCCCAAGGTCGACGATCTCGATGCCCAACTCGCCAACCTCTGCGCCTCCTTCCAACAAGCCGTCATCGACGTCCTCATCGATAAATCCCTTCGTGCCGCGACCAAGGCAAAGTGCAGTCTCATCACCCTTTCCGGCGGGGTGAGTTGCAACCAGGCCCTCCGTGATGGGCTCGAGGAAGCGTGTAAATCCAACGGCCTCCAGTTTCTCGCCTGCCCATCATCCTTTTCGACCGACAACGCCGCCATGATCGGATTCGCAGCCATGTTGAAGCTGCAACGTGGTGAACAAAGCGACTTCCATGAAGACATCGATCCCAACCTGGCGCTGGCAGAGAGCGGACGGCAATCTGAATTCTGAGTTTTGAGATCTGAATCCCAAACCTCCCTCATCTTCGACTTCGACGGCACGATCGCCGACACCTTGAGCGAAGGGTTTTCGATCTTCAATCAACTCGCCCGGGAGAACGGCTTTCAACCGGTCAGCCAGGAACAACTCACCGAGTTGCGGGCGCTCGACACCACCGAACTGCTCACCCGGCTCGACATTCCCAAGCGCAAGATTCCCCTCCTGGTCTCCAAGGGTCTTCGTCTCCTGAGGTCTCGCATTCGCGACCTTCCGCTCATCGAGGGCATGGCCGAGGTTCTCCCGCAACTTCGCAAACGCGCCGACTGCTTCGGCATCCTCACCTCCAATGCAGTCGACAACGTGGAAGCCTTCCTCGAAGCGCACGGGCTGCGCGATCTTTTCACCTTCATCAGCTCGACCAGCAAGCTCACGGGCAAGGCCAAGCACCTCCGTGCCATCGCCCGCACCTTCTCCCTTCGATCCGAGCAGATGCTCTACATCGGCGACGAGATTCGCGATCTCCGCGCCGCCCGCAAGGCCCACATCCCCGCCGTGGCGGTCACCTGGGGCCTCAACTCCGAAGCTTCCCTCGCGGCCGAACATCCGCGCTTCCTCGTGCACTCTCCCAGCGAACTCCTCGAGATCCTGGATAACCACTGAGCCCGCGATATCTGCGCCGATCTGCGTTCCCACCCTCAATTTCCCCCGCGCCTACGCCTTCCGCGCGCTCTGCGGTTGAAATCCGCCGAGATTCGACGTCATTTCCCGGAACTTGAACTTATTCACATTTCCCGCTAGGACCCCTCCCCACACCACATCCAACTCCAATCCCAATTCGCCAATGACCGAAGATCCCTCGACCCCACCCGCCACCACCTCGGGTAACCAGAACCTCAATATGCGCCTCGCCCTCGGGGCTGTCGTCCTGCTCCTCTTCCTCCTCGTCCTCCAGATGACGGGCGGCGGATTCGGAGGGGGCCAGAGCGAAGTCGAAAAGCTCAAGGCTGAGCGCGACGCCCGCCAGGATGCGCTCAACAACAAACTTGGAACCTCAGGCCCTCTCGTCAGGAGCCACAGTGCGCAAACTCTCGCCACTCGCCTCTCCACCGACTCCGCCACCCTGGCCGGACTCGTTACCCGGATGCAGGCCATGCTCACCACCTCGGAGGCCAACCTCAAAACCGCCAACAACACGGTCCAGCATCTCAGCCAGCAACTCGCCAATTCAGCCAGCAGCGCCGCCGAGAATGTCCAGCTCAAGAACCAATTGCTCGCGGCCCAAACGCGCGCGAGCCAGGCGGAGAGCCTGGTGGGTTCCCTGCACCAACAACTGAGCGCCGTCCCGAGTTCCGCCGCCATGGAAGCGACCCGCAGGCAGCTCGATGAAGCGCTCAAGACGCGCGATTCCCATCGCGATCAGCTCACCCAGTTGCAGACAAAGATGAAGGACATGGAGGCTTCCGATGTCGCGAACAGCCTGCGGGAGCAACTTGGTCCCCTGACCAAGAAGGTCGCTTCCCTTGAAACCGAGAACAACCGTTTGGGCTACGAGGTGCAGAAGCTGCGCGCGGATCTCGACCGGGCCCGTCTCTTTGTCGAAGCCGAAGCACTCCCCGCCAAGGCCAAGCTCCTCTACGATGAACTCGCCAGACTTGAGACCGCCAACCCCGCTCAACTCAAAACCGAATACGAGCGCATCAACCAGGAGCTCGGAGCCAGCGTCGTCGATCGGATCACCTTCCAGACCAACTCGTCCCGCATCCCCTTCGACAAAGTTGAAGAAATCCGGCGCGCGGTGCAGGCCTCGGGCAATGATTCCTTCATCCTCGTGGTGGGCTACGCTTCCAAGTCCGGCGACCTCGCCTCCAATCGCACCCTCAGCGCCGACCGCGCCACCCGCCTCGCTTCGGTCACCAACACCCACAAGAAGAAGGACCAGGGCGTGCAAGCCGTGTTCCTCGCCGAAACCGACCGCTTCGACGCCGCCGATCTCGCGCCCAACCAGGTGTGTGAGATCTGGGAAGTGCGGAAGTAGGGGAAGTCGAACGTCGGAAGGCCGGCTTGCCACGGCGTAGCACCGCGAAGACGGGAGATTCGGCTTCCGCTTCTTGACCGTGAATGCCGAGCCCGGGGCGCATCCGCCCTGGGTTCTCCGCGTAGCGGCCTGCCCAACAATTTCCAGGTCGAGATCTTTACGGATGGATCCGGAATCGTTCGCACCATCTGTCTCTCCCTTGGCACCACCACCGCCATCGCGGGTCTCTCCAATCTTGCCACTTTTCTAACGACCCCCGTTGGGTTCACCGAGACCGACCTCTCGAACCTACTTTCCGGCATCCCGATCTTTGAAGATGCCCTCAACGATTACGACGAGACCTTCTTCGTCAGTTTCCTGAAGGTCCAGCACACCTACGTCGCGGTGGGAGATGCAGTCGGAACGATCATCGACAACGATGCTGGGGACGGAAAACTGACCGGCAAGGTCTGGTCCGCGACCACCGGCTGGGTCGTCTTTGAGCAGCCCTACGGAACTCCGGTGATCGACCGCCAGACCGGCATCTTCAGCGGCAAGGCATGGAGCACGACCTGTGGCTGGATCAACCTCGGCTCCACCAGTGCGCCCCTCCTCCAGACCACCACCAAGGCCATCACGCTTCCCGCGCCAAACGCCCGCAACTTCTTCCGGGTTGGGGCACCCCGACCGGGGCCATAAGGCGGGCCGGGACTCAGCTACTCCACGATTTTCCCATCGGGGAAAAAGTTCTTCCACGCCTCGCGAAAGGAGACCGTTCCCGGATAGGGAGCGAGCTTCTTCCCTTTCAATCTGCCCTCCACACAAATTCCGGTGGTGGCATTCCACTTCGAGCCGGTGGCGTCGTCGACCATCACGTTCTCGTCGGCGTTCTTGAAGCTCAGCGTCTTGCCATCGACCACTCGTTCAAAAGCCTGCGCGCGTGATCCAGACTTTGCATAGGTGACCACCATGCTCTTTCCCGCGGCCTCGACATTCACAATCTGCTCGGCCTGCAGCTTCTTGAGTGAGACCGCCGGCGAGGGCTTGCCCGCTCCGAGGTGCACCCCGTAGACGAAGCGGTCCGGCTTTCTCCAAACGCGTTCATTGTAGCGCTTGGCGGTTCGTGACATTCCCAACACCGTGGTTCCGCGATGCCGTTCCTTCCACTCGCCCCATGTCGTCATCACACCATCGAGGATCTCCAACTCGGTTCCCTTCAGTTTTCCGCGCATCGATTTCCCGAGGAGATGACTCCAGAGCGACCCGGTCTCCACATCGCGCATGACGAGGGATCGTTTCCAGAGCATCCCGGAAACCTGGAAGTTGAGCTCCTGGTCCTTGACGGTCCTGACATACACGATGCCATTAAAGCAGAGATGTCACCAGGTCGCCGCAATGGCCCTGCCCCCCAGCTTGTCATTGATGATCTCGCGGGTGGGATTGGTAAGCATGTTGATGGGATAGGCCCGCGCCTCCTTTCCGACCACCACGCCAAGAACCAACTCATCGTCCCGCACAAACTTCCCGGCGTCCCGAGCGGAGACGATTTGTGGATTTGTGATCGGCTCGAAGGGCTGGACCACCTTGCGGGGATTGAATTCTTCCGCCGACGCCTGCGCGATAAGCACCCACGCCGCCACCACATAGATCCCGAGTTCCCACTTCATCCTGGGTGAGAGGGAGATTGGGGATGGGTATTCCATGGCATTTCCGGTCTTCGGGGTCCGATGCGGAAGCCGGAGGGGGCAGGCCCGCTGCTCTCCCCTCCCTACTTCTCCATCCCCTCAATCTCTTCCATCAGGCGCCGCATCTCTTCCATCTTGCGGCGCATCACCTCGAAGGGATCGAGCGGAACCTCGCGTTCGACGGACCGGGCCCGACCGGCCAGTTCGTCGAGACGTAGCTGAGCGGGCTTGGTGGCAAGGAGACCTCTCACCGAGGAAGCGGGAATGATAAAGGTCTTGATCCGTCCCGCACGCGCCACCGCGATTCCGATCACGCGACCATCGAGATCGATGACGGGTGCTCCGCAGTCTTCGGGGGCGAGTTGCATGTCGGACTGGATCACATCACGAAAGCCATCCTTCACGTCGCTGTAGCGATGTCCGCCCATATTGTTCATGCGCTCCATGCGGCTGTAGGGAATCCGGCGCGGATCAGGGCGTCCGCCCAACTTGACTTCGGCCAGCTTCCTTTCCTTCCCGCGGCGGTAGCCGATCCTGACCGTCTGGCCCGGCTCAAGGCGCTGCAGCACCGAGCTCAGCTCAAAATTTCCGTTCACCTCGCGATTCATCACCTTCGTGATGACATCGCCATCCTTCAAACCGGAAGCGGCGGCGCCGGTGTCCGGTTGCACTCGACGGATCCTGACGCCGGGACCACTGAATTCGAGATCCATCAAGATCCCGAGGAAGGCGCGGTCCGATTCGCGCAGGCTGCGCGGAAGCACACTGACGATGCCCATCGCCGCGGCTTCGCCATCCGGCCGGGCGAGTGCGAGAAAGCTTCCGACCCTCAGGTTATCCTCGTCACCGAGGACGAGAGGCTTGGCCTTCATGCCCTCGACCTTGAGCACCGCGAGATCAGCGTCGCGGTAGATTCCCACCACTTTGGCTGGCAACCATTCCCCGGCCCCCGTGCGGCAGGAGAGGCTGCGCACATCGCGTTTCACTTCGCTCCACTTGGCGAGCACCTTGCCGGTCTCGACCACCGTTCCAAAGCCCACCCGCTTGCGCCAGACGCGAACTTCCACCGCGCCGTGGGAAATCTTCGCGACCACCGGCTCGAGCGTCTGGAAGAGCTGCCCTGCCTGCTTGATGAGCTTGGCGCGATCCTTGGTGGGCGGATCGGTGAACTGGGCCGACGCGAAGGGAAGCGCGGCGAGGGAAACTCCAAGGATTGCCTTTGAGATTTTGATGGTCATCTTCGTCTTGGGCTTACTTCTCCTCCCCCAGGACATCGGCCAGGCGGGCCAGCTTCAACGTCCTCGTGCGGTCTTCCCCGCGACGGCTGAAGGTTAGTTTCACTTCATCGCCGGGTTCGCGTTCGGAAAGAATGCCCTGCAGTTCGCGCAGACTGCGCACGCGCTTGCCATCGATCGTTTTCAAAACATCGCCGGTCTTCATTCCAGCCGCCGCCGCGGGCGAATCAGGAAAGACTTCCGCAAGGCGCACACCACCGCGCACCGCGCCGTCGACGTTGAAGCCGATGACCGGGCGATCGGGATTCATGAGGGGATTCATGGTGAGCCGCCCCCAGGTGTCCCCCTTCTCCAGGCGGGCCCAATCCGCCTTGAAACTGTTGATCCCGGTGTGGTTGTTGGCCATCAGGCTGCCACCGATCGACGAATGGATGCCCACCACGTCCCCCTCGAGATTGAAGAGCGGTCCTCCGGAGTCGCCTCCAATCAGGGTGCAGTCGGTCCCGATAAAGCCCAGCGGGTTCAAGCCAACCACCCGCCCAAAGCGCGCGGGCGGGGTGCGCAGCGCGTCGTAGCCCCCGGCATGCCCGAGCGCGACCACAAAATCTCCGACCTTGAGGGTCTTGGAATCGCCCTGTTCCACAAAGGGCCATGGCCCTGCGCCCTGGAGCTTGGCCATCGCGCAGTCCTTCGACAGGTTCGCGCCCAACACGTCAGCGCGGGCTTGTTTCCCATTGGGAAAAACGACGGTCACTTCTTCCAGCCCCTCGATCACGTGTCCGGCGGTGAGGATCAACCCATCGCGGGAAATAATTACGCCGCTGCCGGACGACTCGGACTTCTCGGAAAAGAGAGCGACGGTCGCGGGCAACGCCTTTTCCACCACATCCTGAACCTTGCCCTGCAGGACCCGGAGTTGTTCCAGGGTTTCCACCGGGTTTTCTGCCCGCAGATCGGTAACCAGAACGCTGTAAATTGCCAAAAAAACAGCAATTAGGGGTCGAACACTTGCTACTCTCATCGGGGTGAAATATGCTTACGCATCACTAAGCGTCAACCGTCGTCCTTTTCGTCTCAGCGAAAGTCACGGCATTTTTTCGCAAGAGCCCGCGTAATCACTGACCAATAGAGCCCCTGACGGACTCTCCGCCCTCCTCGTGCATGGCCAGCCGCCGACCTAGAAAATCTCCTCCCCGCCGACGATCCCCATCGTCTCGCAAGATCACGCCCCGCAAGCGGGCTGGTGGCAGGCTGGCGCGCTCGAAGTCGCCCCCTCGGGCCAAGCGCAAAAGGGCGCCCCGCAGGAACCACAGTCCTCTCTTCGTCCTTTGCTTCTGGCCCTTCCTCCTGGTCAATCGAATCACGCACCGCTGGCCCGGCTTCCTGCGCATCCCCTCGCGCATGCTCGGGCACGTTGGTTGTGTGGGGCTGACCATCCTCATCACGGGAGGGTTGGTTTACTTTGCACGCTCGCTGAAGTATGATCTCGCCCGCGTTTCCGAGATGCCCGAGCGGTCCATAATCTACGATCGCAACAAGAAGGAACTGGGCCGACTCCACGGTGCACATCGCTACGTGGTCGACCTCAACGAGGTCTCCCCCAACTTCCGCCTCGCTCTCCTCGCTCGCGAAGACAAGGACTTCGAGAAACACTTTGGCGTCGATCCCCGGGGCGTGGCACGCGCGGTCTACCAGAACATCAAGCGTGGCCGCCTGGCGCAAGGGGCCTCCACCCTCACCATGCAGTTGGCCCGCAACGCCTTTCACTTGCCTACCAATGGACCCAAGTGGAAACAACTCGACCGCAAGTTCCTCGAGATCGCCTTGGTCTTCCGCATTGAGGCTCGCTACGACAAGGACGAGATCCTCCAGCACTACATGAACCTCATCTTCTGGGGTGGATCCATTCACGGGGTGGAGGCCGCCTCGCGGGCTTACCTCGAGAAGTCGGCCAAGGACCTGACCCTTTCGGAAGGCGCAATGCTGGCGGGCATCATCCGGGCCCCAAACGCCTTCTCCCCCTTCGAAGATCTCGAGAGCACCAAGCGCGAACGCGATGACACCCTCGACTCGATGGTGCGTTACGGGTTCATCAAGGAGGCCGAGGCCAAGACGGCCAAGGCGGAACCCCTCCACATTCGCCCGGAAGGGCGCCGCATCATTCACGGGAGCTACGCGATGGATGCCATCCGCCGCGACATCGGACGATTTCTCGACAAGGAAGACATCAAGCGCGGAGGGCTCCAGATCATCACCACCATCGACAAGGACCTGCAGGAAGCTGCCGAGCGGCACCTCAACTCGAAGCTCAGTGAGATCGAACGGGGAGCGGGATATCGCCACCCCACCCGGACCAGTTGGCAGTCCAAGCCGGCCATGCGGCGGGGCGCCCCCGACTACCTGCAGGGCGCAGTCGTGGTGGTGGAGAACCGCACCGGCGCGATTCGCACCATCGTGGGCGGGCGTGATGCCGACGAATCGAAGTTCAACCGGGCGCTCCACGCCAGGCGCCA
The DNA here is from genome assembly GCA_046581525.1 of Roseibacillus sp. GTDB lineage: Bacteria > Verrucomicrobiota > Verrucomicrobiia > Verrucomicrobiales > Akkermansiaceae > Roseibacillus_B. Next base: position 29,448 of record JAYGGC010000149.1, on the reverse strand, counting down.
GATGGGTTCCGTCTTCAAACCCTTCGTCTACCTCGCGGCCTTCGACCGTGGCCTCCGACCGAACACCTGGATCGAGGATGGCCGCCTCAAGCCCGGCGAGATCAAGTGCGCTCCCAAGAATTGGGATCCGGCGAACTCGGACGGAAAATACTACAAGCTGGTGAGTGTGAAGGATGCCCTGGTCAAATCGCGCAACACCTCGTCGGTGCGCGTCGGGAACTTTGCCGGGATGGACAACGTGCGCGATGTCGCCTACCAAGCCCTGGCCAAGAAGATGCCTGCCAAAGCCGCGGCCTACCTTGGTGCGTGGGAAGCCACGCCGGAGCAGGTGGCCAGCGCCTATACCATCTTTCCCAATGGCGGCACGCGCTACGGCCCCCACTTCGTGAGCAAGATCCTGGACCGGAATGGCAAGGTCCTCTACGACCACAAGCCCATCGGTTACCGGGCTGCCCGGGCCGGTGCGGCCTGGAGTGTCTCCGCCCTCCTGCAGGACGTCACCAAAACGGGGACGGCCTCCGCGATGCGAAGGACTCTCAGCTTCCACAAACCCGCGGGCGGCAAGACCGGCACCACGGATGAATACCATGATGCGTGGTTCGTAGGTTACTCGTCTTCGCTCACCTGCGCGGTGTGGGTTGGCTTGGACCAACCCAAGACCATCATGAAGCGCGGCTATGGTTCGTCGCTTGCCCTTCCAATCTGGGTGAAGGTCATGAAAACGGCCGACCGCCTGGGGCGCTACAGCTTTGCCGAATTCACCCCGCCCATTGAACTGGAACCATGCCGCCTTTGTCGCTACTCCGGCAAGCGCGCCACGCCGGGATGCGAACTGGCGAAGTCGGCCTACAACGGTCAGGCCCCCACCGACCTCGCCCCCGCCTCCAACGACTTTTGCACGAGCCACCCGTTGCGGGCCTTGCCGGTGGATGACCCCATCCCCCCGCGGGCCCAACCTGTCCCGGAACCGCGGCGCGCGCTGCGGGCGATTCCGGTGGATTGATCCCAGCCCAGGTAGACCGTGCCACGTCATTCGCCAACCCGGAGGAACCGTCGCGTGGGCGGCTGGGAGCAGCCTGCTCTCCCGAAATCGAGTCTCGAAGTTGGAGAGAGCTTCGCCGATGACCCCGAGCTGGATCCCAACTGGAAGCCGGCCCGGCGCGACTCGAGGCTTCCCCACTGGATTCCCCCGGGCTGTCAAAAAGTCATTCGCATCGGGTTCCGTTGTGCGGTCATCGCGGTGTGCCTCCTGGCCGCGATCGCGCTCTTCTACTACGTGCTCTCCTTCCGCTACGACTTGAAGGAGGTCACCGAGATGCCGGAACGCTCCATCATCTATGACATGCGCGGTCAGGAACTCGCCACCCTGCACGGAGAGAGCCGGCGCCTCATCACCCGCGAGGAGATCCCGGACTTCTTCGTCGAGGCATTGCAGGCCCGCGAAGACAAACGCTTCTTCAAGCACCACGGAGTGGATCTCATGGGGCTGTTTCGCGCCACCGTGCGCAACGCCAGCGACTTGTCATTTACCCAGGGAGCTTCCACCCTCACCATGCAACTCGCGCGCAACAGCTTCGACCTGCGCGAGAGGAGCCTCCACCGCAAATTCATTGAGATCGCCATTGCGCTGCGAATCGAGCGCGCGTTCACAAAAAACAAAATCCTCACTTCCTACGTCAACCGGATCTACTTCGGCTCCGGCTGCCACGGACTGGAGGAAGCGTCACGTCGCTACTTCGGGGTCAGCGCGGCCGACCTCAGCGACCATCAATGCGCCCTGCTGGTGGGCATCATCCGCGCCCCCCATGCCTGCTCACCACAACGCAACCTGGAGGGAGCACTCAAGCAACGTAATGAGGTTCTCGCGCGCATGGTGGCGGAAGAGTTCCTCACTCAGAGTGAAGCGGATGCCATTGAAGAGAGTGCGCTGGAATTGCGCTCCCCTGATGACGCGCCCCGTGGCGGTGCTGCTCTCCAGGCCGTGCGCCGCCACTTTGAAGAACTCCTCGCCTCACGGGAGATCCGGGACGGCGGACTCCGTCTGTGGAGCACGATCCACGCCGACATCCAGGCCCTGCTCGAAGATGAAACCGCCGATTTGCTGGAGAAGCTTTCGGGCGAACCGCAAGTGGCTGCGATCTGCATCAACACGCGCACGGGTGGCATCCGCGGAATCGTGGGCGGCCGAGCGACCGAAGGGACCTCCTTCAATCGCGCCCTCGATGGCCGGCGCGACCTGGGCCCCGTCTTCACGCCCTTCATCTACGCGGCGGCAGCCGAACGAGGGTTGCGACCAAAACTCGATCAACCGCTCACCACGGGACGGGAGATTGGGCACGATGACCTCGTGCGGCTCGCCAAGCGATTTGGATTCGTAGGGCCCTTCATGGAGGGAGATGACCTCTACCGCGGAGGGGTGAGCACGACCCCACTCGAGGTCGTGACCGCGGTGGCCACCCTCACTGGCGGCGGCAACCGGCCCCGGACCCATTTTCTCAAGGACCTGCGCGACGCGGAGCTCACGCAACTATTTGAAATTATCCCGTTGGTGAAGCCCATGTTCGAGGCGCGCTCCGCCTCGGCGGCCCTGGCGATGCAGTTCCCCGACGGCGAACCGCGCCTTCTCACGGGAACAAGCCCTGCAAAAACAGACGTTTGGGGCGTTTCCTTCGGCTCCAACCACGCCATCTGTGTGTGGATTGGTCATGATAAGCCCAGCCCCCTTGACGGCTCGGATACTATTCTCAAAGAAGTTCACAAGACCCTCCGGCGCATGGCAATGAGCCTGACTCGATGAGGTTTTCGACTTTGCAACCCCGTCAATCTTCCTAGGCTCCCACCCATGCAGGCGCTGCGCTTCGATTCTGCTGTCGAAAACATCCTCCAACGCGGCAAGCGTTTCGAGAGCGGTGCCTACTTTCTCCTGAAGGACGCGCTCGACTTTACGCTCAAGCGCACACGCGAAGAGAGCGGTGAAGAGCGGCATGTGAGCGGCGAAGAATTGATCTTCGGGTTTCGCGACTTTGCTCTCGAGGAATTCGGACCGATGGCACACACCCTCCTGTGCGAGTGGGGAGTGCACACTTGCGCCGACGTCGGAGAGATGGTCTTCGATCTGATCGAAGAAGGCATGTTCGGCAAACAGGATTCCGACACGAGGGAAGACTTTTGCGATCACTACGACTTCGAGGAAGCATTCGTCCAGCCCTTCCTCCCGGAGGACACCTCCTTCGAAAATGTTCACGGAGAGCCTGTCAGCGACTCCGATCCCCCTGCCGACGAAGAGACGCCCTTCAGTGCCGCTCCGCAAGACGCATCCTGATGCGCTCCTGCAAATGCTCCCAATGAGGGAGTTTCGCGCCCACAGCCTGCGCCCGCCGCAAGGGCTCTTCCCAAATTGCTTCAAGTTCGACGTCCCGCCTCTCCAGGTAATCGATCATGCTGGAGGGCCGATAGGCTCCCATCTCGATGGTGGCCGCGACCTGCTGGTCGATCATCTCGGCGGGGATCTCCTTCCCGAGCGCTGACGCGGCCGCAATCACCTCCTGCATGAGTGCCCGCACTTCCTGTTCTCCACGTTCCTGGGAGAGGAGTTCCCTGGTGGTGATGCCTCCCTCCGCAATGCACAGTCCATTGAAGGGAACATTCCAGACCAGCTTGGCCCACTGCGCGGCCGCCAGGTCCTCCACCGCCCGGCACTCGATGCCGGCAGCGGTGAAGCGCTCTTCGAGATCCCGCAGGCGCGCACTCACCCCTCCGGAAAACTCACCGATGGTCACCAATCCCTTGGCGAGGTGGTGAACCAGTCCCGCCCGCACGCGGTTGATGCAGACGAAACAGAGGCCGCCCAGCACCCGCTGCTCCCCAAACAACTCGGCAAGTCGCTCCGTATTGCCCAAGCCATTCTGCAAGGTGAGGATCGCCGTATCCTCGTGCAAAAGCGGAGAAATGACGTCCTGGCAGTGATCATTGGCGGTCGCCTTCCACGCCACGATTACCAGGTCGACGGGACCAATCGCGCTGGTTGAATCGAAGACCTGCGGCCGCTCCACGACGAAGTCCCCCGCCACACTCTCCACCGTGAGACCCTCTTCCCTGAGTTCCTCGAGGCCGGACCGCACGAGAAAGCGCACATCCTCATTGGCTGCCGCCAATCGCCCTCCGTAGTAGGAGCCCACCGCCCCGGAACCCACGATCGCAATGGAGGGCATTGCTCTAGAGCCCGTGATATTCCGTCGCGATTTTCTTCGCCGTGGTCACGGTATTGCGATGCAGTTTGGCGGTGTACTCGGGCTCGCGATTGTAGCCACCGCCGTAGAGCACCGCGACTGGAATGCGGTTCTTCACCATGGCACGGAGGATCACTTCGTCCCGTCGCTGAAGGTCCTTCACGGTGAGCATCATCTGCCCAAAGCGATCGTTGCGGTGGTTGTCCGCCCCCGCGATCCAGATGACGAGGTCGGGTGAGAACACCTCCAGGGCCGCAGCCAGGGTGGTGAACAGTTGCCTCAGGTACATGTCCCCTTCCACGTAGCGCACCGTCTCCACGTCCATCGACCCGTTCACCTTCCGCGAGGGATAGTTCCGCCCCACGTGAATCGAGTAGGTGAAGACGTTGGGGTCATTGTCGAGCAGGCTGTTGGTCCCGTTGCCCTGGTGCGCATCGGTGTCCACCACCATCACCTTGATTCCGGGCTTCTTGATCTGCAGGCTGCGAATCGCTATCGCGACGTCATTGAAGACGCAGTAGCCTTCGCCGTGTTCGCGAAAGGCGTGATGGGTTCCTCCCGCCAGCACCACCGCCAGGCCATCCTGCACCGCCGCCTCGCAAGCGAGCCGCGTCGCCTCCACCTCGGTTGCACTCCGGGTATAGAGCTGCGGCGTGAGCGGCAAGCCGAGCTGGATCTGCTCCTTGCGATCCAATTGGCCTCGATAGATTCTCTGCAGGTAGCTCTGGGTGTGCGCCCGCTCAAGGACATGAGTGTGGGCTGCGCGCACCTCCACAATCTCTTCCGGCCGGACCGTCCCATTCGCAAGGAGCATGTCCTTGGACATCCGGAACTTCTGCATCGGGAAAGGATGACCATCCGGGAGTTCCAGATAGAACTCCGGTGAGTAGAAGCAGCGCATCGTATAGCTCATCTTCGCCGCATCAAGTGTCCATGGCAAGATGGGTGGAAGCAAGGAAATCCCTAAGATTTGTTAATATTCCGCTTCTCTGTATTGACGACAGTGCTCCGAAGTGCCCTTGCTGGAACGACGCGACCATCACCCCCTTGCGGCCCCTGCGCGACCAGGTCGCGACGGCCGCGCTGGTGGCAATCCCTTACTAGCGGAAGCGTTCGCTGTCTCCCTGGGTCTGCTCAAGGAGGCCCGCCGGGTCATAAGGATTGGCGGCTTTGCCTCCAATCGTTTCGTGGCGAATGCGCAGGAACTCCGACCACTCGGTGCCGATTGGAAAGAGCGCGCGCTCCACAATTTCCAGCAAGTCCGGATTGGTTGGCGACACTCGCGAAAAGACCAGCACGGTCTCACCCTTCCGCCAGCCGTCCGGCGAATTCAGAAGGTAGCATCGCTGCACTTCGAAGGATACGAACGCAAGGGCAAGCGGATCGATGTGGTAGGTGATCGTGAGACAGCTCTGGCCATTGACCCCCAATGTTGAGAGGGCGGCGATTGGATGGCGGAGAGCCGCGTTCGGATTTTCGCCATGGAGATACTCTGCAAGCGCGGTCAGGCCGTCCCCATCGAGATCAGATTCCGCATCCATGAGGACTGCATTCCCAGAGTGCGTCAGTTCGAATTCATCGGAAAGTCCATCCCCGTCGGAGTCGAGACGAGAGCCGGAGGTGAACTCGCAGGCCCCTTGGCCGACGTTGCCACTCGCAAAACGCTCGTTTGCAATGAGATCAAGGGGAAGGGGTTCAAGAAAATCCCCATTCTGGTCGAGATCGGACTCGTCGGTCGGGAGAAGGACGAGGACGAGCCTCAACCTGGCGCCATGCAACCTAGGGGGTGGCCATTTCGCTCCGGAGGCGGAGATGTTCAGATGGCTGGTATCCCATCGGAAGGATTGAGCGCTCCACGATTCGCAGCATCCCGGGCCGGCCCGCAATGGGATCTGCCGAAACGGGGACCGTCTCGCTCAACTTCCAACCATAGGAATCAGTCAAGTCCGTGATCCGCTCCACCTGCACCGTGACAAAGCCGCCCGTGTCCCGGGCTCCCCGAATCACCGCGTCGTCGTTGATCTCGCAGGTGATGGTAAGGTAGTCCTGCGATTGGCCGGCATTGAACACCACCGAGATCGCTCCGGGCGGGGCGGTGAGCGCCTTGGCCGGATCGAGTCCCAGGGCGAACTCCATCACGGTGGTCAGGCCATCGCCATCGGTATCGTCGAAGGGATTGAGTCCGATGGCCGTTCCAGAGTGGGCAATCTCATAGGCATCGGACATTCCGTCTCCATCGGTATCGAGGAAGTTGAGATCGACCGCTTCATAGGGTCCCATGTCCACCGTGGGACCAACCACCCGCTGGTTGCCGGCCAGGTCGACTGGAAGTTGTTCGGCAAGATCGCCGTCGTTATCAAGGTCGGCGGGATCCAACGGAAGCAGGAGAAGACTCCCTGCATTGAGCGCCGGAGAGTCTTCATTGAGGGCAAAGTCCCCGCCCTCGTTGGGAAGAGTCACCCCGAAGGCGCCCGGATCGATGAAGCTCACAAATTTCGGATCGTCATCGAGATTTCCTCCCCCGTCCGAGCCAATTGAGGTCACCCAGCTGGAAGATCCTCCGGAATGCTCCACGAGACTGCTGGTGACCACGGGTTGGGTGGCATATCCATATCCAACCGAAGAGCCGGGGTTCCCGGTCGTCCCACCTACATAGTTTTTCCAGATGATGCAATTGTTCACCTCCACCGGTGCATTCGAACCGCTCACCAGGAGACCGCCGCCCTCGAACGCGGAGCAATGGTTTCCGTTGAGCGTGCAGTTGGTCAGGCTGAGATCACCCGACAGGATCTGCACTCCGCCCGATCCAAAGAAGGCCTTGTTCCCGCTGATGATACAGTTCACCGCTCTCGCATCGGCAGCGAATCCGGTCACCCCAAATCCAGCCGCCCCGGAACCTTCGTTTCCGCGAAACTCGCAGCCCTGGAGATCGACGTCCGATCCGTCGATCCAAAGACCCCCACCATTCGTCCCCGACCAGTTTCCGGAAAGCAGGCAGTTGATCAATTTCGGATTCCCGCCCATGAGGTAGACGCCGGCTCCCTCCTCGCTGGAGTAGCTCCCGGCGATCGTGCAGCGCGAAATGGTGGCGCTACCGCCGTTCCATCCGACGTCCGCAGGGGCAGCCCCAGAGTCAGGGCCTTCGCCTTGGTCTGCTGCATTTTGAGAGCTTCCAACCGCGCCACCTGGGCGACCAGAGTCCGTCGTGCGAGGGGATTGGCGAGATCGACCGGCTTGCGCAGGAGTCGCGCAATCGCCTCGTCAGGCGTCATGGCCTTCGGCTTGAAGCTGGGCTCCGCAAACACGATCGCGGGGGCATTGCCCGCACTCTTGGAATTTCCCGAGGGAGCTGAGGCGTCTTTCAGAGCCGATGATGCCAGCACGCTTCGCGCCGGTTCTGCTTCAAGTCCCGTCTCCTCCCACCGGCGCGAAGGAGTTGCGGCCTGCCCAGCGGCGGCTACCTGATCCCAGAGGCTCGACGAAGGCTCGTTGCCCGGCTTGGTGCCCTTGCGCGGGTTCATGAATATGACGCAGAGCGCGCCACAGCAGAATGCGAGGAGAGCGAGGACAAGCCTCCGGATGGACTTCATGTGCGGGTCGGTGAGTTGCGGGATGGATCCGAGCCATGGAATGCCTCGGAGCTTCCTGAGAAACCCAGACGCATCGCAAAGAACGGACCTTCATTATCCATTCTTTTCGTAAAACTTTGAAGTGTTAACTGCTTGGTAGTTAAAATAGTTTAACTAAATGTGAATTTGCATGAGGGCGGTTATAAAAATTGTGGGAGGCCCTGTTTTTTTGGCCCTTTTTCTCACCGGAGATGAGCTATTTGGCCCCTGCCCTGACTTTGTGAAAAATTTCACAAACTCCTTGCGACTCCCCTCCTTTCGGTCCTTATTCCGGCGGCATCAACCGATGAGCGAGCCCTCCGCTACCCACACCTACGAGGCTCCCGATGCCGCGGCTACAGCGGCACAGGCAGCCGCGGATTACCAAGCCGGCACCGAGGATATTCTTGGCGAAAAGATGGTCCTGAATATGGGCCCCTCCCACCCTGCCACCCACGGGGTGCTGCGCCTGATTCTGGAGCTGGATGGCGAAGTGGTGACCAAGGCGGAGCCGGACGTCGGCTTCCTCCACCGCGGTGACGAGAAGATCGCGGAAAACATGCACTACAACCAGTTTGTGCCCTACACCGACCGACTGGACTACCTCGCGCCCCTCGCCAACAACGTCGCCTACGCCTGCGCCGTCGAGAAACTCATGGGCTGGGAGCTCCCCCCTCGCGGTCAGGCCGTGCGCGTTCTCTGCTGCGAACTCGCCCGGATTTCCTCTCATTTTCTCGGGATCGGAGTCTACGCCATGGATGTGGGCGCCCTGACCGTTTTTCTGTATACCTTCACGGAGCGCGAAAAGGTCTACAACCTCTGCGAGCAGCTCACCGGAGCCAGGTTCACAACCTCTTATACCCGGGTGGGCGGACAAATCCGGGATCTTCCCGACGGATTTGTCGAGAGCGTGCGCACGTTCCTCGATGAGTGCGAATCGACCATCGATGAGGTCGACAAGCTCCTTACCCGCAACAAGATTTTCCTGCTGCGGACCAAGGACATTGGCGTCATTTCAGCGGAGACCGCGATCTCCTACGGGCTTACCGGACCCAACCTGCGCGCCTCCGGCCCTTGCCGCGACCTCCGCAAGGACCGCCCCTACCTCGGCTACGAGCAATACGAATTCGATGTGCCCGTCGGTGAAGTTGGCGATTGCTACGATCGCTACCTTGTCCGCATGGAGGAACTACGACAATCGATCCGCATCGTGCGCCAGGTTCTCGACACCCTTCCAGAGGGCCCGATCAACGTGGCCGACACCAAGAGTTCCCTACCCGAGAAGGAGAAGGTTCTCATGAAGATGGAGGAACTCATCCACCACTTCATCGTCGCTACCCAGGGGATCGACGCTCCCGAGGGCGAAGTCTATTTCGGCGCTGAGAATCCGAAGGGGGAGCTCGGCTTCTACATCAACTCGAGGGGAGGCGGAGTCCCCCACCGTCTCAAGATCCGCGCCCCCTCCTTCGTCAATCTCTCCATTCTCTCCGAACTCCTGGTTGACCACATGGTCTCGGATATCCCTACCATTCTAGGCTCCCTCGACTTTGTGATGGGGGAATGCGACCGGTAGGCCCCGCGACGTCTTGCGGCCAACAACCGAAATGAGCGACTCCATCCTCAACGAACAAGTTGCCTCCCACCAGACGGCGGGGACGAAGCACCACACCCCGTTTGAGATCACCGGGGAGATCGAGAAAGAGGCCGACAAGCGCATCAGGCAGTATCCCAGCGACCGCAAGCGCTCGGCGGTGCTCCCTCTCCTCCACATCGTGCAGTCCGAGTTTGGCTTCATCTCTCCCGAAGCCATGGAGTGGGTCGCCGGCAAACTCGAAATCGAGCCCATCAAGGTCGAGGAAGTGGTCACTTTTTATCCCGGCCTGCGCCAGCACGCACCGGGCAAGTATCACATTCGCGTTTGCCGCACCCTGAGTTGCGCGATGGGTGGGAGCTACGAACTGATGGACAAAATCTGCGAGCTTGCCGACATTGACCGTGCGCAGACCTCTCATCACAACCCGGTCGCGGTCTCTCCCTGTGGGACCTGGTCGGTCGAGTTTGCCGAGTGCCTCGCATCCTGCGGAACCGCACCGGTTTGCCTTGTGAACAACGACTTTCACGAAGATCTCCCCGCGGAGAACGTCGCTGACCTCCTCGCTCAATACAAGTAACCCCCATGGCCAAGGTCACCTATATCAAGGGCAAGGAACCGCACCCTCGGGAAATGCGGCTGATCTTTCGCAACGTCGATCGCGAGGGCTGGGATCCCTCCCTCAAGACCTACCTCGCAGAGGGTGGCTACCAGGCGCTCAAGAAGGCCCTCAAGATGACCCCCTGCGAAGTGAGCGACGAGGTGAGAAAGTCGGGCTTGCGCGGCCGCGGTGGCGCAGGCTTTCCCACCGGAGTGAAGTGGGGCTTCATTCCTCCCAACAACCAGAAGCCGGTCTATCTCATCTGCAATTGCGACGAGTCGGAACCTGGCACCTTCAAGGATCGCTACATCGTCCACCAGGACCCCCACCAGCTCATCGAGGGCATGGCGATCTCATCTTTCGCAGTGGGTGCGAAGGTAGCCTATGTCTATATTCGCGAGGAATTTCCGAAAGCCGCCGAGATCGTCGAAGAGGCGATCGAGGAGGCAAGGAGGGAAGGCTATCTCGGCGAGAAGATCCAGGGCACGAAATTCAGCTGCGAGATTTTTGTTCACCGCGGAGCCGGGGCCTACATCTGTGGCGAAGAAACCGGATTGATTGAATCGCTCGAGGGCAAGCGCCCATACCCGCGCATCAAGCCGCCCTACTTTCCCGCCGCGATGGGCCTCTACATGGCACCCACGATCGTCAACAACGTGGAGACTCTCTGCCACGTGAAGCACATCCTCGGAATGGGCGGCGAGGAATACGCCAAGATTGGCACCCCGCGCAATACCGGCACGCGCATCCTCTGCGTCTCAGGCGATGTGCAGAGACCGGGCTACTACGAGATCGAAGTGGGCAAGATGACGATGGGGGAACTGCTCAACGACCTCTGTGGCGGACCAAAGGAAGGTCGCGTGTTCAAGGCCGTGATTCCCGGGGGCTCCTCCGCCAAGATCATGCGCTGCTCGGAGAAGTTCCATGTGGCTTGCCCGCCGGATACCGAGCCGCGCGACCTTGATTTCGAAGAGATCCCCCTCGACTTCGACACCCTCGCCGCCTGTGGATCAATGGCCGGTTCAGGCGGCGTGATCGTGATGGACGACTCGCGCAGGATGTCGTGGGTGCTCAACAACATCAACGAGTTCTACGCGCACGAGAGCTGCGGCCAGTGCACACCCTGCCGCGAGGGATCGACCTGGATGAAGAAGATCACCGATCGCCTGGTGGCCGGCAAAGCCAGCCCGTCCGATCTCGAAACTCTCGAGTCGGTTGCCTACCAGATCGACGGTCGTACCATTTGTGCCTTTGGCGAAGCCTGCGCCTGGCCGGTGGAGGGCATGATGGACAAGTTCCGCGACGAACTGGTCGCGGAAACTTCCGAGGAGAACGAAGCGGCTCCCCATAACGCGGAGGAGGAAGCCCAGCGCAGATACTTGCAATCTGTTTAGGATTTCCCTCCCTCAGTCCCGACCTCCTCCAGGTCGACTAAAAAAGGCGGGCAAAGCTCCCTCGGAGTCAAACATAGATACTTGAGGATCGTCAGCGTTGCGCAGCCTGAAAGAGATTCGGAGATGTAGCCTCGTCCTCTCTCGTTGGAGGCTCAGACAAACTCGCACTCCGATGAACGCCAGCACCTTTGCTCCCTCGTTCCCTCTCACCACCCGACTTCGCCGCCTCCTTGCCCCCCTGCTCCTCGGGTTGGTGATCGCAGCACCACCCGCGGCCGCATCAGGGACCCCAATGACTCCGAGCCCGAACGCACCTTCCGCCTGCCCTGGGCCCCGAAGAGATTCATTTCTTCGAGTTCCGTGCATACCCACTCGGAAGCCGGACCTCCGACCCGAGGGGTTTCCAGCCCAATCCAGGCTACCCCGAGGCCCCAATTAGGCCTTCAACCCCCAAAATAGAGGTTTTGATCCAATTTCTGCTTCACCCTTGCTTCACCCTCCCTGAGAATTACTCTTGATAAAAAGCATAAACTCCCTAAGTAGGTATACCGAACTTAACAAAATGACTACCAAATCGTTCCTGTCACGTCCCACGTCCCTGATCGCCATCGCGGCGCTCCTGGGAGGATCCGTTTCCACCTTGAGCGCCGGGGACGAGCCCCCGGTCCTCGGGCCCACTCTCGCTCCGCTAGCTTCCGGCATTGAGGCCGATTTCCACGTCGGCTACAGCTCGGATTACATTTTCCGCGGCGCTAACCAAGGTGGAGACCTATACGAGTTCGGGCTCGATTTCGCCGGAAGCGGTGATCTCGTTGGCTTGGGCGCAGTCGATTTGAGCGCAGGAGTTTGGTATGGTTCCGCGGGTGCGGCGGACGAGTTGGATGTCTATGCTGAGGTGAGCAAGTCCCTGAACGAGATGCTCGCGGTCGCAGTCGGAATCACCAATTACTCCTACTTCGGTGATGGCGACAACGACATCGAGCCATATATTTCGATTGGAACGACTGTCGGCGAGATCTCCCTCGGAGCGGCCGCTCACTACGACGAATCGGACAGCCAAGACCACGAACTCTACTACGAGTTCACTGCCGGCTACGAGCGGGATCTTGGTGAGAATCTCAGTGGCGCGGTCGAACTCGTCCTCGGGTGGTTCGACGACACGGCTACTGATGATGCCGATGATGACGTTTTCTACGGAGGCACGGTTTCCCTGAGCTATGCGGCTTCCGGGAACATCACGGTCACTCCCCATGCGTCCGTGACGTTTTCCGATAACCTCGGTGACTACTTCTTCGGCGGCGTCTCCGTCGGATTCGGCTTCTAGGTCTCGAACAAACCACAAATCTAGGTCTCAAGAGGAGCCCCCATCCGGGGCTCCTCTCTTTTTCCCAGAGTGCCGCGGCGCGACACAGTTTTCCAACATTCCCTTGTCCCGATTCGCCGTTCGCCCCTCCCTCCGACTCGCTCAAACGCTTGTTTTCCAAGGCCTCAACCGCTTGTGAAAAATTTCACAAAGTCGCTTGTCCCCTTGGTATAAGGTATTCATAGTCCGCCCCGAACTCCACGGGAGGCCTCGTTAAACGTAGATTTATGGCCGACTCCGCACGCGCGACCGCTGACAAACTCCCCAAGGACCTCGCCGCCGAAAAGGGCATGGTGAACGTGCAGATTGACGGCGCGTGGACCCAGGTTCCCCGGGGCACTCGCATGATCGAGGCCTGTCGCCAGGCCGAGCAGGACGTGCCTCACTACTGCTATCACTCGAAGCTCTCCTCGCCGGGAAATTGTCGCATGTGCCTCGTGCAAATCGGCATGCCACCCCGCCACGCCCCGGGTCAGGGTCCCGCCTTCCGCGACGACGGCTTCCAGGAGATCCGCTGGATGCCGCGACCTGTCATCGCCTGCGCAAACACGGTGGCCGAAAACATGGGCATCCGCACCAGCGGCGATCTCGTCGAGGAATGCCGCAACGGCGTGATGGAGTTCCTCCTCATCAATCACCCGCTCGACTGCCCGATCTGCGACCAGGCTGGCGAGTGCAGCCTGCAGGAATTCTCCGTCGGCCACGGCCGCGGCTTCTCGCGCTTCGAGGAAATGAAGGTCAAGAAGCCCAAGAACGTGGAAATCGGCCCACGCATCCGGCTCGACGACGAACGCTGCATCATGTGCAGCCGATGCATCCGCTTCATGGATGAAGTCGCGGATGATCCCGTCCTCGGGTTTATCGATCGTGGAACTCACACCACCCTCACGGTCCACCCCGGGCGCCAGCTCGATAACAACTACTCGCTCAACACCGCCGACATTTGTCCGGTGGGCGCGCTCACCTCGAACGACTTCCGCTTCCAGATGCGGGTCTGGTTCCTCAAGGAAACCAGGAGCATCGACACCAACTGCGGCACGGGCAGTAACACCGTGATCTGGACCCGCGGAAACGAGGTCTACCGCGTCACTCCCCGCGAGAACAACGACGTCAATTCGTGCTGGATGCCCGACAGCCACCGCCTCAATTTCCACTATCTGCACGCGGCGACCCGGCTCAACGCCCCCATGATCAAGAAGGGGCGGACGCACGAGACCGCCGACTGGGTCGAGGCCATCGCGAAGGCGGCCGAAGGCTTGCAGGGACGCCAACGTGGAGAAATCGCAATCATCGGCTCCGGGCGCCAGACCAACGAGGAACTCTATCTCCTCAAGCTCCTGGCCGACACCCTCGAGACCGATCTCCTCACCCTCGTCGCGCGCGACAAGGATTCGGATGGCAAGCTCATCTCGGCGGACCGCAACCCGAACACTACCGGCGCAAAACTCCTCTGGGCCACGGATGACCCCTACGCCAAGCTCGACGCGATCCGAGAGGGCGTGCGCAGCCGAAAGATCCGCGCCCTCGTCGTTTTTTACGAGGACCTCCTCGAAGAGGCTGACTTCAAGGCCGAAGACCTCAGGAAACTGGACCTTCTCGTCTCCAATCACATCCTTCCCAACGGCACCGCCAAGGCCAGCCACGTGGTCCTGCCCGGAGCGGGCTTTGCCGAAAAGCGCGGATCGATGGTCAATGTCACCGGCCGCCTGCAGCGCCTGAACCAGGCCATCTCTCCTCCCGAGGGCGCCATGGACGACTGGGAGATCACGCGCGAGCTCGTCAGAGCACTCAATAAGAACGAGCCCGAGCGGAACCTGATCGAAGATGTCTTCAAGGAGATCGCGGATGAGGTGGAGGAGTTTGAAGACCTCACCCTTTCGAAGATCGGCGATCTGGGATTGCAGATTACCGAGACCGGGGAGACGATCCCGCTTCTTGAAGCCGAACGCGCCCGCATCGAGCGTGGGGAGATTGTTGGCTAAGTCATGGACTGGACATTCCTCATCACCACCTCGATCAAGATATTCGGCTTCACCTTCATGGTGCTCCTGCCCCTGATCGCCTATTCCACCTACGCCGAACGCCGGATCTGCGCCATCATGCAGGATCGGGTCGGCCCGAACCGGGTCGGTATTCCGCTGACGCTCTTCGGCGCAAAGAAGGACCTCAAGTTTTTTGGTCTCCTTCAGCCCCTCGCAGACGGGCTCAAGGGACTCTTCAAGGAAGACCTCACGCCCGGTCATGTTCGCAAGGGCTTTTACTGGATGGCCCCTGCCCTCACTGTCGTCCCGGCCTTCGTTACGCTCTGCGTGATCCCCTTCGGCAGTGCGGTCACCATCTTCGGCTATGACGTGCAACTGGTGATCGCAGACATCGGGGTCGGCCCGCTCTTCATCTTCGCGATCGCCTCCCTCAGCGTCTACGGCATCACCCTCGCCGGCTGGTCTTCCAATTCGAAGTATCCCTTCTTGGGAGGGGTGCGCTCCTGCGCGCAAATGATCTCCTACGAGATTGCCCTCGGCCTCTCCATCATCCCGGTCCTCATGGTCTTCGGGAAATTGAACCTCACCGACATCGTCAACCACCAGGCCACCGACGGGTGGCTCCTGGCTCCCTTCTGGAATGAGCACGGCTCGATCTTCAGTGGCGACTACTGGGCGCACTGCGGCAATCAATGGCTCCTGCTCCTCCCCCTCGGCATCTCCTTCGTGATCTTCACCACCTCCATCTTTGCCGAGACCAACCGCATGCCCTTCGACCTCCCCGAGTGCGAAACCGAACTGGTGGGCGGTTACCATACCGAGTACTCCTCCATGAAATTCGCCCTCTTCTTCATGGGCGAGTATGCCGCCATGATCGTCGGCTCCGCCCTGATCGTGACCATCTTCTTTGGCGGCTGGTCGCTCGGATTCGGACTGGATCAGGCCTGGCTCAAGGACGGCGACAGCTGGAAGTGGTTTGCCGGGTTCATCCACATGGGCGTCTTCCTCGGCAAAACGATTGGATTCATCATCTTCTTCATCTGGGTCCGCTGGACCGTCCCGCGTTTTCGCTACGACCAGCTCATGAAACTCGGCTGGGTTGTGTTTTTCGAACTCGCCCTCTTCAACATTTTCATCGCCGCCCTCATCATTGCGGCTCCTCACATCGGGGCCGCCATGACCATCTTTGTCGGAATTCCCGCCCTCCTCGTTCTCGCAGCGCTCATGTTCTTCATCACCAAGTCGGTGGAGGGCAAACGCAAGGTCCGCGCCACGTAGCCTTCAATCCTTTCGATCATGGCCGTCGTCAAAGTCAAACGCCCCATCCTGCGCTGGTACGAACACCTCTTCCTGCCGGCCATCATCAAGGGACTCGTGATCACCTTCAAACACGCAGTCAGATCCATCCGCGGCAAGGCCAAGGGCGCCGAGGGACTCGCCTCTTCGGGACTGGGCGTGACCATGCAGTATCCCGAGCAAACGTGGGACGACCACCTTCCCGAATTCTACCGAGGCGTCCCCGCCCTGGTCACCGACGAACAGGGTCGCGAGCGCTGCGTCTCCTGCCAACTCTGCGAATTCATCTGTCCACCCCGGGCCATCACCATCGCGCCGGGTGAACTCAAGTCCGATGACGAGTGGGCCAAGGTCGAGAAGGCCCCCAAGGCGTTCGATATCGACATGATCCGCTGCATCTACTGCGGCATGTGCGAGGAGGTCTGCCCCGAACAGGCGATCTACCTTCGCCAGGACTACTCCATGACCGGCACGAGCCGCAGCGAAATGGTGAACGACAAGAAGCGACTCTACGAAATCGGCGGAGTGCGCGAGGGACTGGTGAACAAGTGGAATGAACTGAAGTGATGGAGGGGATTCTCTTCTACATATTCTCGGCATTCTCCGTGATCGGCGCCATCGCGCTGGTCGCCTTCAAGAATCCCGTTTCCAGCGCGATGTCGATGGTCGCTTCCTTTCTTGGTCTCGCCGCCCTCTTCATCGGACTCAATGCCTACTTCGTCGGCATCATTCAGATTCTCGTCTACGCCGGCGCCATCATGGTGCTTTTCCTCTTCATCATCATGCTTCTCGACCTCAAGGCGGAAGCCAAATGGAGTTACAAGCCCGTCATCCTCGTCGGCGGGATCCTCATCCCGCTGCTCTTCATCGTGCAATTGTGCGGAATCCTCTCCCAAGTTCCCAACGTCGAACCCGAACCGCTGGACCTCGAAAAGGCAGCCAAGAGCTTTTACGACGAGGAACGGAAGGAAGACGAACAATCGGAGATCCACAAGAGCCTCGCCGACGGCTCTCTCCCCGACGTGAATCTGATCGGCCTCACCATGTTCGGCCACCAAGGCGACAACGAGACCATCGCAACTCCCGGCTACAACTTCCCCCTCCAGGTCGTGGGCGTCCTCCTCCTCGTCGCAACTGTCGGCGTCGTTGCTCTTTCAATGAAGAAGAAGCCCACGCGAGAGGAGCCCGCAGAGAGGTCTGAACCCTGAATACTGGATACTGAACAATTTCCCAATGGCCTCCCTCCAGGAATACCTCTTCGTCTCCGGACTGCTCTTCGCGATCGGCTTCGCAGGCGTCCTGGTGCGTCGAAACATCATCGTCATTTTCATGTGCCTGGAGCTCATGCTGAGCGCCGCGAATCTCACCCTGGTCGCCTTCTCCCGCTTCCATACCGGTGACAACGGCCTGCCCGACTACAACGGCCAGGTCCTCGTCTTCTTCACCATTACCGTCGCAGCCGCTGAGGTGGCCGTCGGTCTCGCCATCATCGTCGCCCTCTACCGGGCCCGCCAGACCGTCGACGTCGAAGATCTCACCTCGATGAGAGGCTAAGCACTCATGGATATCCTCGCCTGGCTTCTCCTTCTCCTGCCCCTGCTCTCCGCCGCAGCAATCCAGCTCGGCGTGAAGCAGGACCCGTCTGCCTCCGCCAGGCTTTCGGTCGCCTCGGTCGTCGCCACTTTCCTCATCTCATTCATCCTGCTCGGCAGCGAGACCATCAGGAGCCACTTCGATTGGATCACCGCCGGCAGCTTCAATATCCAGGTCGGCCTCCTTCTCGATGACCTCGCCAAGGGCATGATGATCGTAGTCACCGGCGTGGGGATGCTCGTGCACATCTTCTCGCTCGGCTACATGAAGGACGACACGGCCAAGGCCCGCTACTTCGGCGGGCTCTCCATTTTCATGTTCTCCATGACGGGGATCGTCCTGGCCAACAACTTCATCATGATGTTCATCTTCTGGGAGTTGGTCGGATTCAGTTCCTATCTTCTCATCGGCCACTGGTTCCAGAAGGACTCCGCCGCCGAGGCCGCCAAGAAGGCCTTCCTCGTCAACCGCATTGGCGACTTCGGATTCATGATCGGGATTCTTATGCTATGGGGACTGCTGGGCACCTTCCTCTTCGAGGAAATGAAGGACGGGGTGGAAGCGCTGCCCTCAAGTTCCTCCGGGATCATCGGCATCGCAGTGCTCCTCGTCTTCTGCGGCGCGGTCGGAAAGTCCGCCCAATTCCCCCTTCACGTCTGGCTGCCGGACGCCATGGAAGGCCCCACCCCGGTCTCCGCCCTCATCCACGCCGCCACCATGGTCGCGGCAGGGGTCTACATGCTCTTCCGCCTGCAGGTATCCGCCGGTGCCGATCTCTTCGGAGGCTTTGCGGGCACCACCATCGCCTGGATCGGCGGCATTACTTCTCTTCTTGCCGCCCTCATGGCCACCCAGCAGGACGACATCAAGCGCGTCCTCGCCTACTCCACTCTCTCGCAACTCGGCTACATGGTCATGGCGGTCGGCCTCGCCGGCGAAGGCGGATTGGAAGCGGGCCAGGCGGGCATGTTCCACCTCTATACCCACGCCTGGTTCAAGGCCCTCCTCTTCCTCGGTTCCGGCGCCGTCATCTACGCCTGTCATCACGAGCAGAACATCTGGAAGATGGGCGGGCTCTTCCAGCGCATGCCCAAGACTACCATCACCTTTGGCATCGGAACCCTCGCCTTGATGGCCGTCCCCCCGCTCTCGGGATTCTGGTCCAAGGAGCTCATCCTCGCCCAGGCCTTCGAGCACAATGCTGCCCTCTTCTGGCTCGGAGCCCTCGTTGCGGTGCTCACCCCGTTCTACATGATGCGCATCTTCGTGGTGGCCTTCCTCGGCAAGCCCCGCCACCACGGAGCCGAGAAGGCGAAGGAAGTTCCGCCCGTCATGCTTGCTCCCCTCATCCTGCTCGCCATCCTCGCCTTGGTCTCCGCCTTCCCGCCAATCGCCACGTCCCTGGCTCCCGACAACGACTTTCACGCCCACCCCCTCCACCTGGACCTGGTCTTCTGGGTCTCCCTTGGCGCCCTCGTCCTCGGAGCCGGCGGCGGCTTCGCCCTCTACCGTGGTCGCACCTCGGACCCCCTCGCAGGCAACCCGGTCTTCAAAGTCTTCCGCAACAAGTTCTACCTCGACGAATTCTACCTCGTGCTGGTGAGATTCTTCCAGGACACCGTCGCTGCAGTGGTGCACTTCATCGACGAGTTTTTCATCAACGGCCTCCTCGTGGGCGGCCTCGCCCGCAGCACCAGTGGGCTCGGCAACTTCTTCCGCCGCCTCCAGAGCGGCAACCTGCAGGGCTACGCCATCCTCTTTGGCGCCGGCGTTCTCCTCGTCATCTATCTCACCGTATTCGCCCGCTGAACGATGACCGTCATCCTCATCCTCATCCCCCTCCTTGCCGTCATCGCGATCCTGGCGGGCGCCGACGCACGCGCCGCGGCACGCAATGCCACCGGCATGATGCTCCTCGCGGGGCTCGGCCTGGCGGGGCTCTGGGCGATGGGCGTGGAAGCTGGTTTCAAGTTTGCCCCGCTTGTTCTCAGCAAGCCTGAGATCCGGCTCGCGCTCGACCTCTACGATGGCATGAGCGTCATCATGATGCTCCTTTCCGTCATCGTGGCCTACGCCGCCGCGCGCTCCGGCCAGTGCGAAGAGCGCCACGCAAAACTCTGGAACATCTCGATCCTCCTCATCGCGGCCGGCGCCCTCGGGGCCTTTCTTTCCACCGATCTCTTTTTCTTCTACGCCTTCCACGAGCTCGCCCTCATCCCCACCTTCCTCACCATCGGCCTCCTCGGTCGCGGCGATCGCAAGGAGATCGCCTGGAAAGTCACCATCTACCTCGCCTTCGGGTCGATCATCCTCCTCGCCGGCCTCCTCTGGCTGGTGGCCGCCTCCGGAACCGCGAGCCTGGGCTTTGACGACCTCTTCAAGTCCACCGTTCCCATCGCCGCCCAACGCGGGATTGCCCTCTTGCTGATCATCGGCTTTGGCACCCTCGTTTCACTCTTCCCCTTCCACTCCTGGGCGGCCCCTGCCTATGCCAGTGCTCCGGCGCCCATCGCCATGCTCCACGCCGGCGTGCTCAAGAAGTTCGGCCTCTACGGCCTCCTCCGGCTCTTCCCCTTGGTTCCCGAGGGCATGCACAGCTGGTTGGAACTCATCATTGTTCTCCTCCTCGGAAACATCCTCTGGGTCGGCTACGTCACCATCAACCAGAAGCGCCTCGATTCTCTTCTCGGCAATTCGAGCGTGATGCACATGGGATACATCTTCCTCGCCATCGCGGCCTTGACCGACGCCGGATCAGAGATCGTCAATCCCATCGCAAAGCCCGCCGCCATTCTGCTCATGTTTGGCCACGGAATCACCATCGCGATGCTCTTCGGACTCGCCGATCGCATCGAGCGCCAGACCGGCACGCTCGAGCTCCGCGACCTCGGCGGGCTCGCCAGGAAAGCTCCCGCTCTCGCCTTCCTCTTCGGCCTCGCCGGCATGGCTTCCATCGGTCTCCCCGGCCTCGCCAACTTTGCAGGTGAAGTGATGGTCTTTATCGCCGGCTTCAAGGGATGGGAACCGTACGGTGGGCTCGGCTGGGTTCAGATCGCCACCATCCTCTCCCTCTGGGGCGTCGTCATCAGTGCAGTCTACATGCTGCGCGCCTATCGTGACATTTTCCAGGGCCCGGCAGTGCGCCTCACCAAGGATGCCACCGACCTGACCAAGGCCGACCGGGCTCCAGCCATCATCCTTGCCACCGTCCTGCTCGTCGTCGGGCTCTGCCCGAACATCCTCCTGCACTTCCTCAAGGATCCTGAAGAGGACGAAGGCATCGCGCACGAGGTGATCACGGCACAAGCAGCCAAATTCCCCGAGAACGGCACTTCGACTCTCAACTCTCAACCCTCCCACAACCGATAGTCATGCCCGCTTATTGGTTAGAAGCGCTCGTCGTCCTCCTTGGCCTCCTCCTTCTCATGATGGAGGCCTTCGGCACTTCACCGAGCAAGGAACTCATCCGGCGAGTTTCCATTGGTGGCCTCGTGCTCATTCTTCTCCCGTTCTACTTCGCGGAGGCCCCCCCTGCCGACAACGCGGAGCTCTCGCGCTTCTACGTCTACGACCAGCCGGCCATCTTCTTCAAGCTCCTCGCGCTTGTCACTACCATCCTCGTCCTCTTCATGGCCTACGACTTCCGCAAGGTCCTCAATCGCTTCACCGAGGATCCCGATTCGGAACAGGGAACCGGTGAATACTACGCCCTCCCGGTTTTCGCCTGCGCGGGCATGATGTGGATGGCCTCTGCCCGCGACCTCGTCTCGATCTTCGTCTCCCTCGAACTGGTCACCATCACCTTCTACATCCTGGTGGCCTTCATGCGCCGGCAAGTCGGCTCCCTCGAGGCCGGAGTGAAGTATCTCATCCTCGGTGCACTCTCCACCGGCTTCCTTGTCTACGGCATGGCTTGGATCTATGGAGTCACGGGCACCACCGATCTCGCGAGCATCGGTGCGATTCTCTCGGGGACCGTCGACAGTCCTCTCACCTCAATCATCGCCGCCAATCCCACGCCTCTCCTCTTTGGACTGGCACTCATGCTCCTTGCCCTGGCCTTCAAGGTGGGCGCGGTTCCGATGCACCTCTGGATTCCCGACGTCTACCAGGGCGCCCCCACCCCCACCACCGCCTTCCTCTCGGTTGGCTCCAAGGCGGCCGGCTTCATCGTCGTGATGCGCATTCTCGATCCCTTCTTCAGTTCGGACATCACGCGAGAACAGACCACCATGATCGTGCTCACCCTGGCCGGCCTCACCATCCTCGTCGGAAACCTCGCCGCCATTCCGCAGGGCAATTTCAAGAGGCTTCTCGCCTACTCCTCCATCGCCCACGCCGGATTCATTCTTCTCGCCGTGGCGGCTTGGAACACGGGTGACGAAGACACCCTCAGCACCTACCAGGCCGTCGCCTTCTACCTCGGCACCTATCTCATCATCACCCTCGGCGCCTTCTTCGTGCTCGTGGTCGTGCACAACTCGGAAGGAAGCGACGAAATCAGCGCCTTTGAGGGACTCGCCCAACGCAATCCGCTCCTCGCCCTTTGCACCACCGTCTTGCTGGCCGCCCTCGCGGGACTTCCCCTCACCGCCGGCTTCTTCGGAAAGTTCTTCGCCTTTCAACTCGCCATCGAATCCGCCGCCACCAGCAAGGTTCTCTGGTGGGGCGTGGGTCTCGGCTTCGTCGGCGTCGCGGCTGGCTTCTACTATTACCTCAAGGTTATCCGCTCAATGTATTGGCGCGCTGCTCCCAAGGACGACGTCCTGGAAATCCCCCGCATCAGCCGTTACGCCATCATTACCCTCACTCTCGCCACCGTCATCCTCGGCTTCTGGCCCCAGCCCGTCCTCTGGCTGATTGGAGGGTGATTGTAAAGCGGCTTGTCAACGCGGCAGGACGATCCCTCGCGACTCGCACCGCGCGGTGCTCCAGGATCACGCGAATCACGATTCCGCATCTTCCATCCCGCCTCCTTTTCTCTCCTCTCTGTACACGAACACTGTAGCCTTCCCCCTTCCTACTTCCCCGGCACCCTACCCACTTACCCGCACCTTCTCCCGATCCGGCTGCAAGAACTGCATCCAGCTCTCATCGGCGGGGGTCTCGGAGCGCATCCCAAAAAGCGGACGCCAGCGGGGAGTGCCCGGTTTGCGCAGGAGACGCATTTTCACTTCGTGGGCCAGCTTGTTGGCCTTGCGCGTGTTGCAGCGAATACAGGAGGTCACGATATTCTCCCATGTCGTTTTGCCTCCCTTGTCCCGCGGAATGACATGATCGAGGTTGAGTTCGCGTTCCACGAAGCTACTCCCGCAGTACTGGCAGGTAAACTTGTCGCGCAGGAACACATTGTGGCGCGTGAACTTCACCTCCTTGCGGGGAAGCCGATCATAGATGGCGAGCACGATGATCTTCGGCACGCGGAAGGCGTGACAAACCGTGCGGATGAGTTCCTCGGCCAAGTGTCCTGCCGAGTGCTCCGCCCAGGATATCAAATCATGAGTCTGGTAGCAGGACTCCCCGTCGGTCTGCACAATCTGCGCGTGCCCGAGGCATACCAACCGGAGTGCGCGGCGCACTGAACAGGTGTGGATCGGCTGCCATAGACGATTCAACACGAGTACTGGGCAGTAGAGGGAAGCTTCCATCGCTTAGCTAGACTGCGGGTAAACCTAGCAGGCAAATCCGACCCCACAAGGCAAAGTGCCCTTGAATACAGGTGTTCAGCCCTCCGGCCACCCCGGGATCCTCGCGCATTCGTGGGACGCGGGGATTGCGTTGATTATTAGAGCCGCCTAAACTGACGCTGATGTCCAGTTTCTTAGGAAGCTGCTTTCGGATCGCGACATGGGGTGAGTCCCATGGCGGTGGGGTGGGTGTGGTCGTGGAAGGCTGCCCCCCGCGCATTGCGCTTTCCGAGGAGCACATTCAGCGCGAACTCGACCGCCGGCGGCCGGGTCAGAGCGAGATCGTCACACCGCGGGACGAAGCAGATCAGTGTGAGATCCTTTCCGGGGTATTCGAAGGCGAAACGATTGGCAGTCCTATCGCGGTCCTCGTTCGCAACAAGGATGCCCGGCCTGCCGCCTACGAGGAGATGGCTACCAAATACCGGCCATCCCACGCGGATTATACCTATGACGCCAAGTACGGCGTGCGCAACTGGCAGGGCGGCGGACGCGCTTCCGCTCGCGAGACCATCGGGCGGGTGGCCGCCGCCGCAATCGCCCGCCAAGTTCTCGACGCCCTCGTCCCCGGAATCGAGATCCTCGCCTGGGTCAGCACCATCAAGGATCTCCAAGCGAAGGTGGACCCCGAAACAGTCACCGCGGAGACCATCGAGAGCAACATCGTCCGCACTGGCGACCCCGCAAAAGCCGAGGAGATGATTGACCTCATCAAGACCACCCGGGCCGAAGGCAACTCCCTGGGCGGCGTGATCGAAGCCGTCATTCGAGGCTGCCCTCCCGGACTGGGCGAGCCGGTCTTTGACAAATTGGAAGCCGAGCTGGCCAAGGCCATGATGAGCCTGCCGGCCACCAAGGGCTTCGAGGTAGGATCCGGATTTGGCGGCACCCTCCTTACCGGGAAGGAACATAACGACCATTTTTACATGGATAACGGGCGCGTGCGTACCCGCACCAATCGCTCCGGCGGCATCCAGGGAGGAATTTCGAACGGCGAGGCGATCGTCTTTCGGATTGCCTTCAAGCCCACCGCCACCATTATGACTTCGCAACCGACTGTCAGCAATACGGGTTTGGATACCGAACTCAAAGGACGGGGGCGACACGATGCCTGTGTTCTCCCCCGCGCCGTGCCGATGGTTGAGGCCATGTCCACCCTTGTAATTTGTGATCACCTGCTTCGCCAGAGAGCTCAATGCGGACTGGAATCCTCAACTCATCATCAACCGGCCTGACAATCTGACATGCTAGCACTTGGCTTCTCCGACATTACTACTTCCGGCGCGATCTGCGTCATCCTCATCGTCTTTGTCGCCTTCGGATTCATCAAGGGGCTGGTCCGCACCGCCTTCACCCTTGTGGCCCTGACCGCCGGCATCCTTGCCGGGCTGTGGGGCTTTCAGAAAGGCGCCTCGATCGCAGGCACCTTGATTTCCGATCCTGATCCCTGGATGTCCGCCGCGGTCGGCATCCTTCTCGGCCTGGCCATCTTCTTTGTCGCCCGCGCCCTCTTCGGCGTGCTCCTCAGCCCGGTCGGGGCCAAGGATGGCAAAGCCAATAAGCTCGCCATTCCCGGAAGCTTCCTGGGGTTTCTCATGGGTTGTGCCTTCGCCTGGTTCTGCCTCTCGGGGGTCCGTTACATCGGGACCCTCGCGGAACTCGGTTGGCTGCGGGCCGCCATCGCTGATGAAACGAAGATCGAAAAGATCGACCAGCCGTTCTTCTCCAAACTCAAGCGCGGGCTCGACACCAGCGGTCCCGGGCAATTCCATGAAAAGTTTGATTTCCTCAACGACCGGGCTCGCGCAAACCTCGCCAAGCTCACTGTGCTCGTTGACAGCAAGCTGGCCGTGACCCGGGCGGCGATTGACAAGGATGTGCGCGAAGCCGTGCTGCAGGAGGGCATCAATGCCATGCTCCTCAAGCAGAGCGTGGATCTGAAATCCTACATCGACTCCGGCCAGTTCTCCCATCTCCTTCACAGCAAGGTCATCAAGGAGGCCAGCCAGGACGAGGAGGTGAGCGCCACCTTGGCCAACATCGACATCGAAAAGGCCTTGGGACTCCTCGAGGAGAAGAAAGACAAGGACGACGAGGAAGACAAGAAGTAGGCCCGCACCGCATTCGGCTGCACCCTCCACCCTTGCCCCACCCCCCCCTTCTCCGCTACCAATCGCGGGCCCACCGCGCATCTCCGGTCCAGTCTGAACACTGTTCCCTGAATACTGTTCCCTCCTCCCTCACGGCAGACCCCTCCCCCTCATCCCCCTCCCTTCCATGCCCCGCGAGGATTACATCGTCACCATCGGCCTCGAAGTCCACTGCCAGGTCGATACCGAGAGCAAGATGTTCTGCGGCTGCCGGACCAGCTTCGGCGAAGAGCCTAACACCAACGTCTGCCCCACCTGTCTTGGCCTCCCGGGCGCCCTGCCGGTGCTCAACAAGAAGGCCATTGAGCAGACCATCCTCTCGGGCCTGATGCTCGACTGCACAACCCCCGAAATCTCCAAGTGGGACCGGAAGAACTACTTCTATCCGGACATGCCCAAGAACTACCAGATCTCGCAGTTCGATCTCCCCCTCTGCCTCGGCGGCGCAGTCCCGCTCTACCATCACAACTACCCGAAGGACTACCAGAAGAACATCGCCAACCCCGGCAAGAAGATCGGACTCACCCGCATTCATCTCGAGGAGGACGTCGCCAAGTCCACCCACCTGCCCAATTCCAGCGTGATTGATTTCAACCGCGCGGGCACTCCGCTCATGGAACTCGTCTCCGAACCCGAGATCGAGACTCCCGAAGAGGCCTTCGCCTATCTCAAGACCCTCCAGCAAATCCTCATCTACGGCGGGATTTCTGACGCGGACATGGAGAAGGGACAACTGCGCTGCGATGTCAACGTCTCGGTCCGCCCCCCAGGGCAAAAGGAACTCGGCGTAAAGATTGAGCTCAAGAACATGAACTCCATCTCCGCCGTGCGCCGCGCCTTGCACCACGAGATCCAGCGCCAATGCGACGAACTCGACGCCGGCAACCAGCTGAGCCAGGCGACCTGGCGTTGGAATGACGATGCCGGCGTCACCGAGTTCATGAGAGGCAAGGAAGATGCCCACGACTATCGCTACTTCCCCGATCCCGATCTCCTCCCCGTCCGCTCCGGCCAAATCGTCGACCGCATGCGCGAACACGTTCCCGAACTCCCCCACGAGAAAGCCGCCCGCTTCGAAAGCGATTACGAAATCACCACCTACGACGCCAACGTTCTCGCCGCTGATCGCAACCTCGCTGACTACTTCGAAGCCGCCGCCAAATCGTCGTCCGCAAAGCCCAAGAAGACCGCCAACTGGGTCATCAACACCCTCCTCAAGCATCTCAACGAGGAGAACCTCCCGGTGGCCGACTCCCCCGTCGCACCCGCACGCCTCGCGGGCACCGTTGACCTCGTTGAAGCCGGCACGGTCTCGAACAACCAGGCCAGGGAAATCTTCGAAGCCCTTTGGCAGTCCCCTGACCGCGACCCCGCCGAGATTGCCAAGGAGATGGGCTTCGAACCGGCCGACGCCGGCGCGATCGAGGCACTCATCGACGAAGTCCTCACCGCCAACCCTGAAAAGGTCGCCGAAATCAAGGGCGGCAACGAAAAGCTCGTCAATTTCCTCACCGGCCAGGTCATGAAAGCCTCCAAGGGCAAAGCCAATCCCAAGCAAGTCACCGACTCACTCCGGGCAAAGTTGCTGTAGCGAGCCGACTCCCTCGACCTTCGACCTTTGACCTCCCACTATCAAACCTCCGACTCACCCCAATGCCCCAGCCCCTGCTCCAGGTCAAAAACCTCACCAAGCGCTTCGACAAGCTCGTCGCGGTGGACGGCTTGGATCTCACCGTCAAGGCGGGTGAAGTGATCGGTCTCCTGGGCGTGAACGGCGCGGGCAAGACCACCGTCATGAACATGATCCTCGGTCTCACCATCCCGGA
The DNA here is from genome assembly GCA_046581525.1 of Roseibacillus sp. GTDB lineage: Bacteria > Verrucomicrobiota > Verrucomicrobiia > Verrucomicrobiales > Akkermansiaceae > Roseibacillus_B. The sequence continues at coordinate 2,128 of JAYGGC010000149.1, read as the reverse complement.
CGAAGGATCGATCCATGTCTTCGGCAAGGATCTTGCCAAGCACCGCATTGAGATCCTGAAGCGTACCAACTTCTGCACCACCTACGCGCAACTCCCTTCCAATCTCAAGGTCTGGCAGAATCTACGCGTATTCGCCGGCCTCTATGGCGTGCCCAATCACAAGGACAAGATCGACGGACTTCTCGAGATGTTGGGCATCTCGCACCTCCGCAACAGCATCACCGGTCGTCTCTCGGCCGGCGAATCGACTCGCGTCAATCTCGCCAAGGCCCTGCTCAACGACCCGGACCTGCTCCTCCTCGACGAACCCACCGCCTCCCTCGACCCCGACATCTCAGACAAGGTCCGCAAGCTCGTCCGCCGCCTCCAGCGCGAACGCTCCCCCGCCATCCTCTACACCTCGCACAACATGCGCGACATCGAGGAGGTCTGCGACAGCATCCTCTTCCTTCACCAGGGAAAGATCCTCGCGAGTGGGACGGCCGAGGAAATCAAGGATCGCTTCGCGGGCAAGGATCTTGATGAGGTTTTCATCAAGGTCGCAAGGAACGAGATCGAGGTGCTGCAGTCTTGATTCGGTGTGGTGCTGGCGTCCGCCTTCGACGAAAGCGGACGTGAATTCTGCAATTGCGATTCCAACCCGGAACTGTACTCCACCATCGAATTCGTAACACTCGGAGTTCTTCTCCGGAGACTTCCTAAGATCATCGCTGTGCCCGCAGCGTCCTGAGTGGGAGAGAGGAAACGAGCATTCGAGTCGAGCTACTCCACGACCTGCACTCACGCGAAGCCGCGCATTGTTTCCGGCCGGACATAACTTGGCTCGTGCTGGCTCCTGGCAACGCGTCAATGATCACCTTGTTTCTCCCCGCCGTCCAGGGAGACCAGTTGATCAAATCGCCCGAACGCAGGATGCCGACCGGGCCCGTATAAGTTAAAGAGCGGTAGCCGGTGAGGCACGGGGAACAAGGTCATATGCTTCCAGTGCGGCGGGCGCTATCGGAACACTTCAATTTCCCGGAATTCCAGGAGCCCGTTTTCGGCCTGTATTCCGAGATGTCCGTCGTGATTCTTGATGCCGGTCGCGGTTGTGATCAGCAACCCGTTCAGCTTTACGCTCAAGGTTTTGCCCTTGGCAGTGATCTCGTAAGACTGCCATTCTCCCACGGGTTTGTAGGCCTTCTTCAAGGCGGCCAGATCCGACTGGTGCTCAAATGGTGGCGCTCCATAGGGAATCATGGTGGCCAATGGAAGTTTTCCAGTAATCGTATCCATGCATTGGATCTGGTAGCCGTTGTCCGGCCAGCCGTTTTCGTCTTTCTTGCTGGTTGCTCCGGTGCGCACGAAGATTCCGCTGTTCGCGTTGGCCTCCAGGAATCGGAATTGCAGTTTGAGCGTGAAATCAGCGAAGGTTTCGACCGAACGCAACCATCCCGTTCCGCGGTCAACTCGTAGTCGGCCGTTTTTCACCGAAAAGCGACCGTTGTTCTGAATCTCCCAGCCGGCGAGATTCTTGCCGTTGAACAAGTCTACCCGCTCGCGGGAACCTTCCTTCGAGGCCGTTTTCCTTGTTCGGGTTTTGGCGGCATAGGGATCGACCCGTTTCGCCGGTTTGGCGGTCGGCTTCTCTCCGTGAGCAGTCATCACTTTCTTGATCGCCGCCATCGTCTCGTAGGAAGGCTTGAAGTTTCCGGGGCGGTAGCCTGCCGCGATCAGGTAGGGCGTCGATCCTTTCTTGTTCCTCTGGTTCCAGAGTTCGATCTTGGCATTCTTGTCATCGAGGAACTGCACCACTTTGGGAAGGTTCTTGTAGGCGGCTCCGTGCATCGCGGTTTCGCCATTGTCGTTCACGGCGTCGATATCGACGCCGAGATCGAGCAACATTTGTGCGGCTTCCAGGATTTCAGTCTCGGTCCCGGCGGAGGCCGCCTCCATTGTCTGGCCGATCCCGGTTGCCACCATCAGGGGTGTGCTGTTTTCCGCGTTGTGGATCAGTGGATCAGCTCCCAGTTTGAGCAACACGCGCATGAGGGGAGCGTCCGCGGTCTTGGAAGCCAGGAAGAACGGCGTTGCGCCTTTCCAGTGGGTCTTGCCCCCCTTGAGCCGGGTGTTCACCCTGGCGCCATGG
>JAYGGC010000128.1:0-4415 GCA_046581525.1 Roseibacillus sp. | reverse complement strand
ACGGTCACCTCCTGCACCCAACCCACGGTGTTGAAACCCCATGACTTGAGATTGGGAACCACCGATTCCTTGATCCAGCGAACCGTGCTGCCGCCATATTTCTTTTGCCAGATATGAATATTCTCTGGATAGCGTAAGCTCGCCGGATCGATGTGGTTCAGCCCCATGGTGAAGAAAGGCTTTCCGTCCGGCTTGATGAGCCACCAATGATCCTTGCGCCGTCCAAGAGTGAAGAATCCCTTGGGCTCGATCTGGGTGGTCTTGACTCTGGCAGCCGTGGCCCGTGGCGTCAATCGCGCCATCGTCAAACCTGCGCTCAAGGCCAGGCTCCGTTGCAGAAATCCTCTTCGATCTACTTTATCCCTTAATCGCATGTCACGCTCATCCTACTCTCCGCCGTTCAGAAGGTATGCCAGCAAATCCCGAATCTCGCTGGCGGACATGTTGTGGATCAAGGCGGGCGGCATCAGGGATACCGGAATCTCCTCGCGCCTGACCACGTCCATCTTGCGAATCTTAAATTTCTTGCCGTCTGTTCCCACGTATGCCTGAGCCGCGCCTTCCTTCCCGAGAATGAAACCCAGATAAGATCCTCCATCTTTGGTGGTGATATGTTGGGGGCGGAAATACGGGGCGACCTCCGCGTTGGGGTCGAGGATATGCGTCAGCAGCCAGGTCCGATCAATTCCGTCCTGCTTGTGCAGTGAGGTCAGGTCAGGCCCCACTTCGAGACCACGGCCGTCAAACAAATGACAGCGGTGACACGTGCCTAGCCTTGAATGAAAGAACAGTCGGCGGCCGAGGGAAGTGTCCGGTTTACCCGGCGCCTCCGCAACAAGCCTTACCCAGGCCGGCACATCATCCAACTCTGGTTTCGCCGGCAGTTCACGCCATACCACTCCCCCGGAAGCCAAAGTGCGGGCGGCTTCAGCTGTCACAATGGCGTTTTTGGCGCCGGCCAACTTTTCCAGAAGCCCGACGTGTTCTTCCGCAAAGTCTGCAAGGCCCGCGATGGCGTCAGCGCGCAAAACAGGAGGCAGGGATGCATTGGCAGCCAGAGAGGCCAGCGCTGGACCGCGCTTTTCGTTCGGGTGAAGCGCGAGCGATCTGATCGCTTCCCGGCGGATCATCACTTTGGCGGACTTTGCCAATCCGGCGAGCTTCGCGACCGTGAGGCCCGGATGATTGACGGCCACGCTTTGCAACGCGAGCGCTCGAAGCCGCGCCGGTTTTGTGGAATCGAGGGCGAGACTTAGCAAGGTCTTGGCCGGAGAGAATTCACCTTCGCTTCCGCCACTCACTTTGGCCATTGCGGCGACAACAGCGCGTAGATTCCGACGCTTGAGATCTGCCCGGTCGAACTGTCGATCGAGCTCTCCCTGATATTGGGTCAGACCTTCATCGGCAATCCATTTGATCCCGACGTATCGAACATTCGCAGAGGCATCGGCGAGCAGTTCCGGAATGATGGAGGCTTCCTTTTTGGGATCGACACGCTTCAGCGCCACTGCGTAGTTCGCGCGGGCAAGAGGATTCGAATTGGCTTTCCAATCGTGCGCTTTGAGTATCGCGGGATTCTGCGCAAGCACATCGATTGCAGCGGTCCATACGTATGGATCAGCGCTGCCGAGCTTTTCGAGAGCCAGTTCAGGCAGCAGCGACGATTTGGACTTGCGAGGGTGGGGCGCCTGGGCAATTGGCTCCTTGAAGGTAACTTTCCAGATCTTTCCGTGGCCATGCACCGGATAGGAAAGCTTCACCCAATCGGTAAAGTAGAGAGCCCTTCCATCCGGCGAATACGAAAAATGAACCGGGCGAAAATTATCCGAGCCACTGATGAAGGGTTCACGACTGGCTTCGAAAGAGGCGCCCTTTTTTGTGAGCGGGTGCAGATCCACCCGGTTGTCCGTCCATGAGGCGGAAAGAAGTTTCCCGGGGCCAAATGGAATCACCCCGCAGGCTGCTTCTCCCAGCGTCCCAATCATGCCGAGGGTCCCAGGAATCTCTCCATACCAACTCACGAGTGGATGACGACCAGAGCGACCGTAGCGATACTCAAAGCCAAAGTCCGCGCCCGGAACGATGTGGAGAAGACGATTCGGAGGTGTGCTGCTTGGATCGTTGTCGGTGGAGAAGAGATTGCCATCCAGATCGTAGGCCATGCCAAACGCATTCCAGTGACCCGTGGTGATGCGCTTCAGCTGAGAGCCATCCGTTTTGCAATGGTAGGTTGATCCTCCCTCCGCTCCGCCGGAATATTCGACTCCGTCGGAACCGACAAAGGTGTAGTCCTCACCCAGGTTTTCGCCAAACCCGAACGAAAGCCAATCAGGATTGCCTGGATCAATCGCCAGTCCTCCCACGCCATTGTGTGGGTAGTCGCCCTGCGTTTTACATTGAATCAGGACTTCGGGATCGCCGTTCGCCCTGGCTTCGGTGGCCGCGCCTGGAAATCGCCCAATGAACCAGCGGGTCGAGACGTAAAGATGCCCATCAGGACCAAACAGAAGATCCGTGCTGTAAACATGCCCTTCGTAGAAGACAGATCGCTTGTCCGAAACGCCATCGCCATCGGTGTCTTCGAAAACCAAAATACGATCCTTTTTCGGCCCTTGATAGTCCTTCGTGCGCTTATGCGTGTGGTTTTCCTGCACAAAGACCCGGCCATCCGGCGCGACTGCAATCCCGATGGGAGTCACGATGTCAGGGTTCTCAGCAAAGAGGGTGATCTCTGCAATGTTGGGATGATGCGCAACCGGCGCTGGAACAGGCCCATCAGTGGCATGAACCGCCACGGCAAAGCTGATTACCCCCAGGATCCAAGTGGATCGTATGGACTTGAAATGGTTTCTCATTATTTCAAAAATTCTCTTTGGAATGCCTTATCTCATTTGAAAAGTTTTCTCAGCGGCTCATCGACAATCATGGCTTCCGGAAAGTCAGCCGCTTGTTCTCCTCCCTGACCGTGAACACCTCTACTGCGAAGGCGCTTGTTCTGTTGGTTGCCGCGAGGGGGATTTATCGGGATATTCATACCGCCCAGTTCATCCATCATCTCGTAGAGGCGCTTCTGCATCGCGGTTTTTGTTTTCGCGAATGACCGGTCGTGAATCAGGTTCTTTTGTTCCATCGGATCGGCTTGAATGTCGAACAACTCATCCGTATCCCAGACACCGTAGTAAGTCGTGTATTTATATTGATCGCCTCGGAGGGAGAAATGGGTGGGGGTTTGCGGATAATTCTGCTCCCAGTAGTAGACATAGAGAAAGTAGTCGCGCCACGGGATCGCCTCGCCTCGCGCCAGGGGAAGAAAGCTCTGCCCGTCCATGTGCGGCGGCTTTCGCAGCCCCATCGTTTCCATCACCGTGGGCGCGATGTCGATGTTGGCGACCACCTTTTCCACGACCGATCCCGCTTTGATCAGGTCGGGGCATTGCATCAGCATGGGGACCCGGCTGGAGGTTTCGTAGGCGACGCGTTTATCGATCAGGCCGTGCTCGCCGAACATGTAGCCGTTGTCCCCCATGTAGATGACCAATGTCTCGTCGTGAATCCCCATCTTCTTCAGCTGCTCCGTGACCGCGCCAATGCTGTCATCGACGGAACGCAATGCCTCGCAGTAGCTCTTGTAGAAGGCCTCGGCGGTGGAACCGCTGTGCAACGGAAAATCCATGCCGTGCCAGCTGTTGCGTTGGTCGAGCAGCCAACGCGGCCGGTTGGCGTAATTGTTCGTCTGCAGGGCGCTGGAATCCGGCAGTGAAAAGGGCTCATCGGCCAGCGAGCCCTTATATTTGGGCTCGGGCGTGAACGGGCCGTGCACGGCCTTGTGGGACAGGTAGAGGAAAAAGGGCTTTCCCCGGTCCGTCTGCTGCTCGAGGAAATCCACGGCATACTTCGTGAGCAGCGTCGTGATGTAGCCATCTTGCTTCACCCGCTTGCCGTTCACATTGATGGTGTAGTCTTCGCTGGGCGGATAGTAATTCCCCTGACCTTTGAAGCTGATCCAATAATCGAAGCCTGGTCGAGGGTTGTCGTTGGCATGCCCCATATGCCACTTGCCGACGAACCCTGTGTTGTAACCCGCCTTTTGCAGATACTGAGGGAAGAACAGTGTTCCTTCAGGAACCGCCCGCTGGTTGTCGATCACGCGGTGGCGGAAGGTGTAGAGCCCCGTGAGAATGGACGCCCGGCTTGGCGAGCAAAGTGAGGTGGTGACGAAGGCGTTCTTGAGATGGATCCCGTTCTTCGCCATCGCATCCATGTGTGGCGTCCGGGCGAAGGGATGCCCCATGAAACTCATCGCATCGTAACGATGATCGTCCGAGAGAATGAAAACCACATTCCGCGGTTTGGCGTTGGAGACCTTTTCGGGGACGACCTCAGTTGGAACCGGGATTACGCTTGCTGGCGCCGCG
>JAYGGC010000075.1:0-19577 GCA_046581525.1 Roseibacillus sp. | reverse complement strand
CTTGCCTTGCAGATCCTCGATGACGGTCCGGTAGCCGTCGATCTCAACCTGGTACTTCTTGACGTTGTCCGGATTCGGAAACGGCTTTTTCTGTCTCAGTTGCGTCACGGTGTTCGCCGCGACCCCGTAGTATTCCTTGTGCTCCTGATAGGCCGCTCCCTGTTTGCCACCAAAGAGGTAGGCGACAACCGAGATGAGTACGACGACGACGAGCATCCCCGCCTCGAACCTGTTTTCCTTAATCCAGTCTCCCATGGGTTTGTTTGGTTACTTGATGGAAATCGGGGTTTTCAACGGCAGGATCATGACAAACTGTTCCGCCAGTTCGTTAGGGTCGCCAATATTGCTCTTGAAGACCGGGAAGATTTCCTTGTCCGTGAAATCGGCGCCCTTGGGCCCTGGTTTCTTGAGAGTGAAGACCGCGTCGGCGGCATCTTGATCCTCTCTGATCTTAGCCACGATCTCATGCACCGCGCGGGGGGCTTCTTTCCAGAATCCGGTGATGCGAATTGCGTTGATCGCGTCGGCTGGCGGAGCAAGACCGCTCGCCGCGGGAGTAGTGCGCCGACGGCGGGAAGCCGCCCCGGTAGGCGGAGCCACCCCTCCTCGTTTGAACTGTTCGAGCACGCTGGTCCCGTAAGTCACGCTCGGAAAATTCTCTTTGATTCTCGGCTTGGCGCTCGGGAAGACTCCGACTTGGTAAAGTCCCACCGGTTCGAAGTCGGTGATCCACACGTCCTGATCGTTGAAGTAATCCTTCACCTTGTTCAAAATGGCCGGCCACTTGGCGCGCATCTCCTGCGCGTCTGCGTAGGAGTCGCCCACTTCCTTGAGGCGAGCCTGGTTCCTGGTGAGGACGTCGATCTTGTTGGCAGGATTTTGCAGCTTTTGCTTCTCCGCCTCCATTTCCGTGCGCTTGGTCCACGCCGTGGCAGCCAGGCTCGACTTGTGCATGGCCCAGACCCCAAGACCAGCCAGCAGGATCACGGCCGCGGCCATCAGGAAGGGCTTGCGTTGCGCGGTGGCACGCTCGGAAGCAACCACGTCCGGAACGAGGTCGATGTTGATGGGGGCTTCCCCGATGCCACGGAGTGCGAGACCGACCAGTTCGCCGATCATGTGCGCTTCCATGCCTAGTTGCTCGACATCGATGGCCTTGCTCACTGACACCTTCTTGAGTGGATTGAAGAGCTCGATGGGGATCCGCAGTTTCTCTTCGAGGAACTCGGGCAGGTAGGGAAGGTTGGCGCCACCCCCCGCCAGGTAGATCTTGGTGGGAGCGTTCCCTTCGTGCTGGCTCCGGTAGTAATTATTGGTGCGCGCCACCTCGGCCGGCAACCTGTTCAGGGCATTGCGAATCACGGTGGCGAGCTGTGCGCTGGCCTCATCCAGCTGGTCGGTGTGACTGCCGCCCAGCGAGACCACGCCGTTGGTGACCTTCTGAGTTTCTGCCTCTGCAAAGGAGACGTTGTACTCCTTGGCGATCGCGGTGGTGATCGACGCGGCCCCGACTGCGATGCTCCGCGTGAAGAGCCGGTTACCCTCGATATAGACCAGGTTTGTAGCCTTGGCCCCGATATCCATGAGGAGGACGGACTCCTGCACGTCCGGGTAATTGTAGCGGAAGGCGTTGTAGAGGGCCATGGGCGCGGCATCCACTTCCTTGGTGCCGAGGCCCGCTTCGGACACGGTCTCGTTGATCTCGGTGAGGGCCTCAGCTTTAATCGCAACGAGGGCGACCTCCTTCTCGGGGCCGGATGAGTCGAGCAACTGCCAATCCCACACCACTTCATCGATCGGGAAGGGAACGTGTTGCTGAGCCTCGAACTTGACCAGTTCGTCGATGTTGTCCTCGTTGAGGGGCGGCAGCTTCACGAAACGGGTGAAGACTGACTGCCCTGACATCGAGTAGCGGACTTTTTCCTTCAGGGTCTTCAGCCCGGTCGCCAGTTCCTTGACGGCAAGAGTGATCTGCGAAAGGCGAACCATCTCCTGGGCCGGATCGGCCAGGATACTAGTCGAACCGTAGGACTTCAGAATGAGCCCTCCGTCCTTGGCGGGGTCGAAGACCGCCATGGAAATGCGTTGAGATCCTATGCTTAACGCGACCGTGCTCTCTGCGTCTGCCATTTTTGAAAGTTGTGAATTACGGGTTGACTGCTGATGGAAAAGAATTGTCCGCTACTTCAGTCGTGGATTGTTATCGGCGATCGGGCTCGATTTCGAGGTAGCGATCCCACCACAGGAACTTGAAGGGGGTCTCGTTCTTGTTCAGCAGCGGATACTTGTTGGTGCGCTGCATGGAGGCGGACTGCCACCAGGGCTTGCTCACGTTCCCCTCTGAAGTAAAGCGTTCCGGCCGCACGGCACCCGGACAGGTGATTTCCCCCCCGACCGCCTTGATGGAATTCTTGCCCGCCCGACTCTTGCCGGTGAGACGCTTGATGGTGGCGGGCGAAAGGTAGCAGGAGATGTAGAAATCTTCGCCGATCGGAACGTTGACGTGGGTGACCTCCTTCTCCATGAGGAAGAACTTTGCGCCGCCCCGATCGACCTTGTTCTCCACCGCCACAAACCAGCGCACGGTAATACGATCGATGTGCTTGTCGCGCGGCATGGGCTTGGCATCGAGCTTGACCTTCACTTCGACCTCGAGCCAGTCGGCCGGCTTCCAGGACTTCTTGCCGGTATTGCCGCCGACTTCCGGCGACTGCAGATCATCGAACTTGGGACTATCGGCTTCGATCTTCACGGCCGAGCTCTGCGAGTATACTGCCGGAGCAGCAGCAAGGAGCGCGCCGAGCAGGGTGATTTTTGTGACCTTGGCGAAGGTGGTAGGTGTCTTCATAATGCGCGTTGCGATGCAGGAAACTAAAAACGGCTATCCCCTTTGACCAGAAGAATTCTGCGACAGGATCTCAGTGCCCGGCACGTAATTACATGGTTACGCCCGAGTCGAACGCAAGACCTCTCTTGCAACTGGAGACCGATCCCCTCAAAAGAACACCGTTCTTGATGACTTGATGGAGGATCTGTCCACAGCGATTCTAAGCCGCCAGCCCCACATTGTGGGAGCGGTGGGAGATCATAGGGTGTTCGACGCTACCATCGCTCAGGCGGATTGCGATCTGATTGAGCTCCGACTCGATGCCCTCGGCTGTGGAGCGGAAGTCCAGCAGTTCGCCGAACGGATCAAGGCTTCTCACCCAATTGTGCTGACCGCCCGTCACCCGGATGAGGGAGGGGCCAACGAACTTTCGGCCGCCGAGCGCGCCTCCGCCCTCGCGGCCCTCGTGCCCCACGGCGCACTGATCGATGTGGAACTGCAATCGCTCTCCGATCTTGCAGATACGTGGGCTGGAGCCGGGGAGCGCGGTCTCCTCCGCATTGCCTCCTGGCACGATTTCACCGGCTGCCCGACCGTCGACGAGCTCCTCGCCAAGCTCGCTGCGATGCATGAGGCGGGAGCTGACATCGCCAAGTTCGCCTTCCGCCTGGACGACCCCGCCGACATTCAGGCCGTGGTCGGGATTCTGCGCGCCGATTCGCCTCTTCCCCTCGCGGTGATGGGCATGGGCCCCCTCGCCCCGGCCTCCCGCCTCCTCGCCGCCCAGCTTGGCTCGGTCCTGAATTACGGGTACTTGGGAAGCGAGCCCACCGCGCCAGGCCAATGGTCGGCGCGCTTGCTGAAGGAGGCCGTGAATCAGTCAAGGTGACTGTAATTTCAGAGCCCAGGTACTCCAATCCGGGAGGCGCGGTGCGGGATCTCATCCCTCACATCTCATCCAACTTCCGGCTCACCACCTCTACCGGGGCGTCCGGAAGGGATCCCAGGAAGGCCCGCCCGTATCTCCGGGTCACGATTCGGTTATCCAGGATTGCCACGATTCCCCGGTCTTTTTCGGAGCGGATGAGCCTCCCCACCCCTTGGCGCAACTTGAGAACGGCCTCGGGGACGGAGTACTCCATGAAGGGATTGCCGCCATTTGCTTCGATCTGCTCCAGGCGCGCGGCCGTGAGAGGGTGATCGGGCACCGCGAAGGGGAGCCTGGTCACAATCACGTTGGAAAGGGCCTCCCCAGGCACGTCCACCCCGGTCCAAAAGCTGTCCGTCCCAAGAAGAACACTGCGCACATCGTCGCGAAATTCTTCCAGAAGACGATGCCGGGGGAGCCGCCGACCCTGCACCAGGAGCCGCCAGTCCTGCTCGCGACACACCCCCTCCAGCGCCTTGGCCACCTTCTCCATGGCCCGGTAGCTCGTGAAGAGCACGAACGCTTTGCCGTCGCTGCGGTGCAGAAAGTGCTCGATCCAGCCCGCCAGGGAATCTTCGTAGTCAGGCGCTTGCGGATCGGGCATCGACTTCACCACGAAAACCCGCATCTGGTTCTGATAATCGAAAGGACTCCCGATCTGTCGCGCCTCCACCCCTTCCGCCCCTATCCGGCGGCGAAAGTAGCTCAACTCCGGATCGCCGGTTCCCAGCGTCGCGCTGGTCAGGATCGCGGTCCGCCCCCCTGAAAAGAGAATCGGCCGCAGGCGGTCCGCCACATTCACCGGCGCAGCCCGCATGGTGTAGGAAGTCCGCTCCTGGCCACCGGCTTCCACCCAGTAGACGCTGCCTTCGTCTTCCTGATCGAGAAAGACACGCAGCGCTCCGTGCGCTTCCCGCAGGCGCCGCGACCCTTCCTGCACCTCCGCGCGACTTGTCTCGTTGTCGATGCCCTCCGCGATCGCATCGAGATCGTTCCAGAGCTCCCGCAGCGGTTCGGCGAGGGTGTTGGGCACAAGCTCAGGCTCACGCACCCGAAACTCGCGGCCCCACTCGCCGAACTCGGAAACCTCTCCCAGCAGGTCGAAAAACTCCTCGGCCTCGGAGAGGGCATTTTCCACTCCGATCATGGCCTTGCTTGCTCCCAGGGTGCGGAGCAGGCCCTTCCGCGAGCGCGGATTGTAGAGACGTTGCAGGTCGAAGCGCAGGCCCGCTTGGCTCATCCGGAGACCCAACTGGTTTGAAGCCACGCTCTCGAGGGTGTGCGCCTCGTCGAAGACCACGAAGTCGTTGGGAAAGAGAAACCCCGTTTCCTCCGCGGGGGCATCGGGGTCGAGGAGGGAAAAGAAGAGGGTGTGGTTCACCACCACGGCCTGAGCCTCAAGGGCTTCCTTCCTCGCTTCCTGGAAAAAGCAATCGCCCCGCACCCCGCAATAGCGCGCGGTGCAGATCTCCGACTCGCTGCACACCTGTTGCCAGACCTTGGGCGAGGGCTGGAAGTCGAGATCGCTCAGCGTCCCGTCGTGGGTCCCCTCGAACCACTTCCAGATCGCTTTGAGTTCGTCTGACTCACTGGTACTGAACAAGTCCCCGCTATTCTGGATCGCGCGCTTGAGCCGGGCGGGACAGAGATAGTTTCCCCTCCCCTTGAGCAGGGCCGCCTGGAAGGGCCGGCCCATCAACTTGCGCACGAGCGGTAGGTCCTTCTTCAGGAGCTGCTCCTGCAGGTTGATGGTATGGGTGGAGAAGACGGCCTTGCGTCCCGCCTCCATTCCGTAGCTCATCGCGGGCAGAAGATAGGCCAGCGATTTGCCCACCCCGGTTCCCGCTTCCACCACCAACGAGCTCTCTTGTTGGAGCGCCCGCGCAACCGCCTCCGCCATTTCCTGTTGCTCCGGCCGATACTCAAAGTCAGGGGAGTCCGCCAGGAGACCCTCCGCCGAGAATGCGTCCCGCATCTCCCCCGCGAGGGAGTGTCCGCCCGCTGCATCGCCCGGTAGAATCATTCGCGGCCACGACTTAGCTCCAATGAGCAGCACTCTCCAGCCAGAAGGTTAGGCCAGCTCGGTTTGTTCAGGCCCGCTTGCAATCCCGCAGGCCCACCGCGAGCACTCGAATTCCTGATCACCTTCCCCTGTCTAAAGAGAATCAACTACGCTACCCTCGCCCCCGGGTCCGATGCATTCCTCTCCGCTGCTCAAGTTTACTCCCATGATCGTCCTCACGGTCCTCGGAGCAGCGCTGGCCTTGGCCATCGTTCCGGGTGAAGCGCACGCCGTCGAGATCCACCTCCTGGGTTTTCCGGATAGCGACCCGGATACCCTGAAGCTTCGGCCCGTGATCCTTACTTTCCTCTGTTTTCTGCCGGCCCTCGCGGGCCTGTGCTACGCCTTCGCGGGGACCCTCGATCGCTACCTCGCTCGCCAGATGCTCGGCGCCGTCGGCCTCTGCGCCCTGGCCCTCATGGTCGTCTACGTCCTTCTCGACGTGAACGACAACATCAATGAGTTTCAGAAAGCCGAGAACACCTTCAACTTTCTTGTGCAGTACTACATCGTCACGCTGCCGCCCGTCTTCGTGCTGCTCGTGCCCTTCTCCTTGATGTTGGGCCTGCTCTACTGCCTGGGACGTCTTTCCCAAAATCGGGAGATCGTCGCCATGATCCAAACGGGGCGCGGGGTGTTCCGGGTGATCGCTCCGCTCGGCACCGTGGGATTCTTCCTCAGCGTGGCCTGCCTCTGCCTCAATTACCACTGGGCTCCCTGGGGTGAGGGTTACAAGAACGCGCTCATCGAGTTCGCCAAGTCCGGATCGAAAAGCCAGGCCCGCAACGTCCTCTTCGTCTACCGCGATGCCAAGCAGGTCCCCCAGCGGGTCTGGTTGGTGGGCAGCTTTCCCTACAACTACACTCCGAAAGATCCCCTCCGCGACGTTGAGATCCGGAGTAAGGACGAGAACGGACCGACCACCGTCCTCAAGGCCCGCCTCGCCACCTGGTATTCCGACACCCGCACCTGGGCATTCGAAGACGCCGAGATTCTCGACATCCGGGCCTCTCTGGAGGACGGGGTCATCATGCCCAAGTTTGAGAAACTCCCCTCCCCTCACTTTATCCGCAACTACCCGGAGACGCCCTGGCAAATTGTGAAGCCGGGGTTGAATGAAGAACACCTCGGAATTCCCGAACTCAAAAGTTGGCTCCAACAATATGACGGCGACCAATGGGCCCCGCGCCGCGCCTACCTCACCCAGTGGCACTACCGCTGGGCCCAACCCTGGATCTGCCTCGTGGTCGTCCTCCTCGCCGCGCCCCTCGGCATCGTCTTCACCCGCCGCGGAACTGCGGGCGGAGTCGCGATCGCCGTCTTTCTCAGTGCCTCCATGCTTCTCAGTGCGGAGATTGCCCTCTCCCTCGGCGACGCCGGGATTCTCTCCCCCGCCCTCGCAGCCTGGGGCACCAATCTCGTCTTCACCACCCTCGCCCTCTTCCTTCTCTACCGGCGCTTGCGCGGTCGTCCCATCTACCAAGCCCTCAAAAAACTCCTCCCCGCGGGCGACTGAGAGGAAGGAACTCAGCACCCCGCTTCAAGGATTCAGGCTTGCTTAATCGCGTCCAGAATGACGCACTCCGACCTTCGACTTTCCAACCTTCGACCTCCCTCCTCTTCCTCCTCCCTCCGACCATGGCCCTCGCCGAATCCTGGCACATCAGATCCCGCGCGCACCACTGCTCGGCCACCGAGAAGTCCTTCGAAGAGGGCGAAGTCTTTTTCACGGCCCTCTTCCCCGATCCCGAGTCCGACGGCTACCTCCGCTTCGACTTCTCGCGGGAAGCCTGGGATTCCCGCCCGGAGGATGCCGAGTCCCCTTTCTCGTTCTGGCGCGCCATCTACAAACCGCCGCAGGTCAAAGCCCAAGTTGACATTGTCGACAAGCAAGATCCCGAAGTACTCCTCACCCGGCTTGTGGAAGAGGACGAAGCGCACACCGAGAACGCGCGCTACATTCTCGCGATCATGCTGGAGCGCAAAAAGCTCCTCATTGAAACGGACTGCCAAAAGACGCGCACCGGTCTCCTTCGGGTCTACCAGCACCGCTACTCGGGCGAGATTTTCATCGTCAAGGACCCTCAGATTCCGCTCAGCGAAGTCGCCCCCCTCCAGGAAGAGGTGCAGCAACTCCTCGCCCCTAAAGAAAAAGTCGCGGAAGAACCCCCGGCCGAACAGAGCGGATCAGGCGAGGACGCGGACGAGGAATGATAATCCCCGCCCCTTGCCCCTTCATTCGCAGGGCCAGGCAAGCCAAAGGCTGAAGGTTCTCCCACACATGGACGGACCTTCGACCCTCGACTTTTGAACTGTCTACCTGGAAATCTTCTTACCCTGACTGTTCTCCCCCGGCACTGCGGAGGTGCAAGCTGTTGAAAAGCGAGATGAACCTCACCTCGGGATCATAGACCCTCACGCGACGGCGTTCAGAGGTTGCGATGGACTTGTTGACATCACCCCGTCCTCTAGCAGTACTTCCCGAGAGTAGATCCCGTAAGGCCAGCCTCTCTCCCTCTGCGTTGTGTATTTTCCTCATCGTTGTGCTTCCCTTGTTCGACGTCTGAATTTCTCTGCAATTCCAATTAACTGTTCCTTCCTCCTAAACGCCACCCTTCGAAGTTTTTGCAGTATTGATTGCGCGCTATTTTGTAACCGGCCTGCGGTATCTAGCGCCGCCCTCTCAGTCCACTCGCCATCATCATGAGCGCGGTTGCCACCAGCGGATCATTCTCTCTCATCTCCCCGGCCGGATTGCAGTACGAGCCGTCCTCCTCCTGGCCAAGCGAATTGTCCGACGGAAATGTTCCGGGCACCGCATTAGGGTAGAATCCCGGCTTGCGCATCGTGATCCTCGGCGGCCGATCGGTGGGACGGGGCCCCAGCTGTCGCACCAGCGGGTGGGGACTTGGCGAGAGGTCATCCTGGGACCACCGGTTCCCTGCCTGCGCCCGGGCAAAGTTCGCGTAGAAGGTCAGGTCGGGCACGTCATCCATCGCGGGATTCCGTTCCATCCAGGAGCGCGCCGCCACGACGCGGGGATCCGTGATCTTCACGCCGCACATCAGGAGCCCGCGCAGGCCGTCCGCCGTCGCGCTATAATACGAGCGGAACCGCTTCCGCCCGCTCGCGTCCAGTCCCGCCACTCCTGCCTTGTTGCGCGAGATGTCGTTCGCCATCTGGAAAAACCCGCCATCATCGAATTTGCCTCGGTCCTTGGCCCGGAGATTCTGGCAACTCGAAATGAAGCGCACCGCCTGCGCCAAGACCGGATCGTCTTCCGCCACCCCGGCATGCCGTAGCCCGGCCACCGCCAGCACGGTCGCAGAGAGATTCGGTTCCTGCATCGCGGCCAGTTTCCGCCCCACCTCATTGACCACCGGCAACCCGGCGTAACTCCAGCCGCCGTGGTAGAACTCTCCCTCTTTCCACCCACGCTCGGAACTGAATTGCAACCCGCGCAGGTGACCTGCCAGCACCGGCACGAACTCTTCCAGGCGTTTCTCCCTCTTCGCCAGGCTCAGGAGCCAGCCCGCGTTGTGCACGGGAAAGAGCGCCCACGTCTTTGCGTCCATCGCTTGAAGCCACTGCACGGTGGCATCCCGCATCTTCGGTTGGAGATGTGACCAGCAGGCATTCGCTACCAGGGGTGTCAGCCCTTCTCCCGTCTTGAACGATCCGTAGACATTCGAGCGCCACGCCCCGTCCTTCGATTGCCGATTCACCAGGTAGGCGAACCCGCGATTCCGCATGCGCATCCACGGAGTGGACATGGCCAGCGCCGTCCCCCCCGGAACGGCACCAGCCAACATCGCAACGAATGACCTTCGCTTCATCTCCCTGTCTTTATCGGGCGTTTACTGCGCGACCTTCGCGGGCTTCTCGCTCGTCTCCGTTTTTGTGAGCCCTTTCTTCTCCGTGGCTTTTTCCACGGCGGGCATCGGAGCGCGATCGGCCATCAGGGTCAGGAGCGCACCCGAGGTGCAGAACGTGCGGCCCGTGATGCAGTGATGCCCCGACCAGCTTCCGTCCTCATTCTGCGCACCATTGATCGTCTTGGTGATCTTCTGATCCCAATCCTGCCACTCCTTGCCCCCGTTGATGCGCAGGGTCTCACTGATGTTCATGTAACTCAGGAACTCCTCGCCCCCGTTGTTGCCGAATCCCTTGACGAATGCCTCTTTGCCCACGTCTTGGGCAACTTGGGCCACCACTTGATCCTTGGCCTCCTCGGCATCCGCAATCTTTCTCAACTCCACCTTCGCAGTCCGCTTGTCCGCGTCCGAAGCGGCCGCCGAATCGAGGGTCCGCTGGAACTCCTGGGCGCGTCGCACGTTCACCACTGAGTTCTCCACCAATCCGCGCACCTTGGAGGAAGAGAAGTAGAGCGACACCCCGGCACTCGTGGGGCCACCGCCCGCCCCGCTCACTGCGACCTGCGGATTGGCCGCAACGAGATTCTGCAGGTTGTCACGCTCCAGCATCTCGTCGCTCACCTTCGCTCCGGCCAACCGCGCGGCATTGAGCGAACGACTACAGAGGCCCTGGGAGAGCACCGAGGCCCATCCCACGTTCCCGGCAAAGGCGCCGTCCTTGCCCTGGTGTTTGCCGATCTTGACGACCACCGCGTCGAGCAGATTCGCACGCCGCTCCTCCGCTTCCGGTGTCAACATCTGTCCCTTCAGTTCGGCGAGCAGCTGGGCCGCCAGGAAGGTGTCCACGTAGCGACCAATCTTGCTCTGCAGCTGCGTGTCGCGCACGTGAGTCACGAAGAGCGTCTCGTCATTGCACTTCTCAATCGTGCTGAAGACATACTCCACGCCTTTGCGCAGGTTTTCCGCGTACTCCCCGGTGCGCAGATCCTGGCCCACGCGCATGAACGAGATCAGCGCGACCACCGAGTTCCCGACATCGGAGCGATCCTCCGCCTGGTCGGGTTGCACGCGGCCACCGCCTTTTCCGCCGAGGCGCCATCCGCCACCCTGGCCCCAGCCGCCATCCTTGTTCTGCACCTTCGCGAGATACTGCAGCCCCTTGCGGATCTGCTCTGAAATGGCCTTCGGGGGCACCACCGGCGGGTCCTCCCTCTCAACGCTATCCACCTCTTCGGTGCTCTTTTCCCCGTTCGAGGGATCGTCACCCCCGGCTTTTTTGGTCGGCTTGTCCGCCACCAACGCGCCCGCCGCGAGCAAGGCCACGCCGGCGCAGATTACATTCTGTGTCATTTTCATCTCTTGATCTGGATTGGTTCCAACCCTTGCCCTTACAACGCCGCCGGGAGATCCCGCACTGTAAACGCCCCGTAAAAGCAAGGGCTGCTCTCCCTTGAGACCCCTCACCCGCTCCCTTCTTTGAAATACCCCCTCTGGAGTAGAGTCCGCACCTCCTTCCGGATCGTCACTCGCCGCCCTTCGACCACCCAATCCCTAATCGCACCAAACTATCCACGATTTTCCAGTTGCCACCCCCCGCAATCCTCGCACAGACTCCAATCGCAATGAGAAAACTGATCCTGATCGCCACCCTTTTCGCCCTGTCCGGCGCCGCCTACGCCGACATCCAGGCGCCTCCCGGGTCGCACTACACCCCTGTTCGGAAACTCGGCCGCGCCGTGAGCAATATTCTCTACGGAGCAACCGAAATCCCCGAACAGTTCTTCCGCAAAACGAACGGCTACGGCCGCAAAGCCGGCGGTTCCTACGGAATCATCGACGGAGGCTACCGCACCGTGAAGCGTTTCGGCTACGGTTTCTACGAACTGTTCACCTTCTACTGCCCGACTTACCACGGGACCTTCAAGCCGCCCTACCAGAAGTGCGGCCAGGATTGGCGGATCGAAATGAATCCCCACGAAGGACTCTCCGAGTTCCCGCCGGAGCTGGGCTTCGAGACCTACTTCGCCCATAGCCGCCGCCAAAACTTCTAAGAACACTCTCCACAAAACCCAAATTATAAAGACCCGGCCTCGGCCGGGTCTTTTCTTGTCTTGTCCTCAGTCCGCGGTCGTCACCCCCCCAAAGTCCCTCACAATCTCCGCACCAGGAAGGCCGCCAATCGCGCCACCATCTTCTGCCACCAGCGCCGTTGCTTCGCACGCTCCAGGTCTACCGGCCTCGCTCGTTCCAGGTCCTTCTCATACTGCTCGACCAGGCGACTCGCAAAGTCGCGGTCGTAAACCACGATCGAGAGCTCCAGGTTGAGCACGATTGAGAGGTAGTCGTAATTCGTCGACCCGACCACCGCGAGATCACCGTCCACCACCATCGTCTTCGCGTGCAGTACCGACTCGTGATACTCCCGGATCGTCAATCCCATCTCGAGGAACTCGGGCATCAAGCGTTCCCGGATCCAGTCCGCAATGGGCACATCGGTGAACTCGGGAATGAGCAATTCGACTTTCACCTCTCGTTCTCGCGCCTTCTCAAGCGCGCGTCGAAGCCGGCGAGGCGGGGAGAAATACGGAACCGTCAACTGGATCACCCTGCGGGCCCGACCGATGTGCACCGAGAAGAGCCGGCGCATCACTCTGCGTCGCTTCAATCCCCGCGAGCCCACCACCAGGCAGCTACAACAACCGCTCTCGCCCTCGGCCCAGGAAAAGGCTGGCGGCTCGGCGAGTTCCTCGTCGGTGACGATTCGCCAGGTCTCGCCAAACAAGACATCGCAGTCCCGTGCGGCGGGACCCTCTACCCGCATGTGGGTATCGCGCCACGCTTCCTTCCCGCTTTCCCGCGCCGAGTAGGTGTCCGCCAGGTTCATGCCACCGGTGAACGCCACTCTCCCGTCCACCACCAGCAGCTTGCGGTGGTTGCGCCCAAAGAGGCGCCATGGCGCATACGGGCGGTACTCCGCGACCGCCACCCCGCGCTTCCGCATCTCATCAAAATGGCGCCGACCCGCGCGATGAGACCCAAACGAATCGTAAACCACCCGCACGTCCAGTCCCTCCTCCGCCTTCCGCCCCAGCGCCTCCGCGAACGACTGCCCTACCGCATCGGCCATGAAAATGTAGATCTCCATGTGAATCGAGCGCTTGGCCCCCTCGATTTCCTGCCGCATGGCATCGAAGGCGGAATCTCCCAAAAAATAGACCTCCAGGCGATTTCCCCCGCTCAGCGCACCTCCGTCGCGATTGCGCATTTTTCGCAAAAAAGGCAGCCAATTGCGCTTTCGGCCCAAGATCTGCAAAGAATCCTCGCTCGAACGCGTCTCATGACCAGATTCCGGCCCCCGCATCAACCACCCTTACCACTGTTCCACGCCCCCAAAACACCTAATCTCCGCCAGCTTGCCCCGACCCAGCGCACTCCATGTTCTTTGGCGAGAGCCTCAGAGCTTAGACTTTTCCCGAATCGTCTGCTAATCTCCCAATCACACCCCATGCGATCCCTCCTCCTCCTCTGGCTCCTCACCACCCTCGCCGCTCCGGCTGCGATGCGCAACTGGCGTAACACCACTGGCACCAAGAGCTTCAAGGCCGAGTTCCTCACCAGCGATGGCGCCCGCGTCACGCTCAAGCGCGTAGACGGACGCATCATCACCATCTCGGTCGCCAAGCTCCATGAGAACGACCGGGCGTGGGTGCGCAACAACGTCGCTCCAAAGGATCTCGCCGCCGATGCCCCCCCGCCAAAGGGCGCGGCCTTCGACCAACTCGAGTTCGGGGACGATCGCAATACGGTCGAGGCCAAGCTCCAGGCCAGCAAACTCGTCAGCGCGGCCCTCGACGAAACCCTCTTTGGCCGAACCGGCCTGAATGGCGTCTTCAAAACCACCCGGACCATCGGAGGGCTCCACTGCTACCTCTTCTTCGACTGGTCCAAGGCCGGTGGCTTGCGGGAGGTCACCCTCCAGACCCAACCAGTCAGCAAGGGTCGCTACATCACTTCCTTGCGCGGCAACTGGGCGGAGCTCATCGATCTCCTCAACAAGCTCCACGGTCGCCCGGTGCAGGCTGCGGGGTTTCCCGACGCCGACGAGCTGCAGGACGGCGCCATCCTCGGTTCCCATCTTTGGTACACCGAGGAAGGACACTCCGTCATTCTCGGGACCGGCCAGGAAGGTCGGGGCTACAACGTGGTGGTTCGCATCACCTCCGAGCTCATCCGCCCCGTCCCCATCGGGGCCAGTCCTGTTCCCGACGAAAACAACGTCGGCGGCCCCCCCAAAGCTTCCGACTTCCAACCCTGAGAGCGCCCCGACAGAGCACGTTCCTCTTCCAATTCCGGAGATGGTGCTCTTTTCCCAGCCTCATTTTTCCACCTACCCACTCCCATGTCGCCCATCCGCCTCTTCCCGCTTCGAATAGCCTCCGCGATTCTGCTGTCCCTGTTGTCCGCCGCCACTCCGGTCGTCCAGGCCGGACCACTGATTACCGAGTTCATGGCGGACAACGATACCACTCTCGATGATGAGGATGGTGAGTTCTCCGACTGGATCGAAGTTCACAACCCGGACGCCACGCCCGTCGATCTGGCCGGATGGTGTCTGAGCGACAACGCGGCCAATCTCAGCAAATGGCCGTTTCCCGCGGTGACCCTCCAGCCGGGAGGATTTCTCGTCGTGTTCGCCTCCGGGAAAGATCGGCGCGTCCCGGGATCAGAACTACACACCAACTTTCAGCTCAGCTCCGGCGGCGAGTACCTCGCGCTTGTGGAACCAGATGGCACCACCGTGGCGCATCAATACGCCCCCGAGTTCCCCACACAGGATCCAGACCGCACCTATGGCCTGGCCTTCGACGGCGTCCCGCTGGTCGACGAGGGCGCCGCCTCACAGTTCCTGGTGCCCTCCAACGGAACGCTGGGAACGACATGGACTCGGAGCGACTTCACGCCAATTGGATGGGCCAGTGGCAACACGGGCGTCGGCTTCGGGTTGCAGATCCCCGGTCTGACCGTGCGCGACGTCCACTCCAACGGAACCCTCAGCAGCCTCAGCAGCGCCGACTCGGCCCTGGCCGGCAGCAACGTCGCCCGCGAGACGATCAAGGTGGAGCCCGTTTGCAACTTCCTTGACAGCGGGGCCGACGGCCACTTTGGCAACAACCTTGTCTTCCCTGGCGGCGGCGGCGACGACTATGTGGTCGAAGTCACGGGCACCATCATCATCCCGACTGCCGGAGTCTGGACCTTCGGCCTCAACTCGGACGACGGCGGGCGCATCCGCATCGATGGCGTGGACGTGATGGTCGACCCGACCCTGCACGCAGCGGCTGACCACTTCGGCTCGCGCAACCTCAGCGCCGGGGCGCACACCATCGAGGCGATGTTCTGGGAGCGCAGCGGCGGCGCGGAAATGGAACTCTTCGCCGCGATGGGATCGTTTACCTCGTTTAACGCCGGTTTCCAGCTGGTCGGCGACACGGCCAACGGCGGGCTGCCGGTCTTCACCACCCCGGACGGGTCGAGCGGCGGCGGGCTGATCGCCACCGACCTCGAACCGCAGATGAAGAACGTCAACGCCAGCCTCTACCTGCGCATTCCGTTTTCTGTCAGCGACGTCAACGGGCTCGACTCGCTCTCGCTTTCGATGCGCTACAACGACGGCTTCGTCGCCTACCTGAATGGCACGCGGGTCGCCAGTGGCAATGCGATCGCCGGCACGCCCACCTGGAACGCAGGCGCCACCGCCGTGCGCACTGGCGCCGACGCCTTCGTGCCCGAGGTCTTCAACCTCACCGCCCACACCAACCTGCTCAGCGATGGTCCGGCCAACGTGCTCGCCATCCACGGCTTGAACATCACCGCCGCGGACGATTCGTTCTTGGTGCTGCCCACGTTGCTCGGCGGTGGTCTGCAGCAGGGTGACCCGTTCTATTTCGACGACCCCACGCCCGGCAGTATCAACTCCGAACCCTCCAGCCAGGGTAAAGTGGCGGACACCAAGTTCGATCCGGATCGCGGGTTTTACGATGCGCCCTTCCTGGTCGCGATCACCAGCGCAACACCGGGCGCCTCCATCCGCTACACCACCAATGGCTCGACGCCGACCTCAACCAACGGCTCGCTTTACATACGCCCGATCCGCATCAGCAGGACCACCACCTTGCGCGCCGCGGCATTCAAGACCGGCTTGGATCCCACCAACGTCGACACCCAAACCTATCTCTTCGTCGACGACATCATCAGGCAGACCTCGTCCGCCCCGCCCGGGTGGCCGAGCAGCTCGGTCAACGGGCAAGCATACCGATATGGGATGAATACGGCGGTGGTCAACCATTCCAATCCGGCGATCGGCGGCGTGCAGCAAACCAAGGACGCGCTGCTCTCGATCCCCACGCTCTCGATCGTCCTTGACCAGGCAAACCTGACCAGCGCCAGCACCGGCATTTATTCAAACCCGAGGAGCAGCGGCTACGCCTGGGAGCGAGAGGCTTCGCTCGAGCTCATCCACCCCCCCGACTGGGTCGACCCGGACGGAAATCTCGAGGGGTTTCAGACGGGCTGCGGACTTCGCATCCGCGGGGGCTTCTCCCGCAGGACGCAGAACCCCAAGCACTCGTTCCGGCTCTTCTTCCGTCGCGAATATGGCAACGGCCGCCTCAACTACAAACTGTTCGGAGACGAGGGTGCCGACGAGTTTGACAAGATCGACCTGCGCGGGCCGCAGAACTACTCGTGGGCGATGGGCGGAACGAGCCAGAACAGCTTCGTCCGCGACACCTGGTCGCGCGACCTGCAGGGCGAGATGGGACATCCCTACAAGCGGAGCCGCTGGTACCACCTCTACCTCAACGGCATCTACTGGGGAATGTGCGAGACCGACGAGCGCTCCGAAGCCAACTACGGCGAGATCTATTTCGGCGGCGACCAGCTCGACTATGACGTGGTGAAATCCTTCGGTGGCGTCACCGATGGCAACCGCGCCTCCTACCAGCGGCTGTGGGAAAAGTGGCGGTCCGGGTTCTCGAGCAACGCCGCCTATTTCAACATCCAGGGCAGGAACTCCAATGGCAGCCCCAACCCGGCGATCGAGAAACTGGTTGATCTGGAAAACTTGATCGATTACATGATCATCACCTACTACACCGGCGACCGCGACGGGCCTGGATCACGCTACACCCAGCCGCGCCCGAACAACTATTTCGGCGTCTACAACCGGCTCGCTCCCGACGGTTACAAGTTCTTTGAGCACGACAGCGAGCACTCACTCGGGACGGGAGAGAACAACATGGTCTCCCCCTTCACCCGGAGCTCCTCCCTCAACGATTTCAACCCACACTCCCTCCATGAGCGCCTGGCCGGTCAGAACCTCGAGTACCGCATGGCCTTCGCCGATCGCGTGGCCAAGTATTGCTACAACAGCGGGCTGCTGACCGACGCGGTCGGGATCGCGCGGGTCAACCGGCGCGCCGACTTCATCGACCAAGCGATCTTCGCGCACTCGGCGCGCTGGGGCAATACCAGCCGCAGCCACGTCAGCTGGTTGAACGCCGTGCAGAGCGTGCGCAATTTCATCACCGGCCGGGTGCCCACCATGATCGGCCAGCTGCGCTCGGTCGGCTGGTACCCGAACTTGGATCCTCCCGGCTACAGCCAACACGGCGGTTCCATTGCCAGCAACCAGCAGCTGCTGATCGAAGGCGGCCCGGGCGTCATCTACTACACGATCAACGGCGAGGACCCGCGCCAACTCGGCGGCGCCATCACTCCTGGCGCGCAGGTGTTTCAGGGCAACACCACGACCGAGAATCTGGTCAGCACCGGCTCGACCTGGAAATATCTCGATAACGGCAGCAACCAGGGAACCGCCTGGCGCAACCCGGGATTCAACGACAACTCCTGGCAGTCGGGTGCCGCGGAACTCGGCTACGGAGACGGCGGCGAGGCCACCACCCTCTCGTTTGGGCCCAGCTCGACCACGAAATACGCAACCACCTATTTCCGCCATTCCTTCAACGCCACCAACGTCGACGACTATACCAAACTGACGCTCGGACTGCGGCGCGACGACGGCGCGGTCGTCTACCTGAACGGCAACGAGGTCGCCCGCTCGAACATGCCCGGTGGAACGGTCACCTACCTGACCACTTCCCTGAATTTCGTGAGCGGTGCGGACGAGTCGACCTACTTCACGATCGATTTCCCACCAGTCGACCTCGTCAACGGACAAAACACGCTGGCCGTCGAGATCCACCAATACAGCGGCACTTCCAGCGACATCAGCTTTGACCTGCAGCTGGACGGCGTCAAGACCACCACCGCCAACCCGCTCTTCCTCACCACCGCGGGCGCCAACCTCGTGCAATCCCGGGTCAGGAATGGCACCCGGTGGAGCGCCTTGACCGAAGCGACCTTCGTGGTCGACACCGATCCCGCCGACGCCCTCGCCCTCACCGAGATTCACTACCGGCCTGCACCGCCGAGCGCTGCCGAGATGATTGCCGGCTTCAACGGGAGCAGCGACTTCGAGTTCGTGGAGTTGCTCAACTTCGGCCCCCGCCACATCGACCTCGGCGGCCTGGCCTTCACCACCGGCATCGGGTTCGCCTTCGATGAGTCGTTGCTGGGGCGAACCATGGCGTCCGGCGAGCGCATCCTGCTGGTAAACAACCTCGCCGCCTTCGAGATGCGCTACGGCATCGGCCACCCGGTCGCCGGCGAGTTCTCCGGCAGCCTCAACAACGACGGCGAACGGCTCATCATCACCGACTCCAACGGTGCGGTTGTCCTCGACCTGACCTACAACGACGCCGACCCGTGGCCGGCCAGCGCCGACGGCGACGGCTACTCCCTCGTCCTCATCGACCCGGAGTCGCAGCCCGACCTCAATGACCCGGCCAGCTGGCGGACAAGCGCCGGTGCCGACGGCAACCCCGGCACCAGCGATGCGCTCAGCTACCCAACTTGGAAAATCGGCAATGGCATCACCGAGGACGCCGGCGACCCCGATCACGACGACCTGACCCACTTCATGGAATACGCGCTGGGAAGCGATCCGTTCCAGCACTCCCCCCAGTCCGCACCGGTGGCCGGGATCCGGCCTCTCGACGTCGGCGGGGTGGTCGACGACTACCTGACCATCGACATCCGTCGCCGGCTCGGCGCGGACGATGTCATCACCACGCCGCAGTTCAGCACCGACCTCCTCACCTGGCTGGGCGGCGCCGGCAATCTCGTGCCGGTCAGCGTCATCAATAACAACGACGGCACCGAAACCCTGACCTTCCGGACCGCCAACCCAGTCTCTGCCGAGGCGCACCTCTTCGTGCGCGGACAGTTTTTGCTCGTGCCATAAACCGCGATCGCGCATCCGGATTCCTCCGAGCTCATCCGCCCGGTCCCATCGGCGCCGGTCTCCTTCCCGACAACGACAACGGCGGCGGCCGCCCCAAAGCTTCCGAGTTCCATCCCTGAGTCCGCGCCGACCTTCGACTTTCGACCTCCCGTCTTCGCTGTGCTGCGCCGTGGCAAGCCGACCTTCCCGCCAATCCGTCGCGGGGTATCAGGAAGGACTTCGTTGCCATCCTCCTCGCGCTCACAAGCAGCCATCCCTCCGTGTCGTTGCTCCTGCCGGAGGACCCAGCGGCCATCCAGACCATGAACCCTTCCGGGTTATGGTCGCGGCCAAGGCTCAACTTGCCGGGATCATCCGGCCAACAAGCCCAAATCCTTTGTGCTGCTCCCAAAGCCACCGGCATCGATGGCGTGTGTATGGAGTAACTCAAGGTAGAGGTTGCACAATGGCGTCGGTTTCTCGAGGACGGTATGCGCTTGGTGCCGGTAGCCCCCTCCTGCAACGATGGTGGGGAGGTTGTT
>JAYGGC010000209.1:0-61541 GCA_046581525.1 Roseibacillus sp. | reverse complement strand
TGGAGGCGAGGGGAGTCGAACCCCTGTCCTAAAAGCATTTCGCGCAAGCTTCTACATGTTTAGCGGGCAGTTGGTGTTTAAGGAGCCGGACCTCTGTCCGCCAGTTCTGGATCCCGATTGCCCTGTTTGATCTCGCGAGCCGGTCCGGACACCCGGCCTTCTCGCCAGTTCGCTGGTGTTCGCTCCCTCCCTTAGCGAACATCGGAGAGGGAACGTTGCTGTCAATTAAGCAGCAAGTGCTAGCTCGTTAGAGTCTGCAATTATTTGTTTTGATCGGCTTTTTAGGAGGCCAACCGATCAACCTCCACATGCAGCCCGCGTTTCCAACTTTCAGTCGAAACCGTGGCGCCCCCTTTTCTCTTTGGGAGAGCCAATTGTAGCGCAACCGGATGAGAATGCAAGAGTCCGCATGGGATTGGTCCTCGCGACAGGTTTTCAGGTCAGCCTTGACCCGGGGCCCGAATCCAGTGCGATGGCGCGGTGCAAGAGAGCTGGAATCTCCGCCTGGCCCGGAATGAGGATTCTGAGGAACTCGTTCGGCTGATCGGCGAGGTCTACCGGGAGTATGGGGACGAGGTGGATCTCAAGGGCTACGACCGCGACTTGCTCGATCCTGAGGGTGCCTACCGTGGGAAGGGTGGAGAGATTGTGGTGCTGGAAACCGATCATATTGTGGGAGCGCACGCCACCCAGCCGGTCGATGTGGCGGCCGGAATCGTGACCTTTCGGCGTCTCTACCTGCCGGAGGAACTGCGCGGGACCGGGGCCGGAAAGCTCCTCATGGATTGGGCGGTGGATTGGAGTCGGGAGCACGGGTTTCGCCGGGTGGAGTTCTGGTCGGATACCCGGTTCGGACGTGCCCACCGGTTCTTTGAGCGATTTGGATTCGTCCGCGGTGGCATCCGAGAAGTGGCAGAGGGGAAACTGGTTTTTTCAGAGCATCACTTCTCGATGGATCTCTAGGCGTGGCAATTGCGGGCTCTCGGTGGCGCTCCTCGCTACAAGAGGAAGGCAGTCGACCGGCGGTGGTGAGATCTCTGAGCCTTTTAGGCTAAGTTTATTGTTTTTTGGCAGGGCTTAGGATCTCACTCCGGCGATGACTGCCTCTCTTACATCCACAACCGAGACTGCGGCGGGCACATTTTTAAAAATGTTCCAAAAATTAGTTTGGCTCGGTGAACTTTGCGAAGTCCCTGATTGCAATTCGGAGCGGGATTTGGCGAATTAGGCTGATGGCGAACAACACGAACGTTCTCGCGCAGGGAATCGAGATCATCGGAACGATCACGTTTGAGAGTGACATGATCATCGACGGAAAGGTGGAGGGGGAGATCCGGTCCGAGAAGGGAAGGGTGACAATTGGAGAGAATGCCAGGATCAAGGGAGACGTCAGAGCGGCCGACGTGAAGATGTTCGGGGAGGTCGAAGGCTCGATTCACTCCAACCGCTGCGAGCTGAAGGCAAATTCCAAGCTCAAGGGCGACATTACGACCAAGAGCCTGAAGATGGAGGAAGGCGCCCTGATTTCCGGGAATATGCAGACCGGGACTTAGCAGGTTGACCACCCTCATTTGATGGGCAGGAGATTTGTAGGGCGGCCGCCCCGGCTGCCGATTATCCGGTCATGAGGAGTCATCGGTGGGGAATGGCAAGTGGAGCGCTCGCCCTACAAATCTTCGAATGAGCTCCGGTCAGTCCATGGGCAGTCTAGCTCTCGCCGGAGCGCAGGGAACGCAGGTGATCGACGATGAGATCGATCCTCTTGGAGACGTCCGTCTCCCCAAGCAGTGCGTGACGAAGCTCGGAATCCTGCACAAATTGTTGAGCGACCACGTCACTCATGATCGTTGGCTCCGTGGCGCGATCGAGGAGAGCCTCCACCTGTTTGACGATCTTGTCCGGGAACCCCAGGAGGACCGATTCGACAGCATTGCGCAGGCGCCGCGATTCCGTTGTGGCGTCCTTCTCCCGAAGGGGCAGGGAGGGGACAGGTTCAATGCGGCTGAACGGATAGGCCTTGCCAGGAAGCCACTCTGTGAACCGCACCCGGCATACCCCGTGCAGGATCAGGTCGGAGCGACCATCGGGTTGCTCGCGGGATGTCCGGATCAGTCCTGCGGTCCCAATCTCAGCGGTGCAATCGTGATATTCCGGAGTCTCCTCGCTGGTGAGGCGGCCAACGCAGAACAAGCAGTCTCCCTCCAGTGCCTCGCTGAGCATCTGACGGTAGCGGTTTTCGAATATATGGAGGGGAAGTGCGCCATGAGGAAATAGGGTGCAATCCGGGAGAAGGATGGCGCCCATGCGATCAGGGAGATGGAGCGACGGCACAGGGGTATTATGGATCAGATTACCTCAGGCTCAAGACAGGGAAGGCGCGAGAGGCTCGAAGGCGCACCAAGCTTAGGATCCAAGTTCAAAAAAATCTCTTCCAAGAAGAGCTGGGTCAGAGGAGCAGCGCGATTTCCTCGCCGGGGCCGTGGACGCCTTCAATGAGGATGCCTTCCACGTCGGCCGTCTTGGAAGGGCCGGTCACCCAGATGATATTCGGGGAATCGCCGAACTGGGCCACGGCCTCCGGAATCGTGCGGATGATTTCATGGCGGTGGAGGACCCCGACGTGGACCCAGGGCGAGAGGGCTGCGAGTCGATCGGAAGTCATCTCGTCGTCGAGAATGAGGCTTCCGCTCTCCGCGATCGCTCCTGTTGCGCGGGTAATGCCAAACTGGATCTCGTCATAGCGTTCACGATCGAACGTGGTCTCGATGGTGAGGCCGCGCTCAGCCAGCTGGTTGCCGACTTGCGGCATCAGCTCCGGGTCGCAATAGCCCGTGGTGAACTCACGTTCCCGGAGAAAGGAGGCCAATCCGTCGACGCTCGACATGGTGCGCCCGTTGACCGCGGAGAAGTTTCTCGCAAAAATATCCCACAGGTCATCCCCCTCCAGGTGGGGGATGGAGAGGATTTCCTTGTCGGCGTATTCCGGGGGAGCCGCGCGCTCCTCGATGGGGGGAAGCGCGCGCTGGATGCGGGCGAATATTTTGTCGCGGGAGGACATGTCGAAGATTGGAGTTTTACGCGGTAGCCTTGGCGAGGGCCTGGTCGAGACCCGCGGGAATGTCTTCGATCCCCACGGCGAGGCGAACGAGTTCGGGCGTGATGCCGGCGGCGGCTTGTTGTTCTTCGTTAAGCTGGGAATGGGTGGTGGTCGCCGGGTGAATGGCGAGCGACTTGGCGCCCCCGACGTTGGCGAGGTGGGAGTGCAATTCGAGGGCCTCGAGGAAGGTCATGCCGGCCTCCGCTCCACCCGTGATTCCGAACACGACGATGGCGCCACCCTTGCCCTGGATGTACTTTCTTCTCGAACTCCGGGTCGTCGGGCAGGCCGGGGAAGGGGACCCATTCGACTGCAGCGTGAGCCTGCAGGTGTTTTGCGACTGCGAGGGCATTCTCGCAGTGGCGCTCCATGCGAAGCGAGAAGGTCTCGATCCCCTGCAGGAACAACCTGGGTGGTATTCCCAATGCGGCTGTAGATGTTGCCGAGTTCCTTGGGCGCGAAGAGATTTGCAGCGTGCTCGGTGCTGTCAAAGATGTAGGAACTCGTCCGGCAGATCGGAACGGCGCACGCGTTGGTGGTGGGATCCGGTGCTTGGCCTCCGTGGAGGCAGATGGGGTCTAGTTTCATTTTGGAATTGGTGGGCCCGCTCTCATCGATTCTTCATCCACTTCCGGAAACTCCCGCCGCGGAAGGGAGGGAGGGTGCGTTGGTTGAACCAGGCTTGGAGGGGCGCGACGGGGGCGACGTGAATGGGGAAGTGGTTCATGGCATTGGACATGGTCATGGCCGTGCGCCAGAAGCGGGGAGAGGTTGCGAGGGTGGCAAAGGGGCCCATGGGCGGCGCGCCGCGAGAAGGCACCTTCTCCTTCTTGGCCTTGTCCCGGAGACGGAGGAGAAGATCGGGAATGGGAATGTCGACGGGGCAAACTTCCTGGCAGGCGCCACAAAGCGAAGAGGCCTTGGGGAGATCGGCGAACTCCGGGAAGCGCTGGCCAAACAAGAGCGGAGTGAGAACCGCGCCCACTGGTCCGCCATAGGGGGAACGATAGGCGTGTCCACTTGCTTGCCGGTAGACGGGGCACACGTTCTGACAGGCTGAGCAACGGATGCAGCGGAGGATGTCGCGGCAGTTCGAGGCCAGGATATCGGTGCGTCCGTTGTCGAGGAAGACCACGTGCATGTGCTCCGGTCCGCTGGGCTGATTCGCTGATCGCGGGCCATTGATGAACTGGGTGTAGACCGTCAGTTGTTGACCAGTGGCGGAGCGTCCGAGGAGATTCAAGAGAACGCCCAGGTCGCGATCGCAGGCCACGATCTTCTCGATTCCGACCAAGGCGATATGGAGCGGAGTGGGTGCCATTCCGAAGCGCGCGTTGCCTTCGTTCGTGACGAGGACGAGGCGACCGGATTCAGCGGAAACAAAGTTGGCCCCGGTGATGCCAGCCTGGGCCTTGAAGTAGCGTTCACGCAGATAGACGCGAGCGCGCCGCGTGATCGCCTCGGGATCGTCATTGTAGTCCGGGGCAATCTTTTCCCTGCGGAAGGTTTCCGCGATCTCGCGCCGGTTCTTGTGGATGATGGGTCGGACGATGTGGGAGGGTTCGTCGTTGTCGAGTTGCACGATGAACTCCCCGAGGTCGGACTCGAGGCATTCGATTCCATTCTCGATGAGGTAAGGATTGAGGTGGATCTCCTCGGCGACCATGGACTTCGACTTGGTGAGTCGTTCCACCTTGTGATCCTGGAGGATCTTGAGAATGGTCTCCTTGGCCTCCGTGCCGTCGATGGCCCAATGGACGTGGACCCCATTGTTGATGAGGGCAGACTCCGCCTTTTCAAGATACTCCCCCAGGTTGTGGAGAGCGTGATCCTTGATCTGGCCGGCGATTGCGCGCAAGGCATCGGGATTTGCGAAATCCCGGTGCAGAACGGAGTAGCGCTTCTCGGTGGAAGCGGCCGCGCCGGTCATGACGGAGGCGCGCTTTTCAGGGCGGATTTCCCGGGCGTAGGTGTCGATGGGCTGCGGCACGCCCTGAGTTAATGAAAAACGGGCACAACGGGCAACCTTCTCTGTCGCATGATAATTGCACGATTGAGACTGGCCTCAGGCCTGATTTGCACAGTCCACGGGGATGATCTCCCGGCGCGCGCCCGTTCTGGCACTAATCTCTCTCTCGGTATTCAGTTCCGGGATTCAGGGCGGGATCCTGACCGACATGTTGTTCAACTGGGATCCGAGTTGGCCCCAGCGAGTCGGAGTGACCGGTGTCGCCTACGCGCAGAATCAGGACTACGTGGTGGGTAATGCCGAGATCATGCTCGGCCAGCTCATTATTCCGGGCACTGCGATTGGAGAGATCGACAACAATTCGACCCAGCTGGGCGTGAAAGCGGATTTCTGGATTCTGCCCTTCTGGAACGTGCACGGGATCGTGGGAAAAGTGGAGGGCACGACCACGGTGAATCCTGCCCTTCCCATCTTCGACGCCATCGAGGTGAATTACGATGGGACCGTTTATGGCGTGGGAAGCACCCTCGCTTACGGGCAGGACTGGTGGTTCACCTCGGTGACGGGAGTGATCACGGAGACCGAACTGGATGCCGGCGCGCCCAGCATCAGGACCTGGCTGATCACGCCCAAGGTGGGGGTCAAGGGTAAGAACTTCGAAGCTTGGGTGGGAGCGACTTACCAGAATGTGGATGAACAGCAGGTGGGCTCCTTTGACGTGCCGGGAGTGGGAACCGCAATCTACGATATCGAACTTGAGCAGTCGGAGGCCTGGAATCTCCAGCTCGGCGTGCGCTACGCGTTCACCGAATCGATCTTCCTGACGGTGGAGGGTGGGTTTGGAGACCGGCAGTCGATCCTCGGTCACCTGGAATTCCGATTTTGGTGAGCGGCTCTTTGCCGAGCTCCTGGGGGATCCCTAATTTGCGAGCGCTTCGCGCAGAATCTGCACGGCGTGTTTGTAGGGCGTCTGGCGGCCTTGCACAGTGGCCAGTCCGCCTAGGTGCATGAGACAGGAGAGGTCGGCGGAGCACATCAGGTCGGGCTTTTGCTCGAGCACGTGGTCGAGTTTGAGAGTTCCCATCTGACCCGAGATGTGAGGAAAAGTGACCGCGAACGTGCCGCCGAAGCCGCAGCATTGCTCGGCCTGGCCGAAGGAAACGAGTTCGACGTTCTCGATGGATTGAAGCAATTGAGTGGTGGCTTCCCCGGTCTTGGTGCCGCGGCTGTGGCAGGAGTGGTGGAAGGCGATCTTGGTGGGGTTCTCGAGGCTGCCTTCCCACTCCGTGACGCCGAGACCGTTCACGATGAAGTCCATGAGTTCCCACGTTCGATTGGAGAGAGATTCGACGGCTTCATCGGGCTCCTCCTCAAACTGGAGCCGGTTGCCGTGAAAGTTCATGGCCGCACAGGATCCGCTCGGGACGATCACGGGGAGGTCCCCACCAAAGATGCTGGCGGTGTGGCGCGCGACCTTGCGGCCTGACTTCCAGTCGCCCGAGTTGAAGGCGGGCTGGCCGCAACAGGTCTGATCCTCTGGGAATTCCACCTTCACCCCGAGGTGCTCGAGGACCTCGACGGTGGCGACCGCCGCCTCGTCGAAGAAGGTGTCGCACAGGCAGGTGCCCATCAGGAGGACGTGCTTGCCTGCGGGGCGGTTTGCTGGTGGGTGGGCGGACATGGGGTAGGGGGGATCAGTATTCAGATTAGGGAGGGAGGTGATTCATGGGGACTACGCCAAGAGTGCTTCAAATCGCTGCAAGGCGGCCTGCCAAAGCTCCGCATCGACGGGTTCATAGGATTTCAATGGCAGGGAGTCGCGAATCAGCTTCCTTCCGGCGGCGATGTCAGGCAGGTCACCGGTGGCGACCATTTGCGTGATCAGGTTTCCGCAGGCAGTGGCCTCGATAGGGCCGGCGTGGACGGGGACGTTGCACGAGTTTGCGATGGCCTGGGTGAGGAGTTCGTTCTGAATCCCACCCCCACCCATGTGGATGCGATCGAGAGTTCGGCCGGACAGTTTTTGAAGCTGGTCGAAGCGGACGCGGTGCTTGAGGGCAACACTTTCGGTGGCGACGCGAAGGATGGCGCCCTTGGATTCGGGAACTGGCTGGCCCGACTCCTTGCAGAGAGCCTGGATGCGTTGGGGCATCCGGCCGGGAGCCTTCAGGTCATCGTGATCCGGATCGACCAAGGCGGTGAATGGGTCGGCATCGAGAGCGAGGTCCGCGAGTTCGCTGTAGGAGAGAGCCTCTCCCTGCCCGGCCCAGTGACGCTGGCACTCCTGGAAGAGCCAGCCTCCGGAGATGTTGCGCAGAAAGCGGGTGGTGTTCTCCACGCCTTGTTCGTTGGCCCAACCTACGGTGAAGGCCTCGTCGCTAAGGACAGGTTCGGGCAGTTCGGCCCCGAGGATGGACCACGTTCCGGAGGAGAGAAACGCGTAGTTGCCTTCGCCGGGAATGCCGGCAACCGCCGCCCCGGTATCATGGGTGGCGGTGGCGATGACGGGAAAATTGCCACCAACCTCCTCGGCGACAAGGTCGCGGAGCTGACCCAGCGTGGTGCCGGGTTCCACTACTTCGCCAAAGATTTTCCGGGGCAGTCCCAGTCCTTCGATGACGTCCCAGGCCCAGTCCTTGGTGATCGGGGAGAAGAGTTGGGTGGTGGAGGCATTGGTGCGTTCAACCGCGATTCGTCCCGTCAGCCAAAAGGCCAGGAGATCCGGAATCATGAGGAAGTGGGAGGCATGGAGGAGAGCGGCGCCATCCCGAACTGCCTCGCCCAGCAGTTGGTGGGAGGAGTTGAGGAAGAAGGGCATGATCCCGGTCGAGGCGTAAATCCTGGCGTTCCCGTAGCGCCGCTCGCATTCTTCCTCCATCCCGTCGGTGCGGGAGTCGCGATACTGGTGCGGAAGACCGAGTAGCCGTCCCTGATCATCGAGCAGTGCAAAGTCGACGCCCCAGGTGTCGATCCCAAGGGCCGCGATATCCTCGCCGTGCTTTTGCACGCCGATCTTGAGCCCGTGAAGGATCTCGTGATAGAGGCTCAGAACGTTCCAAACGAGCCCCCCGGGGAGATCGGTGCCGGGATTATCAAAGCGGTGGAGCTCCTCCAATTCGAGGGTCCGGAGGTCGGTCTTGGCGGCAAGGACCCGACCGCTGCCGGCACCGAGATCAACCGCGAGATACACCTTTTCTTTCATGGATATTACTTGCAGACCGGGGGGAGTCGGGCGATGGGCATTGCGCTCCCGTGCTGGGGATGATTAACAGGCTCCGGCCGAGATGAAAAAGGAAGATTTCAATCACGTCGACTATCGGTGGGATGACGACCACGCAGCCTCCCTGGACGCGCTTGAGCGCCTCGTCTATCGCTCCAATCTCCTCGGCAGCGACCAGCGGATCACCAATACGGGAGGCGGGAACACCTCGACCAAGGTCACCGAGCAGGATGCCATCACTCGTGAGCCGGTCGAAGTGCTCTGGGTGAAGGGAAGCGGAGGAGATTTGCGCACGGTGGAGCGCGACGGCTTTGCCTCGCTCTGCCAGAAGGACGTGGTGAGCCTGCAGCGGATGTACCGGGCCGCGCCCGAGCAGGGCGCCAAGACTCCGATCGAGGACAAGATGGTGTCCATGTACCGGCACTGCACCTTTCAGCTCAATCCACGGGCAGCGTCCATTGACACGCCGCTGCACTCCTTCGTGCCCCGCTTTCACGTCGACCACACCCACCCGAATGCCTGCATCTCGATCGCGGCCTGCAAGGACCAGGAGAAGCTGACCCGCGAGATTTACGGCAACAAGGTGGGCTGGGTGCCGTGGAAGCGGCCCGGATTCGACCTGGGACTCGACTTGCAGCGCATCTGTGAAACTCATCCGCAATACGACGCCGTGATTCTTGGTCAACACGGGTTGATCAACTGGGCAGACGAAGACAAGGAATGTTACGAGTTGTCCCTGGGGCTGATCGAGAAGGCGGCCCGCTATATCGAGGATCATGACAAGGGCGAAGCCACCTTCGGAGGCCAGAAGTATCATCCGCTCGATGAAGGGGAACGCCGGGCAGTCCTCATGGAGGTCCTTCCCTGGCTCCGCGGGATGATCGGAAGGGACCAGAAAGTCATTGCGACCAAGCAGACCGACCTCAAGGTCCAGCGTTTCGTGAACAGTAACGATGCCGAACGCCTGGCCGAGATGGGGACCAGCTGTCCGGACCATTTCCTGCGCACCAAGATCAAGCCGCTCTACGTTGATTGGAATCCACAGGAGGAAAACGTGGAAGAGCTGAAGGAGAAGTTGCAGGCGGGACTCGAGCAGTATCGCCAGGACTACTCGGCTTACTACGACGCCTGCGAGCGTTCGGACAGTCCTCCCATGCGCAACCCGAACCCCACCGTGATCCTGATCCCCGGAGTGGGCATGATCGCCTTTGGAAAGAACAAGAGTGAGAGCCGGGTCACTGCGGAGTTCTACAACTGCGCGGTCGAGGTGATGCGAGGTGCGGAGGCAATCAGCGAATACCAGAGCCTGGACCAGCAGGAGGCCTTCGACATCGAATACTGGGCGCTGGAGGAAGCCAAGCTGCGCCGGATGCCGCCCGAGAAGGAATTTGAGCGGAGCGTGGTGGTGGTGGTGGGCGCCGGAAGCGGGATCGGTAAAGCGGTCGCACATCGCATGGCGGAGGAGGGGGGCCACGTGGTGTGTGCGGATATTTCGAGTGGAGCGGCGACTGAAACGGCGGAGGAGTTGGCCGCGCTCTACGGTCCCGGGATCGGGGTGGCCGGCACGGGACTTTCCAATTGTGGCCGCGCCTTCGGGGTGCAGGTCGACATCACGGACCGGAGCAGCGTGGAGACCATGTTTGAGGATGTGGTGATGGCCTATGGTGGTCTGGACAACGTGATTGTCACGGCCGGCATTTTCGTTCCGCCGGATGGGGCCGGGCGCATTGACGACGACCAGTGGGGGCTCACTTTCGAAATCAACGTGACCGGTCTCTACATCGTGGCCGATGAGGCGCACCAGATCTGGAAAGCGCAGGGCCTGCCCGGATCCCTGGTGCTGACCACTTCCGTCAATTCCGTGGTCCCCAAGCGTGGAAGCATGGCCTACGACAGTTCCAAGGCGGCGGCGAATCATCTCGTGCGCGAATTGGCGATCGAGATGGCACCCCTGGTGCGGGTCAACGGACTCGCCCCGGCGACGGTGGTGAAGGGGAGTTCGATGTTCCCCCGCGAGCGGGTGATTTCCTCGCTTTCCAAGTACGAAATCGAATACCAGGAGAGTGAGGACACGGATGTGCTCCGCAATCGACTGGCGCAGTTCTACGCCGATCGCACGCTCACGAAGGTGCCCATTACGCCCGAAGACTGCGCGGAAGCGGCCTTCCTCCTCGCCAGTGAGCGGCTAGGCCGGACCACCGGTCAGATCGTGAGCGTGGACGGCGGGTTGCATGAGGGATTTCTGCGTTAGCAACCGACAACGCGAATTCGCAGGCGGGCACAGGAGCGCGCCGTCCACCAAACGACGTCGGGCGCACGAACCCTATTCCCGCCCAAGCCGGTTTTTTTTGTGGTCCTACAGAAGGCCCTGCAGGGAGACCTTTGGTTCGGAGCCCACGAAGAGGCAGACGAACTGTCCATCCTCCCAGCCCTGGGTCTCGAGATCGTGTTGCCGTTTCATGGCGAGCAGGGCGGAAGCTCCTCCTTCCTGGAAGGCGGCGGGATCCACGACAAAGAGGTGGACGATGTGATCGCTATCATTGCGGAAGCAGACCAGGCCGACCTTGATTCCGTGCCAGTCGATGGCCTTGCAGCCCATTCCCTCAAAGCGGGCGATCACCTCGGGGGTGGCTTCATAGACTGGGAAGCTTCTACTCGCGAGCCAGGCGCGAGCCTCTTCGAGATCCTTGGTGTTTTGAGCCAGAACGAAGCGCTGGTTGGCGAAGTAGGCCATGTGATTGCGGAACACGGGCACGGAAACCGCCCCCGGGGGAAACTTCACCGGCGCAGGGAAGGTTTGCTGAGTGAGGTCGGCGGCATCCGCATCGGCCTTGGCCTGACTGCAGGCAAAGCGATACACATCGTCGTAGAATTCCCGCACGACGGTCTCGAAATTGTAATCCGCAGCCACTAGTGTGATTGTGAGAGCGCTGGAGGCGGAGTGCAATTCCATGGGCATACGAAAAATTGGGGAGCGAAGACGCGAGGCAGGAGCTGGGGAGAGGTCGTTCTACGCGAGCGACGTGCAGCGAGGAGGATCTATTCCCCAGAATCTCAGCCTCGGCAGGATCAGGGGAACGGGAATCCCTTGGTGACGGGGTGAGAGAGTCGGGAATCACGGCCGAATCGCGCGTCCCGATTGGTGCGGACTATTTGATGGAAGCACGCATTGTAGGTTGCAGCGACCTCTTGCTCCTCCTAGATGTTGTTGAATCAAAACCAAAATCTCAACCTCAAGAAGCTATGTGGGTAGCAAAGTGGAAACGTGATCAAGACAAGGGCGTGGACTCGCCAATTCCGACCCAGGTGGTCTCCAATGAAGAATTTCTTCCCCGGCCACAGACCGAACTGCAGGCGGAATGGGAACACAAGATTGCGGAACTCTCCGAAGAGAAGGCTAAGAAGCTCGGAATGGAACGCCGCGACTTCATGCGGAGTTCGATGGGGATGGCCACCGCCTTCCTCGCCGGCAACATGGTCTACGGTCCCTACTGGGAAGTGGACGCTGCCGAGACCGAAGATGCCGCCGCGGGTGCCGAGAAGTGGCCGAAGGATGAGTATTTCATCTTCGATGTGCAGACCCACTTCACGGATGGCGCTTCGATCGGAAGCCGCGGATCGGCGTTCCTGAAAAACATCGGGGTCAAGCTCTCAAACAAGAAGGAAGACTACGGATTCAAGAACTTCGTGAGGGAGATTTTCTTCGACAGCGAGACCAGCATGGCGGTGATCTCGGGCGTGCCCGGTCGCGAGATTGACAAGGACAAGGCCGGGAAGATCCAGGAAGGTCGCGACCGGCGGGGCGGAGTGTTGCCCAGTTGGCTCATGTCGCGCAGCAAGAAGGAACTCAACAATCTTGCCGGGTGTCAGCGGGTGCTTTGCCAGGGGAACTGTGCTCCGAATCATTACTGGAACAAGGGCAAGAACGAACCCGACTGGCCGGCGCTCTGGGACCAGATGGAACGCGAAGTGAAGACCTACGGGATCGATTCCTGGAAGTGGTACTGTCACACCGATCCCGGGAGGTCGGGGAACGGTTTCCGCATGGATGACGAGAAGCTCGCCTACCCGTTTTACGAGAAGTCGAAGAAGCTGGGGCTGAAGGTCTTCAGTTGCCACAAGGGGTTTGCCTCGCAATCAAGGACCCTTGGGCATTTTGCTCATCCCGGGGATCTTGAAAAGGCGGCCAAAGACCATCCGGATCTCACCTTCATTGCCTATCACTCCGCCATGAAGCACGGAACGTGGGATCCTGGATTCAAGGATCCGAAGAACTTTGATGCCAAGACCGGGGATTTTGAGTGGCACGCCGAGTTGATGAAAATCAAGCAACGCAATCCGGAGATGAACAATCTCTACTGCGAGATTGGAACCTCCTTCGGCACGCTCGCGGTTCTCCATCCCATCATGGCGCAGCATCTCATCGCAAAGAACATCAAGACCTATGGGGCGGATCACGTGATCTGGGGAACGGACTGTCTGTGGTGGGGTTCGCCCCAGTGGGTAATCGATGCCTTCAAACGCTTCCAGATCTCGGACGAGCTCTGCGAGAAATTCGGCTACGAGAAGATCACCAAGGAAGATAAGGCCAAGATTTTCGGACTCAACGCCGCGAAGGCATACGGGATTGATCTCGAGAAGGAACGCAAGGCCTTTCCGAAGGATGCCATCAGCAAACTGAAAGCAGCCTATCACGAGAGCGGCGGCCAGCGGGACAACGCAGTGCATGGCTGGGTGAAGGTCTAAGGCGCTTTGCGCGATGCGAACTCCCCAGCCAGGGCGCAGGTGGCGTCGGCTGCTCGTGCCATCGATGATCGCTGTTGTTGCGCTCCTGCAGGTTTGTCTGCGGGCCGCAGAGAGCGCGGGCACCGGGAAGCTGGATCCCGCGAAGTGGGGAAGCGATCACGTGGGAAAAGAAGTGCCTGAATACATGACCGGCGGGGAGTGCCTCTTTTGTCATGGCAAGAAAGTCGGGGTGAATTGGCAGAGGAACCCGCATCAGCTCACCATGCGTCTGGCGCTTCCGGATTCTGATGAAGTGAAGGCGCTGGCGACTTTTCTCAAGGCGGGAGAGAAACCGGAATACCTGCTCGGCCACGAGGAGATGGTTCGCTACCTCCGCAAAGGCGAGGGTTATGGAAAGGCCGAGCTTCACTCCCATTCGTGGAATCCCCACTCCCGGAAGATTTCCAAGGCTCCTGCCGCGGCGTGGGATCCCGAGACGTTCGGTGAGAACTGCGCGGGTTGTCATGCCACGGGCGTAGATTCCAAACTGCAGGCCTTCTCCGCGCTCTCGATCGACTGCTACGCC
Source organism: Roseibacillus sp. (assembly GCA_046581525.1). Taxonomy (GTDB): domain Bacteria; phylum Verrucomicrobiota; class Verrucomicrobiia; order Verrucomicrobiales; family Akkermansiaceae; genus Roseibacillus_B. The sequence goes on along the minus strand of JAYGGC010000209.1, from coordinate 47,944 downwards.
TGTCACGGCGAAATGGACCCCAAGCACACCGCGGATTCCGCGCTCATGCTCCTCTCTCCCAAGCGCGGGGATCCGGCCCGCGTGACAACCTCGATCTGTGCCCAATGTCACCTCCGCACGGGCAAATCGCGGAGCACGGGGCGGCCCTATCCAAACAACTTTGTGCCAGGAGACAACCTCTTCCGGGATTTCGAAGTCTCCTTCGAGCCCAAGGCGATTGCGGCTCTCAATCCCGCAGACCGGCACATCCACGAGAACGTGCGCGAGGTGGTGCTGGGGGGAAATGAGTCGATGAGCTGCCTGACCTGTCACGAGGTCCACAAGTCATCAACTTCCCGTCACCAACGACTGCCCAGGACCTCTGCGATTTGTGCCACCTGCCACCAGTCAAAGGATGGCAAATGGACCACGAATTCGTATGAAGTGCACAGCAAAGTGTGCGGATACTAACCAAGCAAACCAATGACGACTCTCTCCGACGAAGCGATACGCGAATTTGAAAACCTGCCGGCAGATCAGACCAGCGATGAAACCGACATCGGCCTGCGGGCCTACATCACGCGGATCGCCGAGGAAAAGCTTGGCGCCTATGAGGCCTCCTGGAGCGACGAGGAAGTGGCGGAGTGGGACGGCAACTTCAAGGATGATGGCGGCCTGATGCTGGTATGTTGCGAGCGCGAGGTGGACGTTGCGGAATTTCGGAAGGTCCTGGAAGAGTGGAGGGAGTTCCGGGAATCCAGGGAGCCCTAGGGCGCACGGGTGGCCTCAAGAGAATCACGCCAGGAGGACCTCGATGCCCTGATTAGCGAGCGCCCCGGTGATGCCGGGGTCTGCGCCTTCATTGGTGACCAGCGTGGTGAGATCACTCACCTGCGCGAAGAAGAAGGAGGACTTGAGACCGATCTTGGTGGAGTCGGCGAGGAGGCAGACTTCCTCGGAACAGTCGATCACCCGTTCCTTGAAGGCAGCTTGGCGGGAGTTCGTTTCGGAGACGCCGCGCTCAAGGTGAATGCCGTTGCAGGAGAAAAACATGCGGTGGATGTTGTGTTTGCGCATAGTGGATTCCGCGGGGAGCCCGATGTAGGACCGTGAGCGCGGCTCGTAGATCCCGCCGGTGGAGATCAAGTCGATGCCCTTGCGATCGGCGAGAGCAGAGATCACGTTGTGGGCGTTGGTGAGAACGGTGAGGTGAAAGTCCGGGAGAAATTCCACGAGGGTGAGGGCGGTCGATGAGGCATCGATGAAGATGGTGTCATTGGGCTGGATGCGCTCGGCGGCGAGTTGAGCGATCGCGGTTTTGGCCTCACGATTGACGAGTTTGCGCTCAGTGAGAGCGAGCTCAACCCGAGCCTGGGCCGGTTTGACCGCACCGCCGTGAATGCGTAGAAGTTCACCGCGCTTCTCCAAGGCCTCGAAGTCCTTGCGGATTGTTTCGTCAGTCACTTCGAGCGCGGAAGCCAGCTCACCAGTGCGCACGGAGTCTGATTCTGAGAGGCGGGAGAGGATAACGCTCTGACGTTCAACAGGAAGCATGGCTTCAAGGGGTGATTCAGGATTGGGAATTCTTGGGTTTAGTTGGTAATATCTTTGATATTGGTTGACGAGTCAAGAAAACCCAAGCATATCTCGTCCGAGTTTAGGGCAGATGCCAAGTATTTCCAACATTCCCCGGGCGGTGGTCGAGCACATGGTGCGGGAGCAGGTCTATGCCAAGATGGGGTTGGCATTGCCGGAGTCGGGCAAGGGGCCCAACGGCCTGGTGGTGAATGTGAGCGCCCGGCATTGCCATCTCTCGCCCCAGGCGGTGGAGCAATTGTTCGGTCCCGGCTACGAACTCAGGCCGATGAAGGAGCTCTACCAGACCGGGGCCTACGCCGCGAAGGAGACGGTCACCCTGGTCGGTCCGCGGAGTCGGGTGATTTCGAATCTCCGGATCCTCGGTCCCTGTCGTGATTTCAACCAGGTCGAATTGGCTTACACCGATGCCATCGCGCTGGGCTTTGATGTTCCTCTCCGTCTCTCCGGGAACATCGGCGGGACTCCGGGCTGCATGTTGATGGGGCCGAGTGGATTCTTTGAGATGGAGCAGGGTGTCATTCGCGCGGCGCCGCACGTCCACATGCACCCCGACGACGCCGCTTACTATGACGTGCAACACCTGGACGTGATGAAGATGAAGGTCCATGGCGACTCGGCGGTGACCTTCGACAGCATCGTGGTGCGGGTCGATGAGAGCTTCAATCTGGAGGTGCATATCGACACCGACGAGGGAAACGCCTGCGCCTTGAAGCCGGACACCTTTTGCGAACTGATCAAGTAGATCACAGACTCTAACCAAAACAGAAAGACAGATGAGCCAAGCTCTTGGACTAATTGAAACTAAAGGCTACGTGGGCAACGTGGAGGCCGCCGATGCGATGGCCAAAGCGGCTGACGTGAGTATCCTGAAGCAGGTGCAGATCGGCGGAGGCTTCCTCACGATCCTCGTGCAGGGAGATGTTGGAAGCGTGAAAGCCGCGGTTGATGCGGGCTCGGAAGCTGCTGACAAAGTCGGTGAGCTCGTGGGTTCCCACGTCATCGCCCGGCCCCATGCGGACCTGCTGAAGCGCTTCGAACTCGTCTAACAACACACCATTTCGAACCATGGCAAAACAAGCAGTAGGAATCATTGAAACGAAAGGCCTGGTCTCCCTGATCGAAGCCTCGGATGCAGCCCTCAAGGCGGCCGACATCTCGATGCTCGGCTGGTCCAAGATCGGTGGCGGACTGGTTACCGGATTTTACACCGGCGACGTGGCGGCGGTGAAGGCAGGGATCGACGCCGGAGCGGAAGCCGCATCCCAAGTGGGCGAAGTGACCTCCACCCAGGTCATTCCGCGTCCCCACGACGATCTCGCCGGCCTGGTCGAGTTGCTGTAGCCCGCTCCGCATCGTGAAGATCCTCGTCGCCAACCTGGGTTCGACCTCCTTCAAGTACCGTCTCTTCGAGATGGACGCGGGGGAGGAACGCCTGTTGGCGCAGGGTGGCTATGAGCGGGTGCAAGACTATGGCGAGGTCATTCGGGACGCGCTGAGCACGATGGAAGGCAGCGGGGCGGTTTCTTCGCAGAGTGAGATCGCGGCAGTGGGCTTTAAAACCGTGCTCGGCCGCAATCTGAGTGGCTGCGTGGAAGCGGGTGACGAGGTGCTGGAGGCCCTGGAGGGATTTGCGGAAGTGGCTCCGGCGCACAACCCGGCTTACGCGGCCGGGATCCGCCAGTTCGGGGAGATCCTCCCGGGTGCCCGCCGGGTCGCCCTCTTCGAAACCGCCTTCTACCAGTGGGTGCCTGAAGCTGGAACGCGCTACGCGGTTCCCCAAGCCTGGCACGAGGTCGGGATCCGGCGCCACGGATTTCACGGGGCAAGTCACAAGTTCGTCGCCGAGCGCTCCGCCGAGCTCCTGGAGCGTGACGATGTGGCGGAAGGAGTGCGCCGTCTTTACCTGGATGGTCCGGCCGAAGTGGAGAAGCCGCTGCGGGTGATCTCGTGTCACCTCGGCGGAAGCAGTTCGGTGACCGGCATTCGCAATGGCGTGGCAGTGGGCACCAGCATGGGGTTCTCGCCGCAAAGCGGATTGCCGCAGAACAACAGGGTGGGGGACCTCGACTCCGGGGCCATTCCCTATGCCGCCAAGGCGCTGGGCCTGAGCATGGAAGAGGTCGAGCAGCAACTCACCAGGGAGAGCGGCCTGCTTGGGGTGTCCGGGGTCGGGAACGACTTGCGGGATGTGCGGACGGCGGCATGTGAGGGAAATGAGAACGCCGCCCTCGCGGTGGATTTGCTCATTCACGAGACGAGACGCTGGGCATCCTCGTTTCTCTTTGAACTCGGAGGCCTGGACGGGTTCGTGTTCACGGCCGGCATCGGGGAGAACAATCCGTGGCTGCGCGAGGCGGTGTGCCGGGGATTGGAGGAATTCGGAGTGGTGCTCGATGCCGGGAAGAATGAAGGCTGCCGCGGGGTGGAAGGGGAGATCAGTTCCGCCGCCGCCCAAGTGAAAGTGTTTGTGATCCCCGCCAACGAGGAACTCGTCCTGGCGCGGGAAGTTTACCGAAAAGTTTCGACTCTCAACTAAGTGACAGATCAAGCAATCAACTAACCAATCAGAACAATGGCTAAACAAGCAGTAGGACTCCTGGAAACGCGCGGACTGTGCTGTCTCGTGACTGGAATCGACGCAGCGCTCAAAGCTGCCAACGTGCAACTGACCGGACCGATGAAGAGCGTCGGAAGCGGGCTGTGCAATGCGGTGGTGACGGGCGACGTGGCGGCGGTCAAGGCCGCGATCGATGCCGGTGCGGACACCGCCTCACATCTCGGTGAAGTGGTGAGTGCGCACGTCATCGCGCGCCCCGACGAGGCGATCCAGCAGGTCATCCCCACCCAGAAATCCACCGGGAAGTAACCCGCGACCCCTCGCAACGATGTTTTTGGCAGAAGTCATCGGCCACGTGGTGGCCACCAAGAAGGATGAGAGCATGATGGGGCGCAAGCTCCTCGTGGTCCGGCCGAAATTGGTGGATGAAGCCCAGCCGGATCAATTCCGCGATGGAGCGAACACCATTGTGGCGGTCGACACCGTGGGAGCGGGAGAAGGCGAGCTGGTTCTCTTTTGCCAGGGAAGCTCGGCGCGCCAGGCGGGTGGACTGAAGCAGATTCCGGTCGACGCCGCGGTGGTGGCGATTGTCGACAGCGTCGACGTCCTCGGGAAGAACATCTACGGCAAATCCAGTAGCTAGAAACGATGAACGTGATGGATCAGGAAGCTCTGCGCGGCGTGGTCGAGAAGGTTCTCGCCGACCTGGGAAAGATTTCTCCGGCATCGTCCCCGGCGCCGGCAGCCACTCCCAAGGCCGCTCCGGCTCCGGCAGCGGCAGAGAAGGGGTGCAGTTGCAAAGGGGGCGGCACCAGCGGGGCGTTCGGAGTTTTCACCTGTGTTGACTCTGCCGCCAATGCGGCTCACGACTCCTTCCTCCAGCTGAAGAAGCTCGGCCTCGCAGGACGCTCACGGGTGGTCGAAATCGTGAAAGGCCTGTGCGCCGCAAACACCGAGACGTGGGGCAAGTTTGAACTCAATGAGACCAGGATCGGCCGGCTTGATCACAAAATCGCCAAGCTGGAGATCATGAACAAGGTGCCCGGCGTGGAGTGGCTGCGGCCCTATGCGCTGAGTGGTGACGACGGGATCACGCTCGAAGAGTATGCCCCCTTCGGAGTGGTGGGCGCGATTCTGCCCGTCACCCACTCGATTCCGACCCTGACGGGCAACGTGATCAACATGGTGGCGGCGGGCAATGCCATCGTCTTCAATCCGCACCCGGGTGGTGCCAAGAGCGCGGTGCTGGCCACGCGCGAATACAACAAGGCGATCGCCCGGGAACTTGGCATCGAGAACCTGATCTGCGTGATCGAGAATCCGAGCCTGGAGTCGTTCGAGAAGATTTCGAAGCACGAGTTGATTGCCATCATGGCGATCACAGGCGGCCCGGCGGTGGTAAACGCCGCCATGCAATCCGGAAAGCGTTCGATCTGTGCGGGGCCGGGAAACCCCGTGGTGGTGGTCGATGAGACCGCGGATCTCGACCGGGCGGCACGCTGCGTTATTGAGGGCGGTGCCTTTGACAACAACCTGCTCTGTATCGGCGAGAAGGCCGTCTTCGTGGTTGGCTCGGTCTACGGCAAGTTTTTGCAGGCGATGGAAAACGCAGGGGCGGGCAAGTTGAATGCAGCCCAGCTCGAACGCCTGACCGGGGCAGCCTTCACCTATAAGGAAGATGACGGGGGATGCTCGCACCCGGTGGTGAATCGCGACCTGGTGGGTGCCAGTCCCAAGTTGCTCGCCGAGAAGGCCGGCGCACGCATCCCCAACGGCTGCGAGTTGCTCATCGCGGAGACCGATGCAGATCACCCTTACGTGCAGGAAGAACAAATGATGCCGATGGTGCCCATCGTCTCGGTGCCTGACTTTGAAACCGGTGTGCAACAGGCCAAGCAGGCTGAGCACGGCTACCGGCACTCCGCAATCATCCACTCCACCAACGTGAGCAACTTGACGCACATGGGTCGCGAGATGGACACCACGATTTATGTGAAAAACGGCCCCTCCATGGCTGGTCTCGGACTGGGTGGCGAGGGCTACCTCAGTTACTCGGTGGCCACCGCCACGGGTGAAGGGATCACAACCCCGAAGACCTTCACGCGCGTGCGCCGCTGCGTAATGGTGGAGAACCTGCGCATTGTCTGACCATGCTGCTATGTCGGGTAGTCGGAAACGCAGTGGCGACGCACAGTCATCCCAGCCTGGATGGCTTCACGATGTTGCTGTGTCAACGCGAGGACGAGAAGGGCTCCGCCCTCAGCGAGCCACCCTTCGTGGCGATCGATCTCTTCGGAGCAGGCCTGCACCAGCGGGTCTTTGTGAGCACAGATGGGATCGGAGCGCGAGGGATCGTGCACGACGAGCACTCTCCGGTGCGCAACTTCGTGCAGGGAGTCATCGACGATCAACAACCATGAGAATCGGACAAGTCATCGGCAAGGTCACCATGAGCGTGCAGGAGTCCGCTTTTCGTGGTGCGCGGTGGCTGGTGGTGAATCCGTTGGAAGCGGAACAACTCAACACCGCTTGTGAGGTGGAACCGGGGCTGACCAAGCAGCCTTCCCTCGTGGTCTACGACAACCTGGGCGCAGGCCAGCACGACATCGTGGGCTTTGTGGAAGGTGCGGAAGCGACTGCGCCGTTCGAGGGCCCCACCCCGGTCGATGCCATCACGGTGGCGATTTTTGATCAGATAGATCACCAACCCTATCCTCCTGAGGACGACGACGAATGAAGAAAGTACTTACCGGACGCGATGTGGAGGCCCTGATCCGCAGGGGCAGAGGATTGGAGTCGATTCCGGAGGGAATCCTCCTCACTCCGACCGCGAAGGACGCCATCAAGGCCGCGCAGGCGCGGCACAAGCGGGGAATAACCAGCGGGGAAGTGACGGGAGGAGTGACCGAGGAACCGATGGTGCCTGATTACGAGTTTCGCTGGGAACCCGGTGGGGATCCGCGAACGCCGGCCGAGATCCAGAGGTTTTTTCACTCGCCTGGTGTCGAGGACCTGAAGAGCCGCATGTGCGATCTGGGCCGACGGATGTGGGAGAAGAGTTACACGGACGGCAACGGTGGCAACATGACGATCCGGGTGGGAGACAATCTCGTTCTCTGCACTCCGACCTTGATCTCGAAAGGCTTCATGAAGCCGGAAGACATGGCGCTCATTGATCTCGATGGGAACCAGCTGGCCGGCAAGCGCAAGCGCACCAGCGAGTGCCTGACGCACATGGCCATCATGAAACGGCAACCCAAGGCCAAGGCCTGTTGTCACGCCCACCCGCCGCATGCGACGGCCTTTGCAGTGGCGGGAGTGCGTCCCCCCACGTGCATGATTCCGGAAGCCGAAGTCTTTCTCGGGGAGATCGGGATGGCGGAATACCAGACGCCCGGGACCCCGGCCAATGCCGAGGCAGTGGGTGAAGCGGCCATCGAGCACATGTCCGTTCTTATGATCAACCACGGTGTGATCACGTGGGGGAAAGACATCGAAGATGCCTATTGGAAGATGGAGAACACCAATGCCTACTGCCAGACGGTGTTGCTCGCGACCCAGTTGAAGGGAAGCGATCTGCTCACCATCACAGGTGGTCAGGCCAAGGAGCTCATTGATCTCCGCGCCTCGCTGGGCATGGACGACAAGCGGGCGAACTGGAAAGAGTGCGAACTTTGCGACAACTCAGAATTCCGGCCCGGCGTGGTGTGCGCTGTTCCGCAGAGCGGAGCACCCGGTTCAAATGGTGGTGGAGAAGGAAGTGAGGAAGCCGAAGCGGTGGTGAAGGCCGTGACGGATCAGATTGTTGCGCAGTTGGGTTCCTGATCTTGCCGGTCATGCCAGTTTCCAGCGATGTCTGGAGGCCCATGCAGGTTGATCTTCGTTCCGACTTCGTTGAACGTGTAAGTCTGGCGCACGGGGACATGGCCCGCGCGTGGCTGGAAGACCTTCCCGAACTGATCACGAGGGCGCGATTGGCACCGACGAAGTGACGTTCGATCCTGAAGGAGCTCCGGACCTCGAAGCGTGGTCGGAAGCAGACGCAGAGTTTGCTCTGCTCTCCCGCCTCTCCGAGGGGGCGGCGGGGAACTGCTCGTTTTTCGGAGCCTTGACCCCCGAAACAGGTAACCGGATCGCTGGTTTCTTCGGGTCGGGGCGGAACTTCCGTAATTGTGCCTCTCGGCGAGTCTGGCCCACGGAACGCACAGAGATTCAGGCTTTACGGCCACTTTACAGACCGCCAACGAGTTGGGGCGTATTCTCCACACCAAGAAAGCGAATTTCTGTTCTTATGAAACGATCAACTTTTCTCCGTAATGCGATGCTGGTGGGTGGCGGGAGCTTGGTTTGGATTCCCAAGGTGAGTGCCCATGGAGTTGCCAATCAGCATCACCATCACTGGCTCCCGCATGTGCGGCCCCTGTCCATACCCGTTCCACAACCGGTGGGTCGGGTGGAGGTCCGCTCGATCAATGCCGCAGTGCAAATCGACAACCAGATCGCCAAGACGACTCTCACGATCAACTTCTTCAATCCGGCGGGCCGCCAGCAGGAGGGACAGGTCCTACTGCCGGTGCCCTCCGGGGCCGTCCTCAAGTCGTTCTCGATGGAGGGATCCAACGTCGAGTTCAAGGCCAAGATCCTCCCCAAGGAGGAGGCTCGGCGCATTTATGATGAAATCGTGAGGCGCTCGAAGGATCCCGCCATTCTTGAATTCGCAGGATTCGGGGCGGTGGATTCGAGCGTGTTCCCGATCCCTCCGCGCAGTGAGTGCAAGGTGCGCTTCGTCTACGAAGAGTTGCTGCCCATCGACGTCGATCGTATTGACTACGTTCTACCGCGTTCGGAGTCGCTCGATTACCGCGTGCAGTGGACCATCGATGTGACCTGGGCGCTGAAGGGCGGCATCGCAACGACCTACTCGCCAAGTCACGAGATCTCTCCGCAGAAACAAGGAAACGGCATGCGGTTGAAACTCGGAGGCAAGGTTGCCTCCGGCCCATTCCGCCTCTCAGTCCTTCGTCGCAAGAAGAAGGAAGCCGTCGCATCGTTCCTCACTCACCCCGAAGAGGCCGGGGACACAGGACATTTCCTGCTCCTCATGGCGCCGCCGACTCGTGATGACAACGCCCCCACGCTGAAACGCGAAGTGACCCTTGTCCTGGATCGCTCCGGCAGCATGGCAGGCGAAAAGCTCGACCAGGCCCGCTCCGCTGCGCTCCAGGTGGTGGAGGGCCTCGAAGAGGGGGAATTCTTCAATTTGATCATCTACAACGAGGCGGTCGAGCCGTTCGCGGACCAGCCCGTGGTTGTGAATCGCGCCAACATTGTCCGGGCCCGCAAGTTCATCAACGGCATCCGTGTCAGTGGAGGGACAAACATCCACGGAGCATTGCAGGCCGCCATTGCGCAGCCAGTTCGGAAGGGAACAGTGCCCATCGTGCTCTTCGTCACGGACGGGCTTCCCACCATCGGGGAGACCTCCGAGAAGCGCATTCGCGAGAAGGCAGCGGACGCGAACAAGAATCGCCGCCGCATCTTCACCTTCGGGGTGGGAGTCGACGTCAACACGCCACTCCTCTCACGCCTCGCTGACGACAGTCGCGCGACTGCCACCTACGTTCTTCCCAGGGAGAAGGTGGAAGTGAAGGTGGCCTCCGTTTTCCGTCGCCTCTCGGGCCCGGTGCTCAGCTTTCCCAAGATCAAGGTGGTCGACAAGGACGGCAATCCGGCGCCGCATCGCATTGCCGATCTGGTGCCGCACCGGTTGCCCGACTTCTTCGCGAACGATCAGATTATCGTGACGGGCCGCTACATTGGGAGTGAGCCGCTCGAGTTTCGCCTCACGGGCGACGATGGCAAGGAGCGCAAGAAATACACTTTCACCTTCAAGCCGGGCAAGAAGCGTCATTCCTTTGTGCCACGGCTGTGGGCGATGCGGAAGATTGCGATTCTCACCGAAGCACTGCGTGACCTGGGTGCCGATTCCGCACTTGGCGGCCTGACCGGCGACAATGTCGATCGGAACGACCCGCGGGTTAAGGAACTGGTGGACGAGATCGTGCGGCTTTCCACCGAGCATGGAATCCTCACGGAGTACACCGCCTTTCTCGCGCTTGATGGCGAAGTATTCCGACCGGAAGCGCGGCGGAACTCCCGGGCCGCCTTCAACTTCGACGAGAAGGCCCTCAAGCTTCGCACCGGGAGGAGCAGCGTGAATCAGGATCTTAATCTCTGGTCGCAAAAGGGAGCTGCAAACCTGAACCCAACCAACGGATACGTGAACGATGCCCTGCAAAGGGAAGAGGTCCAGAACGTCGCGCAACATGCCGACATGGCCTTCTTCAAACGCGGTAATGAGTGGGTCGATGCCAGCGTGACCATGGCATCGAAGGGCGCCAACCTCCCCGTGAAGGAGATCTCGATCGATAGTCCCGAATTCCGGATCGTGGTCGACAAACTGGTTGCCAAGCAGCGCCAGAGCTGTCTCGCCCTTGGAAAGAACCTCGAACTGGTCGTCGATGGCACCCGCTATCGCGTTCGCTGATTCACACCTCGCCAAACAATGAACCACCATTCAACGAAAGTAGTCGCAGTGGCAGTCGGTGCCCTGGTGATCGGATTCTCAGCCTTCGCCGAAGAGAAGCCCCGGCAAATCAATGGCAAGGCTCTCGGCCTCGGAAACGAATTGATCGATATCGGGGCCTTTGAAAAGGCGTCTCGCAAGGCGATTGCCCATCGCAAGGAACGCCGAATTACCGAGTCGCAATTCATCGAGATGGCGACGGAGGCGAACACCATCGTGCTCGACACCCGGAGCGCGGCAAAGTTTGCGCTGCTCCACGTGAAGGGAGCGGTGCACCTGAACTTCTCCGAGATCACCACCGACAGCCTCGCGAAGACGATACCCACCAAGGACACGCGGATCCTCATCTACTGCAACAACAACTTTGACAATGCGCCGGTGGCCTTTCGATCCAAGAGCCCCGGGATGGCTCTCAACATCCCGACCTTCATCACCCTCCATGCCTACGGGTATGAGAACATCTATGAACTCGGGCCGCTGCTCGACGTCAAGAAGACGCGGATCTCCCTCGTGGGAATGAAGCTCGTCACGAACCACTATTTGATTCCCAAACTCAAAACCAAGAATTGACCATGAAACTGACAACAATAAAATGGGCCGTCCTTTGCGGAACGGCTGCCATGATCGGTGCAACGAGCACGTTGGCCGACCTGCCTGGAAAGAAGATCGAGAAGGCTGAATCCAAGGCTGTCGAAGCGAAGCCCGCGGACGTCAGCAAGCCGGGCAAAGGGCAGTCCAAGGTGCAGCTCGCCATCCTGCTGGACACCAGTGGGAGCATGAGCGGCTTGATCGAGCAAACCAAGACGCAGCTTTGGAGCATCGTGAACACCTTCATCGATGCCGAGCAGAACGGAAAGGTGCCCTTTGTGGAAGTCGCCCTCTACGAATACGGGAACGACGGGCTCAATGCGGAGAACCATTGGATTCGCCAGATTCAACCATTGACGCGCGATCTCGACAAAATCAGTGAGGACCTTTTCGCCCTCCGCACCAACGGCGGCTCCGAGTACTGCGGGGCGGTGATCGAGCGCGCGATTGGAGACTTGAAGTGGGATACTTCCACCGATGTCTACAAGGCAATCTTCGTGGCGGGCAATGAGCCCTTCACCCAGGGCCCGATTGATCCCACCAACGCCTGCAAGGCAGCGATCGCCAAGGGCGTGATCGTGAACACCATTCACTGCGGCAATGAACGGGTTGGCATCAACACCGGTTGGAAATCCGGAGCGATGCTGGCGGATGGAAAGTTCCTCATTATCGACCACAACAAGGCCGTGGTGCATATCGATGCGCCGCAGGACGTCGAGATCCTCGAGTGGAACAAGAAGCTCAACGGGACCTACGTGCCGATGGGGAAAATCGGAATTGCCCGCCTTGCCACGCAATCCGTGCAGGACGCCCTGGCGGAGAAGAGCAAGGGCAATGCGATCCAGCAGCGGGCCGCGACCAAGGCCAGCGCGAACTACTGGAACGGAAACTGGGACTGGGTTGATGCTTGCGCCGTCAAGGAGTTCAAGTGGGAGGACATGAAGGTCGAGGATCTTCCGGAGGAGATGAAGAAGATGACCGTCGACGAGCGGAAGGCATTCATCGCCAAGAAGAAGACGGAGCGGATTGCCTGTCAGACCAAGATCCAGGAGCTGACCAAGGAGCGGGCATCGTTCGTGGAAGCCAGGCTCAAGGAGTTGGGTGAGGACGGCGACACTCTCGACAAAGTGGTGGTTCAGACCGTTCGGGAGCAAGCTGAAGCCAAGGGCTACAAATTTGCAAAGAAGTAAGATTTCAAGGCAACTCCTTGGCGCCGTGGCGGCATAAGGTCGGCACGGCGCCTTGTTTACAGCACATTTTTGACTGCGCAGGACGCCTTTTGGCGCTACTATACAATCGAGATCAGGTAAGATGGATACTCCTACAATACTGGTGGTGGAAGATGACTCCGCAGTGCGGCAGGGGGTGGTGGACGCCCTCACCTACGCGGGATACGCCGTGTTGTCGGAAGGCGACGGCGAGGCGGGCCGCGCGACGGCGCTGCGCGCAAACTATCAATTGCTCCTCCTGGACCTCGTGCTGCCCGGTTGCAGCGGATTCGATGTCCTTGAAGCGCTCAAGAGTGAAAGGCCCGGCCAACCGGTCATCATCCTCTCCGCCCGGGGAGAAGAGAGCGATCGGGTGCGGGGCCTCAAGATGGGTGCCGATGACTACGTGGTGAAACCCTTCAGCGTGCGTGAACTGCTCGCGCGGGTCGATGCCGTTCTGCGCCGCAGCACGGAGCGCCCTGCCGCCGTGCAGACGCATGACGTGACGGGAGGCCGGGTGGATTTTTCCAGACGCGAGATTCGTTTTGAAGACGGGGATCGCGAAGAGCTATCCGAGCGCGAGGCAGAGCTCCTGCGCTACCTGGTGGCGCAGTCGGGACGGGCGGTGCCGCGCGACGAACTCCTGCGGCAAGTGTGGGGCCTCGATCCCAAGAACATCGAGACGCGAACGGTGGACATGCACGTGGCGCACCTCCGCCAGAAGCTGCGTAGCCCGGACGCGGTGCTCACCGTGCGCGGAAAAGGTTACATGATCGCAAGCTGATGAATCGCCCGTGGCTCATATGGTCCATCCTTGGGGTCTGCGCCCTCCTGATCGTGGGGGCGATGGCGTGGTCCACCAACAAGGTCCTCCACCTCGAGAAGATGCAGGCCGAAGCCGAGTCTTCCGCCGAGCTGGAAGAGCGCATTCGCCTGAGCCTCTCGCGGATGGATACCGCAGCCTCCGGCTTGCTGGTGTTGGAGAACCAGCGTCCGGCCCATCACTTCAAGGCCTTTTTCGAGCCGGAAGACGTATTCACGAACAAGTTCCAGATCGTGGGCAAGGGAATCGTGGTGCAACCCTCGCCCCTTCTCCCCCGCTTGCCGGACTTCGTGCGGTTGCACTTCGAGATCAATGCGGCCACCCGGGAGGTCAACTCGCCGCAAGTTCCCAACGGCAACGAACGGGATCTCGCTGAAGGCAATGGGATATCCCGCCACTACCTGGACTCCACTGCTGATGAGCTCACCACCTTGAAGGGGCTTCTCGCGAAACAAACCGGACACGGGCAGACGGCCGGATTTACCAATCTTGATGAAATCTGCATTGCCTGCTCCAGCGGAAATGAGATGTGGGGAAACGAAGATCAAAACTGGAACACTCCGAATGCCTTGGACATTCAGCTCAAGGAAGCTTGGGTGAGGCAGGCGCGAGGCGACAACCGGGGCCAGGTTACCCGCTTGAAGCAGTACCAGCAGGAAGTAACCATCATCGAGAAGTCGAAACGGGCTGAAGTCTATTATGACGCATCGCAGCGGGCGGTTCCCAAGCTGGGGCCTAATGTGCTCAGCAATGGTCAGACGGCAGGCAGTGGACAAGCGCGTGCACAAGTTGCGGAACAAAGCCCGCGACAGAGCCAGCTGCAGCCTTCACAGACACCTGATCCGCAAAGCGACGCGCAACAGCTGGAATCGCCGCCTCTGGTGGAACTGCGAACCGAGGTGTCGCCCTTTCAACCGGTCTGGATGGGAGAGGAATTGCTCGTCGTCCGCGAAGTTTCAGTGGCCGGCACGTTGAGCTACCAAGGAGTCTGGCTGAAGGCCGATGACCTGGCGAACTACTTGCTGGCTGCCGCAGCGGATCTGCTGCCCAATGCAGAGCTGGAGAGAATTGTGGAGGTGTCTGCCAGTTCACTCCCTGGGTCCTTTGAGATGAGCCTCGATGAGCTCTCAAACGATCCGCTCTCCCTGGTGACCCTGCCGTGGCGCCTGCAGGCGGGTGAAGTCCCGGTCGCCGCGGTGGTTGGCTGGTCCGCGCTACGCATCTCGCTCGCGGTTGGCTGGGTCGCCTTGATTCTCGCGTTGTTGGCTTCGGCCGTGCTGGTGCGGGGCGTGATGAAGCTCAGCGATCGCCGCGCTACCTTTGTCTCGGCGGTGACCCACGAGCTGCGCACCCCGCTCACAACCTTCCACCTCTACTCCGACATGCTGGCAGAAGGGATGGTGAAGGACGAGGCCAAGAAAAAGAGCTACCTCACCACCATGCGTCGCGAGGCCGAGCGCCTGAATCATCTCGTCGAGAACGTCCTTTCCTATTCGCGGGTGGAGCGCGGAAGTGCCCGCACGCAACACGAGCGGATCTCTCTCGAAGCTCTCGTCGAACGGATGGAGCCCCGCCTCGTTGAACGAGCGCGTAAAGACAATGCGAACCTCCAGGTGGATTCCATCGAGGAGGCAGATCAAGTGGTGTTGGAAACCGATCTCACTGCCGTGGAACAGATCATCTTCAACCTGGTCGACAATGCCTGTAAGTACGGCTTGCCGGATGAGGGAGAGAGGACCGTGCACCTGCGGGCTACCAATGGAGGAAGACGGGCGCGCATTGAGGTATGTGACGAGGGAGGCGGAATAGCCCGCGCGGATCTCAAGAAACTCTTCCGCCCCTTCCACAAATCAGCCCACGATGCCGCGCATTCCAAGCCCGGAGTGGGCCTCGGGTTGGCGCTCTGCCGGCGTCTCGCGCGGGACCTGGGTGGCGACTTGAAGATCGATGTCGACCGGGACGAAGGCGCGTGTTTTATCCTGGAACTTCCGATTGTGCGGCAAGGCTAACGGCAAGGAGTTGGCAAATGTGACACCGCCTTGGAGGAGTATACCCGAAGGAAATCACGGCGCGGCGAGCGAGACGCCAATCCATAGGAAGGCCCGAGGCGGAGGCGTTTGACCAATCAGGGTGTGGAGGATAAAACTGGCGTAGGTCCATCCTGGGGAGGGTGGAGGCAGTCCGGCCTCCTGAACCGGATGGAGATCGAGGACTGCTTGGCGCTGCAGGGAGCAAAAGTCTCGGAGTTTGCGATGAGGGCAGATCCCGATACAGTACCTCGTGCGCAAGATCCTGCACATCGATATGGACTGCTTCTACGCCGCGATCGAAGTGCGGGATGATCCCTCCTTGCAGGGAAAGCCGGTCGCGGTTGGCGGTCGGGGGCGGCGGGGAGTGCTCACCACTGCGAACTATGAAGCGCGCGAATTCGGTTGTCGTTCTGCCATGCCGGGGTTCCGGGCCCTGGAGCTCTGCCCCCATCTGATCATGGTGTCACCTCGCTTTGAGGTCTACAGCGCCGAGTCGCGCAAGATCCGGGGCATTTTTGGACGATTCACGGAATTGGTTGAACCGCTCTCGTTGGATGAAGCGTTTCTCGACGTGAGTCACCTTCCGGCGGCAGGCGCCGAGATTGCGCGGGAGATTCGCGCCCTGATCGAGGAAGAGACCGGTTTGACCGCCTCGGCGGGAATTGCGCCCAACAAGCTTCTCGCAAAAATCGCAAGCGATTGGAGGAAGCCGAATGGACAGTTTGAAATCGCCACCAGCGAGATTGAGGAGTTCATGGAGTACCTGCCGGTCAAGCGTCTCTTCGGTGTGGGGCGAAAGATGGAAGAGAAACTTGCTGCGCTGGAAGTGACGACCTGTGGGGACATGCAGCGGTTGAGCAAGGTGGAGCTGGCCGAGCGCTTTGGAAAATGGGGGGTCGAGTTGTTTGAACTCTGTCGCGGACAGGACCAGCGTGAGGTGCGGCCCAACCGGATACGCAAGTCGCTGAGCAGCGAGACCACACTTCGGGAGAACATCGCGGAGTTTCCTCCGCTGGTGGGAATCATGGAGGATTTGCGGGCGCATGTCGCGGAATCGGTGGCAGCCAAGCACTCGGATCGCATCGTGAAATCCCTGGTGGTGAAATTGAAGTTTGCCGACTTCACGGGAACGACCGCCGAGCGCGGAACCCGGTCCGCGACGGGTGGGCGGACCGTGGACGAGGTCCTTGATCCGGAGACCTGCCGGGAGTTGTTGGCGGAGGCCTGGTCGAGAGGGAATGGCAAGTCGGTGCGCCTGATCGGGGTGGGGGTGCGCTTCTCGAACCCCGAGAGCACGGAGCAGTTGCGTCTTGAGCTTCAGTGACAAGCATCGAGCCAGACGATGTTTATAAGAAAACAATCAATTTAGAGAATAGAGGGATTGCGGCGATGACTTCGTCGTAATGACTGAAATACTACTTACCACACTATTGACGGGCCTCCAGGTAGCCGTGGTTCTCCTGGCGGTGGACTTTGCTTCGGGCGTTTTACACTGGCTGGAGGATTCCTACGGAGAACCGAGTTGACCTTTCCTGGGCAAGCGGTTGGTCGTGCCCAACATTCGACACCACTTCAAGCCGCGCGCATTCACCAAGAGCACCTTCTGGAAGCGAAATTCGGTTACCATGATCATGAGCGGATCGCTCCTCGTCGGAATAATCCTCATGGGTTGTTTCCACTGGATGTGGCTGCTCGCTTGCACCGTGGGCGCGATCAGCAACGAGATTCATTGCTGGGCGCACAGGTCTCCCCGGGAGAACGGAAAGATCATCACCTTTCTTCAGCGAATTCGTTTGATTCAGACCAAGAAAGCTCACGCGGTGCACCACACCAACCCGAAGAACCAGAGCTACTGCACAGTGGGCAACTTCCTGAATCCCGTGCTCGATGCGACCAGGTTTTTCGAGCGCATCGAGTGGGTGATACTGAAGGTCACCGGAGTGAAGCGCCGCGAGGACAAATCGGTGAAAGCGAGGCGAGTGAGGATCCCGGTCTGCCGGTGCATGGTGGGAGAGGAGTGCGTGAACTGTCCCCGAGTGGCCGGGAAGCAGAGTGTTCCAGCCCTGAGATGAGGGCCATCGTGATTCCGCCTTTCGGACCCCGGCCGGTTATGTTGAACTCTTCCAGTGGAGTTCACGGAGATCGACCGGGATGACCTGCGGAATCTGCTGGAGGAAATTGGCCAGACCAATATGTCCTTCGGCAAGTTTGGTCCGCAGGATTACCCGCCCCGTGGGGTTCCCATCATCGATCTGCCGCCGGAATACCTGGCCTGGTTCAAAGAGCGAGGTTTTCCCAAGGGGCGTCTGGGAGAGCTCATGTCGATGGTGTTCGAGGTGAAGGAGAGCGGGGCGGATGAGGTGTTTCAGCCGCTGCGGGTTCGAAACGGTGGCCGCTACCGGCTCCGCAAGGCCCGGCCACGGGTGATCGACTTTGAGGACGAGGAGCCGGAGTCGTAAAGGGATCGTAAATTCGAGGGATTTGAGCAAAGTAATCCTCTGGACAAGAGTCTCTAGGATACGGCGATGACGCACGGGGCGTGATCGTGCCGACCTCATCCAACGAATTGAACCCTATGAATCTGAAGATCGTATTTGCCGTCCTCTTCGCTGCGGTCACGACCGTCCAGGGGCAGGATCCCATCCCGGCCAAGGAATCCCGCGCGAAGGCGGAGAAGTTGCGCGGCCAGGGCAACTGGAAGGACGCCCTCAACCTCCACCGGGAGCTCCTTGAGAAGCACGACGACTCGCAATCAGGCAAGGACTTGAAAGACGCGGTCAACGAGTTGCAGCGGTTGAATCTGGGTGAGGGACTGGATGAGCTGGTTGAAAGCGCCGTGAATGCGCACGGCGAGAATTGGGGCCTTCTGCAGGAAGCATCCTCCGCCTATTGGCATGTGCAGCATTGGGGATACATCCTCGATGGTGAGTTCAAGCGAGGGCATCACCGGGGTGGGGGCCGCTATGTGAGTTCGATGGGTCGCGACCGGGTCCGGGCCATCCAGCTGATCCTTGAGGCGATTGAAAAGGCAGAGGGAGTGGCCACCGCGCAGAAGCGAGGGGAGCTCAATTCAAGCCTGGCAAATCTCGTGCAGATGGGCAGGACGGGAATGCGCCAGGTTTGGGCCCTCGGCGTGCTGACCCCGCTGGACGTGCTTCCGGATTATGGGGAGGACTCCAGCTTGTCGAGTGGTTCGGGCGCACCTGTGGACGACGAAGGCAATGCGCTGGTGATCTCGATTCCGGAGTCCTGGGAGGCAGCAAGAAATGATGGCGAACGTTGGCGCTGGGCGATCACCGAGACCGCCCGGGTTGATCCGGGACGCAAGTCGGAGGTGGAGAGTCAGTGGGCCAACTTCCTGGTGCAGCACTTTGGGGTGCGCACGCTCTCCGGATACGGATGGTGGAGGCAATCCGATCCCTCGGAGGCCGAGGGGATTCTGCAGGTGCACACCCTGAAGGAAACGGAGACCATCGCGAGCTTGGCGAGCGGGGTGAAGCGCTTTGAGCTGCCGAAGGACTACCAGTTCATTCCGCTCCTTCGGAAGATTTCGGGAGCTGGCAAGGGGGGCTCGAGGGCGTCTGCCGGGGATCTTCTGGTGCAGGTCCTCCTCGACCGGAGGCAATTTGGACAAGCTGTGACAGAGTTGAGCCGCGTGATCACAACCCACGGCAATGGTCACGAGCAACACCGCCTAAAGCTCTTGCATCAGATCCAGAGGGACTGGGGCCGCTTCGAATACGCCCCCATGTTCCAAGCCGGCGAGAAAGCCTTGGTGAACTATGTCTATCGGAACGCCGAGGAAGCGACCCTCTCCCTCCACGCCCTGAAGATCAATCTCGTGGTGGCGGACATCTTCAAGCATCTCGAGAGCAATCCGCGCACGGTTGACCACAAGACGATCAATATCGGTGCGATCGGCCAGCGCCTGGTCCAGGACAACCAGAAAAAGTATCTCGGAGCGAAGGTGAAGGACTGGAAGGTGGCGTTGAAGCCCCGGGACGGTCATTGGGATACGCGGGCTCAGTTTGAAATGCCCACCACGGGGGCAGGGGCCTACCTGCTGGAGGCCCGGGCCGGGAAGGGGAACACCTCCTGGATCGTGGTCTGGATCAGCGACACCGCGTTGATTTCGCAGCAACTGAAAGAGGGAAAACTGTTCTATCTCGCTGAGAGCAAGGCAGGTGCTCCGCTGAGCGGCGAACTTGAACTGTTCGGCTACCAGGTCATCGCGCGCAAGGGCGCGAAGCGGGTCTTGAAGAAGTATGACGTCAAGACCAAGCGATTCAAAAAGAAGATTGGGGCCGACGGAGTGTTGATTCTGGGGAAGGACAGCCTGGCTTCCGACCACCAGTGGATGGCGGTTGCGCGAGGGGTCGATGGGCGTCGGGCCTTGCTTGGATTCCAGTATCATCGGTGGCGCGACTTTCGATGGGACAAATTCGACAGCGCGCGTTCCTATGGATTGACCGATCGCCCGGTCTACCGACCGGAGCAGAAGGTGCATCTCAAGTTCTGGGCGAGGGCGGCAAGGTACGATCTGGGCGATGTTTCGCTTTACGCAGGCAAGGCCTGCACGCTGGAGATCCACCATCAGACGGAGGGCAAGGTGCATGAGGCCAAGAACCTGCGAACCGACGAATTCGGGGGAGTGGAACTCGAGTATGAACTGCCCGCGGATGCTCGCCTGGGGCAGTATTATGTCCACCTCAAGGGCGAGGTGCCCGGGGGAACTATTCAGTTTCGAGTGGAGGAGTACAAGAAGCCGGAATTTGAGGTGAAGGTCGAAGCTCCCTCCACCCCGGTAAGCCTGGGAGAGGTGATTTTGGCGAAGGTGGTCGCGAAGTACTACCACGGAGCCCCGGTGACCGAGGCGAAGGTGAAGGTGAAGGTGCAGCGCTACAGCCACACCCAGAGTTGGTTTCCCGGGGGGCGCTGGGATTGGCTCTACGGAAAAGGGTATTGGTGGTTCAGTGGTGACTACGAGTGGTATCCCGGTTGGCGCCGATGGGGTTGCCGCGCCCCGGTGCCCGTCTGGTGGAATCAGAATCGCGGGACGCCACCGGAGCTTGTCCTTGAACGTGAGTTTGAAATCGGGGCGGACGGAACGGTCGAAATTGCGATTGAGACCTCCCTCGCCAAGCTGGTCCACGGGGACATGGATCATCGCTACGAGATCTCGGCGGAGGTCGTCGATTCCTCACGACGGGCGATTTACGGCAAGGGCAGTGTGCTTGCGGCTCGCCGTCCCTTCGGGGCCACCATTTGGCTGGACCGCGGATTTGCCCGACCGGGAGGCACCGTGAATGCCTCCTTCGCAGCCAAGACCCTGGATGGGAGGGCGGTGAAGGTGACGGGGAGTGCAGATCTTTTCAGGGTGACCCTCGATGTGGAGGGCAAGGTGAAGGAGGAAAAGGTGCAGTCCTTCGAACTCAAACCGGCTGACAATGGTGAAGGCGAGCTCCGCTTCAAGGCACCGGCCACGGGCCAGTATCGACTCTCCATTTCGCTCACGGATGAGAAGGGGAACAAGGAGGAAGGTGCTTCCGTGTTCGTGGTCCGCAGGGTGGATGATGATGGAAGCGGCAGCAGGTTCAACCCGCTGGAACTCGTGCTGGACAAGAAGGACTACAAGTCCGGGGAGGAAGCAAAGTTGCTGGTCAACACGAACAAGGAAGGCAGCACCGTGCTCTTGTTCCTGCGGAGCAATGGCCGCTCGGCAGAGGAGCTTCGCACCATCACGATCGAAGGAAAATCGAAGGAAGTGGTGATCAAGCTCAGGAAGGGCGACATGCCCAACATCTTTGTGCAGGCGGTCACGCTCTCGGACGGAGTGGTGGTGACCCAGACAAAGCAGATTGTCCTGCCGCCGGAGAAGCGCTTGCTGAGTGTCGAAGTCGAGCCGGGGAAATCGAAATACAAGCCGCGCGAGAAGGGCATCCTCAAGTTGCGCCTGAAGGACGAGAACGGGGAACCCTACCAGGGCACCACCGTGGTGACGGTCTACGACAAGAGCCTCGAGTACATCTCGGGAGGATCCAACGTGGGCAACATTCGGGAGTTTTTCTGGAGTTGGAAGAGATCCTTCAGCAACGATGGCCTCGTTCATTCCCAGAACTGGAGCGGGAGGAACCTAAACAAGCTGAGGGCCATCGCGATGCAGACGCTCGGCCGCTTTGGGGGAAATCTGGCTGAATTTGGCTGGGCTGCCGGGGCTGCTGGAGGAGCGGACGGAATGCTCCGCAATAATCTCAGCATGCCGATGGCCTCCGCATCCCCGAGGCGCAAAGGGCTGGGAGATTCCAAGAGAGGAGCGGCCCTCAAAGCGGATGCCGAGATGGCTCCGGCCGAGGGACTCGGCCAAGGCGGGCCGGAAGTGCTGGTGCGCTCGGAATTTGCCGATCTGGTGAAGTGGGCGGGTTCGGTGACGACCAACGAGCGGGGCGAAGCGGAGATTGAGGTGGAGTATCCCGACAACCTCACCACCTGGAAGGTGAAGGTCTGGGCGCTCGGGCATGGAACGCGCGTGGGTGAGGGTTCCGCGGAAGTAATCACAAGCAAGGACCTCATCGTGCGTCTGCAAGCGCCGCGGTTCTTCATCGAGAGCGACCAGGTGGTTCTGAGCGCGGTGGTCCACAATTACCACGAGGAAGCCAAGGAAGTGAATGTCTCGCTGGAACTTGAGGGAGGCACCTTGGTGGCACAGGGCGCGCAATCTGCCCGCATTGCCATTCCGGCGGGTGGCGAGAAGAGGGTGGACTGGTTGGCGATTGCGAAGGCCGAAGGAGAGGTGACCGTCCGCATGAAGGCGATTGCGTCAGATGACGCGGACGCGATGGAGATGACCTTCCCGGTGTATGTGCACGGCATGTCGCGAACCGAGTCGTGGAGCCGGGCGATCAGGCCGAAGGGCAAACGAGCCGTGATTGAATTCGAGGTTCCCGAGAAACGCCGACCTGAGCAGACGCGTCTTGAGATTCGCTACTCCCCGACCGTGGCGGGAGCGGTGGTCGATGCGCTGCCCTATCTCGTGAACTATCCGTACGGGTGCACGGAGCAGACCTTGAACCGATTCGTTCCGACCGTGATCACGCAACGACTCCTGCAGGACATGAACGTCAATTTGCAGGAGGTGAAGAACAAGCGGGTGAACCTGAATCCCCAGGAAATCGGGGACGCGAAGCAGCGCGCGGAGCAGTGGAAGCGGTGGCAGGAGAATCCGGTCTGGGACAAGGATGAGGTCGACAAGATGGTGCGCAAGGGCATCAAGCGCTTGCGTGAGATGCAGAATGATGACGGGGGATGGGGATGGTTCTCGGCCTATGGCGAGAGATCTTATCCGCACACCACCGCGGTGGTGGTGCATGGGCTCACGGTGGCCAAGTTGAATGGCGCGAAGATCCCCGCTGACATACTCAAGCAGGGGGTGGTCTGGTTGAAGATCAGCGAGGGCAGGGAAGCAGAGCGGATCCGCATGTGGGAGAAACGGAAGAAGAATACCAAGCGGGGCGCCGATGCCCAGGATGCCCTGGTGCGGCGGGTGCTGGGGGAGGCCGGGGTGGATCACGCGGAGATGCTGGGATTCCTCTTTCGCGACAAAGTGGGCCTTCCGGTGTATGCGAAGTGCCTCCTGGGCCTGGAACTGCACCGCACCAAGGACAACAAGAAACGCAACGCGGTGATCACCAACATCGAGCAGTTCCTGAAGATCGATGACGAGAACCAAACCGCCTGGTTGGAACTGGGGAACGGTGGTTACTGGTGGTACTGGTATGGAAGCGAATTCGAAGCGCATGCGTGGTACTTGAAGTTGCTCTCGGTCGCGAAGCCGAAGAGCCCCCAAGCCAGCGGACTGGTGAAATACCTGGTCAACAACCGCAAACACGCGACCTATTGGCGCTCCACGCGGGACACGGCCTATTGTATTGAGGCGATCGCCGACTACCTGCGGGCCAGCGAGGAGGACAGCCCCGACATGGAGGTCGAGGTGGTCCTCGACGGGAAGGTGCTCAAGACCGTCAAGATCACGAAGGAGAACCTCTTCAGCTTTGATGGGACGGCAGTGGTGGCAGGGGATGTGCTCGGCACCGGGAAACACAAGGTCGAGCTTCGCAAACGCGGAAGCGGACCGCTCTATGCGAATGTCTACCTCACCGTCTTCAGCAAGGAGGATTTCCTGAAGAAAGCCGGCTTGGAGGTGAAGGTTGAACGGACGCTTTACAAGCTGGTTCCGGTCAAGGCACTCCAGGACGTGGCGGGCTCCAAGGGGCAGGCCCTCAAGCAGCGGAAGGAGAAGTATGAGCGCCTGAAACTCGCAGTCGGTGACACGGTGGAGAGCGGCGACTTGATCGAGGTGGAGCTCTCGGTGGAGAGTAAGAACGATTACAGCTACCTCCTCTTCGAGGACTGGAAGGCGGCCGGTCTGGAAGCGGTGGAAGTGCAGAGTGGTCAGAGCTACGGAGGCGGACTGGGAGCCTTCGTGGAATTCCGGGATGAGAAGGTAGCGCTCTTCGTGAGATCCCTGCCGCGGGGCCGCCACAACTTGAGCTATCGATTGCGCGCGGAAATTCCAGGCACGTTCAGCGCGCTGCCTACCCGGGCGGTGGGGATGTACGCTCCGGAATTGCGCGGGAACTCAGATGAAATGAAGATCACCGTGCGGGACCGGTGAATACCACTCGGCGGGCCGCTCACCTACCGTTCAACCACCCGCAGGCGAAGCGCAGCCACGCTGTCCGATCGGAAGCAGCCAGGTAGTGGTTGCGCTGCCTGAACCGGTGGGAACCGCCATTACCGCAGGCTCACCGAGAGGCGAGACTCGAATTCCAGATCGAGGTCGCCACCATTCTTGAGGGCCTCGCGGTAGAATTTGAGGGCCTCTTGCTTGTCGCCCTTCTGCTCGTAAATCTTGGCAAGGTTGTAGTAGGGCTGAGTGAGAGTAGGATCGATGCGAATCGCCTCTTTGAAGTGGTGTTCAGCTTCGTCGAACTGCTTCCCATGGCCGGCGACGCTTCCAAGAAAAATGTGGGCCTGCGCATTGTCGTTGTCCTGCTCCAGCGACCTGCGGAGAGTAGTACGGGAGATCGTGAGGAACTTCTGACGCTCCTCACCTGGAGGTTCGCGCTGGGCAAGTTTGTAGTTGCACACGCCGAGCATGAAGTGTGCGAAGGGAAGAAACTCCCCGCGAATGACGATGGCGTCATTAAAGGAACCGGTGGCCAGGCCGATCTCGTCATTCTTCATGTGGACGACGCCGAGGTTGAGAATCGTTTCAACGTGGCCCGGA
This sequence comes from Roseibacillus sp., assembly GCA_046581525.1. Taxonomy (GTDB): domain Bacteria; phylum Verrucomicrobiota; class Verrucomicrobiia; order Verrucomicrobiales; family Akkermansiaceae; genus Roseibacillus_B. The sequence goes on along the minus strand of JAYGGC010000209.1, from coordinate 23,288 downwards.
TGCTCATCGAGGATTGATTCAAAGACCTCACGGGCTGCGAGAAAGCGCTGGTTGGAATAGGCCCGGCGAGCGAGCTTGTCCTTGATGGTAATGCTCAACTGAAGTTCCTGTCCCGCATTCACCAATTCGCGCCGATTGGGGCGATCGGAGAAGATGAAGTCCTCATCGATTTTGAATTCCTTGATGAGTTGACTCTCTTCCGCGGTAAGCCTGAGCTCCTGGCCGAAGAAGTCACCGATTTTACGGGCCAGCTTGTTGTCCTGCAGGCCGATCCGTCTGACCTCCGCCATGATGTCGTCCTTGGCGGTCCGGCGGTATTCCTGGACCCGCAGCTGCCGGGAAATGATGCCCCGAAGCATCTCCATCTCCTCACGACTCTTGGGATCAAGGTTGGCGGCTTGGAGATCGGAGTCGAGTTCGTTCCCGGCATCGCGCAGACGATCTTCCAAGGCGGTCAGGCGGCTCTTCTGGGATGCGATCTCGCGCTGAAAGTCGATGATGCGGCCCTTCGCATGAGCGAGGTCGCGCTTGGCTTCGATCAATTGGTCCTTGGTCGTATTGTTATCAGTCAGAAGTTCCTGGAGGCGATCGCGGGCGGTATTCAAGTCGCGGCCCAGGTCCATGTTCTGCTTGATGAGAAGACGGACGCGTTCTCCTTCGTTGAGCTTGAGGAGAGCGGCCATCTGGTCGCGCTCGGCGAGAAGGTCATCCCGCTCGTCGCGGAGATCAAGAATCTCGGCCCGTGCTTCCTGAAGCTGCCGGACAAGCAGGGCGTTGCGCCCCTGGAGTTCGGAGAACTGCTCGTCTTTTTCAGCGAGGGTGGTCCTCAGATTCTTCAGCTGGCGGCGCAAGCCCTCGACGGCCTGCTTGGAGGCGGCCTGCTGCACATCGACCATCTCCTGGAGTTTTTCCGCGCGGTCCTTGGTGGCTGCGGTGTCGGCCTTGGCGGTCGCGAGTTGGGCCAGGACCTGCTGGCGTTCGGAACGGCTGTCCCGCAGGGCCACCGCCATGGCGTCACGCTCGCGCTCCACCCTGGTGATGCGTTGGTTAAGATCCTGCAACTGGCCGGCCACTGGTGCGTGGGCCATGCGATCCCGCTGCGCTTCAAGATCCCTCAAGGCGTTGCGCAGGCGCACGGCGTTGGCATCGCGATCCGAACGGGCTTTCCCCAGCTCGTTCCGATATTGCGCGATCTGCCGCTGGAGGGCACCGATCTTCCGCTGTTCTTCCTTGCTGAGCTGGGGAACCGCGAAGTCTATGCGCTTGGTGGGCGAGCCGGGTCCCTCGACAAGTTCATTGGATCGACGGGAAGAAATCTTATATTCGGCGACGGCCTTGTCCCTGATGAGATTCATCGATTCCGCGGTGATTTTCTGGCGATCCTTCACCAGGTCGGCCTTCCATTCGGGATGGTAGAGGGCGACGGAGTCGAAGAGTTTCTTGGCCTTGTCGTACTTGTTGAAGGCCTCGAAAAACTTCCCCTGCTTCTCGGACTTTTCCCCCTCGCGGACGGTGAGCCAAGCCTGGAAGTAGACATTGGAAGGATCGAATTTCCCCATGTCGGGCCCCTGGCCCCGGCTCGGGGAGCATAGGAGGAGGACCGCCGTAGCAGCAATGAAGCTGCAAGCGAATGAACGCAGGTGTGTCATGCGAGGGGCACCATAGGCCAGCTTTGCTCGATGGAAAAGTAAGAATCGCGAATCCTTAAATGCGTTGATCCTTAGGAGTTTGCAGCCACTTTCGGACCTCCTTGGCGGAGAGGCAGTTCACGATATCCTCTCTCCGTAGCCACCCCTTGCGAGCCACCCGGACCCCGAAATGGAGGCTCTGGAGCGCATCGACATGGTGCGCATCAGGATTGATCGAGCACTTCACGCCTCGGTCCCGGGCGCGTCTCCACCAGCTCCAATCCATGTCCATGCGCTTGGACGAGCAGTTCAATTCGATGACGGTGTTGGTCTCCGCAGCGCAGTCGATGATCTTCTCATGGTTCACGGCATAAGGCTCCCGGCGCAGGAGGAGGCGGCCGGTCATGTGACCGAGCATGGTGACGTGAGGATTTTCCATGGCCTTGATGAGCCGGGCGGTCATGTCCTTCTCGGGGAGGCTGAAGGAGCCATGCACGGAGGCCACCACGTAGTCGAGCTGCGCGAGAATATCGTCGCTGAAATCGAGGGAGCCATCACGCAGGATGTCGACCTCGCTCCCGGCGTAGAGATCAATGCCGTCCAGCGTTTCATCGAGGGCGCGGATGGTCTGGACCTGGGCGATCAGGCGCTCCTCATCGAGCCCGTTCGCCTGGAAGGAAGACTTCGAGTGATCGGAAATGCCGAGATAGGCCAGACCGAGCTCTTCGGCGGCCGCGGCCATTTCCGCGAGCGTGGAGCGGCCATCCGATGCGGTGGTGTGATTGTGAAAGGTTCCCCGCAGGTTGTCCTGTTCCACGAGACGCGGCAAGTCGCCCTCCTCCGCAGCCTGGAACTCTCCGCGATTCTCCCGGAGTGGAGGTTCGATGTATTGCAGTCCCAATTCCGCATAGATCTCGGACTCTTCCGTGATGTTCGGCGTGGGATTCTCGCGACCGGATCCCTCAACGGGAGCGAGGTGATACTCGTTGAGGGTGAGATCCTGCTTGAGGGCACGCGAACGCAATTCGACGTTGTGGTCCTTGCTCCCGGTAAAATACATCAGGGCGAAGGGCCACTCGGCATTGGAAATGGCGCGCAAGTCGCACTGCAGCCCGCTCTCAAGACGGATGGAAGCCTTGGTGCCACCCTGCGCCAGGACCTCCTGGATGCCGTCGAGCTTGGCGAAGAATTCAGTGAGCGCTGAAGGATCGGGGGTCGCGACCAGGAAGTCGAGGTCATGGACGGTTTCCTTGCCGCGCCGGTAGGAGCCCGCAATCTCCGCCCGGCTCACCGCGGAATGCTGACGAAGGAGATCGAGGATGCGCTCGGCATCGGGAGCGACGGCGGAGAGGAGGAAGCGTCCTGAGAATCGCTCGTGGGCGTCGATCGCAGCGAGGATCTTCTCTTCACTCTTCGTGCCAAAGCCCGCCAGGGCACCGACCTTGCCCGATTCGCAGGCCCGGCGCAGTCCTCCGAGGGAGGCAATCTGCAATTCCTCGTAGAGCACCTTGACCTTCTTGGGGCCGAGGCCCTGGAGGTCGAGCAATTCGAAGAGGCCTTCCGGAAACTGGTCCTTCAGCCCCTGGTGAAACTCCAGCCTACCCGTCGAGGCAAGTTCGTGCAGCTTTTGCTGGAGGGCGTCGCCGATTCCCTTGATCCCCTTCAGCTCTTCGTCCTTGGCACGTTGCACGATGTCGCCGTCATAGGTGCGGACCACCTCGGCTCCATTGCGGTAAGCGCGGATCTTGAAGGGATTCTCGCCCTTGAGTTCGAGCAGGAGAGCGATCTCGTCAAGAACGTCGGCCAGGAGGTCGCGAGTGACTTCAGACATTTTCCCGTGCCAAGAGTCCAGGATTAATGGAGTCGGACAATTGGTGTCGAAACTGGGCTTGGGGGTTCATCATTGCAGGATGAGATCGGAAACCACCATGCGGTGATCGGACTCGTCAATGGAGACGACCTTGGAGCGAGCGGTGTAAAAGGCCTTGGAGGCAAAGATGTGGTCGAGGCGCAGGATGGGGAAGCGGCGGTGGTAGGTGTTGCCCCACCCACTTCCCGCTTCGCTGAAGGTGTCGTTGTAATTCGCGCGCAACATGCGATAGATTCGATCGTCGGCGGGCGCATTGAAATCGCCGGCCATGATGACGGCGGAGACCCGCGGGTCCTGGTTGGTCTTCTCCAGAATCTGCATGGCGAAGGAGAGTTCGCCGCGGCGCAGTTTGCGATTGTGATGGTGGGTGCGCCAACAATCACGGCGCCAGAGGTTGAGGTCGGTCGAAGCGGCTTGCAGGTGGATATTGACGAGTTCGATGAGTCGTCCGTTGGGGAGGCGCATGCGCACATGCTGGCTGCGATAGACCGGGTTCTGAATGTGGTGCTGGATCTCACCGCGGACGACGAGAGCGCACCGCGTCTTGGGATCGTAACGATAGTCGCCTCGTCCCTCAAAGAGCAATTCGTTGAGTTGCCGCAAGCGGTAGGGGTGGGGGATCTCCTGGATGAAAATGATGTCGGGCTTGTAACGGATGATCGCTTCGGAAAAGTTTTCGTTGGAGCCAGCCCAGTTGATGGTGGCGACCCGGATGACATCGCGGCCTCCAAAGCGACCGGGCGGGCCGGGGACCAATCCGTCGCTTCCGAGGCGACCGAGGGGTCTGGTCTCGTCAGCGACGAAGAGAATAGTGAGCGCCCACGCGGCGGAAGTGAAGAGGGAGAGTGGAGCGCGGAAAAAGATGAAGGCGGTACTCGAGAGGACGAGGCCGACACTCCCCCAGATCCAGATTGGGAATACGGTAAAAGCCGCGAAGCGGTCAGGCTGACGGGAGTAAAGTGCAACCGTGAGCAAATGGAAGGCGAGGGAGGCCAACACGAGGGCCACCGCGAAGAATTTGCGGCTTGGCCGGTACATGCGCTATTCTTTCAGTTTCCCCTCGAAGATGCGGAGGGCATCGTGGACGAGGGGGTCTTCGTAAAATTGATCGAGTTTGGGTTCCTCCGCGGTGGGCGGGGGAGGCACGGGCTTGCTCTCGACCGCGGTGGTCGCAGGTAGCGCCGGATCGGCGGCGGACGGGTCCTTGCAAGCAGGTTCATTTGGGCGGGTCTCAGGTGCCTGCTCGATCAAGGATTCGAGACGGTTCTCGAGATCGGGCTCTGACTTGCGGGAGCGCGAACGGGTGGCTTTGCTCCTGGTCGGCTCGGCAGTGGCGGGCGCCGGCGAGTGATCGGCTGCGGGTGCGGGCGACGGTTGACCCGCCGCCGTTGGTGGTGCTCCCTGCTCAAGAGCCTTGACCACGTCGCTGATGCGAACCTCATCCAGGGACTGTGCCGCCCGGATCAAGGCGATCTCGAAGTGAAGCTGCTTGTTGGAGGCGCGGCGCATGCGCGAATCGGCATCCGCGAGTCGATCGAGGACGCCCAGCAGATGGTCATCGTTGATTTTCGCAGTGTGATCGCCCAGGTCGTTCCAAAAGTCGGTGGGCACCTCGGCGCTTGCCACGTCGGGGCTGAGCCGGCCGATGAGCAGTGCACGCAGGAATCCCGCGAGTTCCGAGAGGAGTTGGGTGAGGTCCTTCCCCTTGTTGGCTTCGGTCTGCAGGAGGGAGATTCCCAGGGCGGTTTCTCTCTTGAAAATGGAAGAGGCGAGCGCGGCCACCGTCTCGGTCGAGGTGAAGCCGAAGACATCCTGAACGTTTTGTTCCGTAATCGCTTCGCCGCAGAACGATACCAACTGATCGAGCATGGACTGCGCATCGCGCATTCCACCATCGGCTCCCTTGGCGATGGCCCAGGCCGCGGAGTCATCAAGGGTGACACCCTCGGTGGTGGCGATGTGCTGAAGGTGACCGGCGATGATGTCGACCGGGATCGGGCGCAGATCGAAGCGCTGGCAACGGGACAGGATGGTGGGGAGAATCTTGTTCGGCTCGGTGGTGGCGAAGAAGAACTTCACGTGCGGGGGAGGCTCCTCCAGGATCTTGAGCAGGGCGTTGAAGGCCGGGGTGGTGAGCATGTGAACCTCGTCGATGTAGTAGATCTTGAATCGGCCGTGGGCGGGGGCGTAGTTAGCCGTTTCGCGCAGCTCGCGAACTTCGTCGATTCCACGGTTGGTGGCGCCATCGATCTCGAGGACGTCGAGGGAGCGTCCCTCCGCGATCTCGATGCAGACGTCCTCGTCGGGATCGAAGTCGACCCGGGGACCGTTCGAGCAGTTGAGGGCCTTGGCGAAGATGCGGGCGGTGGAGGTCTTGCCCGTGCCGCGGGGGCCGACGAAGAGGTAGGCATGAGCGAGGCGCTCGCCGGAGATGGCATTGCACAGGGTAGTCACCACATGATCCTGACCGAGGACGTCCTCGAAGGTCCGGGGGCGGTATTTACGGGCGAAGACCTGGTAGCTCATGCTGGGTCGAAAGTCGGAAGGTCAAAGGTCGAAAGTCGAAGGTTGGGAACTCCCCGCGGAGAATGTAAGGGAGATTGGGGGTTTGTCAGTGCTGCAGTTTAAGGATTTTCAGGATGTGAAAAAACAGTCGTGGAAATGCTTGGAATTGCAGTCGGGGGTGTGTTGAAGGGGCCATGAAAGCACTGCTGGTCCTGCTTGCGATCCTGATCTCGCTTCCTGCGGGAGCGGCCGAGACCCGGGCGGCGCTCCGGAAGAGATTGTCCACCAAGGAGGCCCGGGTCCTCTTTGTGGGAAACAGTTATAGCTTCAAGGTGCCCGCGGTCGTTGCGAAGTTGGCGAAGGAGAGAGGCAAGCAGTTGGTGATTGAGCAGGCTACCAAGGGAGGATGGACGCTCCAGAAGCACGCCGGTTCCAAGGAGACCCTGGAGAAGATTCGCACCGGGAATTGGGATTTGGTGGTGTTCCAGGAGCAGAGCCAGATGCCGTCGTTCGGAAAGGGACAACGCGAGAGGCAGATGAACCCCTTTGCGAAGACGCTCGCGGAGGAGGCTCGCAAGGCCGGGGCGCAACCGGTGTTCTTCCTGACTTGGGGACGCCGTGACGGGGATCGGAAAAACAAGACCGCGGACACCTTTTCCAAGATGCAGAGCCGGCTGGAGACCGGTTACACCGAAGCGGCAGCGGCAGCCGGGGGCGCGCTGGTCGTTCCGGTTGGAAAGGCCTGGGCCGTGGAGATGAACGCGGGGAAGGGCGGGCGCCTCTACGCCAAGGACGGAAGCCATCCCTCGACGGAGGGCGTCAAGCTCTCCGCGGAGGTGTTCGTGGAGTTCTTCTACGGGAAGTGAGCACTGGCCGCGGCCAGGCCGAAGGGCGCCAGGAGGTGTTCGGTGGTCGGGCCGGGACTCGCATGGTTTTCGGGAATAATTCGACGGGCCAATTCCCAAACAAATCTCAGAGCCAGCGTTCAGGATCGAAGCGCCGATAGGAGACTGCGAGTTGGGAATTGGATCTGAATCCTATTTGGAAATTGGGAGGTGGAATCTTCGCCGGGCTGCCGAGCGCCCATTGTGGCGAAGAGCGACGAGGACGAGCCCACCCCCGGCGGCATACCGCCCGGAATCGGGGCATACGGCCAGAGGCTCACGTCAGTTGGCGGATCCGGGGGATCGCGGCGAGGAGTTTCCTGGTGTAGTCGTCCTGCGGGGAGTTGAAGACCTCTTCCGCGGGGCCGTATTCGACGATTTTGCCGGCGTGCATCACCGCGATGTTGTCAGCGAGATAGCGGACCACGGAGAGATCGTGCGAGATGAAGATCATGGTGAGGGTGAGCTCGTCGCGCAGTTTGAGCAGAAGGTTCAGAATCTGCGACTGAATGGAGACGTCGAGGGCGGAGACCGGTTCATCGGCGAGGACGAGCCGGGGATCCGGTGCGAGGGCACGGGCGATGGCGATGCGTTGACGTTGTCCGCCAGAGAACTCATGGGGATACTTACGCATGAAGCGGGAATCGAGTCCCACGCGTTCCATCACTTCGCCGACCCTGTCGGTGAGCGCGATCTTGGATCTCGTGAGCTCGGGATGTCGCTGGATGAGGGCCTCGGCGAGGGTGGAAAAGACAGTCATGCGCGGATTGAGCGAGGCGTAGGGGTCCTGGAAGACCATCTGGAATTCGAGACGGCGCTTGCGGATCTCGGAGGGGTGCAGGGTAAGGAGGTTCTCGCCCTCGAGCCAAATCTCGCCAGAAGTCGCGCGTTCCAGCTGCATGATGGTGCGCGCGAGCGTCGACTTTCCACAGCCTGACTCGCCGACGAGCCCGAGGATCTCCCCCTTCTCAATGGAAAGCGAAACGCCATCCACGGCGCGAACCCAGTCCGTGGTGCTTCCAAAGCTTCCCTTGCGAATGGGGAAATGGGTGTGGACGTCGCGGAGAAGCAGGAAGGACACCCCAAGAGGAAAGCATCAAATTCGAGATTCCAAATCCAAAAATGGAGTTCTAGGCCTCGAAGAGGATGCCCTGCGCGAGATCGTAGCCCATTCTGTCGGGGGCCTTGCGGGCTTCGCGGAAGAGCGCCTTGACGCGGCGCTGACCTCGCTTGCAGAGATAGCGAGCGACCGCCAGGGCGTGGCCCGACTCTTCTCCGGTCTGGACAAGGTGATGGGCGCGCGAGCAACTGGCTGACATGGCGTAGAGTTCCGCCCCGATGTCGACGAAGCGGCCCAAGAGAAGCTGCTGACGCTCGAGCTTCGGGCCATGGCGAGCCATGGCGTGGAAGAGATTGCGGGCGAGTTTGCGGCTGAGAGATGCGATCACTCGCATTTCATAGAGGAAGGGGCTGCGCGGGGGATGGGAGGGAAGCGGGAACCAGCGACGGGGATACCAGCCCGCATAAAAGATCCCCGCCTTCGCCGCGGCGAGAAGGCGAACGCCCAAGGTCTCACGGGAATCGATTGCCTTAGCTCCACGGCGAAGATGAGGATCAAGTGCTTCACGTGCGATAAAGAGGCGCATGATCTCGGAGGATCCTTCGAAGATGGTGTTGATCCGGGAATCCCGCATGAGGCGTTCGACCGGTTCCGCCGGTGCACCGCGCTGACGGAGGGAGTCGGCGGTTTCGTAGCCGCGCCCACCACGGATTTGCATGGTTTGATCCACGGCTCGCCATCCCGCCTCGGTGCCCCACAATTTCGCGAGGGCCGCTTCGAGGCGGATGTCCGCATTCTTGTCAGCATCGACGAGGGAAGAGACGTGCAGCACCATCGACTCGGTAGCGAAGAGGTCGGCGGCGAGATCGGCAATCTTGCCGGCGATGGCCGCGTGTTTCCCGATGGGCGCGCCCCACTGGACCCGGCGAGCGGACCAGCGGCGGGAGATGTCGAGGCAGCGCCGCATCATCCCCACGCATGCGGCGGGAAGAGTGATGCGGCCGGTGTTGAGGGTTGTGAACGCGACCTTGAGACCCTTGCCTTCGAGGTGAACGATGTTCTTGCGCGGAATGCGCACGTTCTCGAAGCGGATCACCCCGTTGTAGAGCGCCTTGAGCCCCATGAAGCGGCAGCGCGTCACAATTTCGACCCCGGGCCAGGAGGTCTCGACGATAAAGGCGGTGGTGGCATGTGGCTTGTCCTTGGAAGGAGTGCGCGCCATCACGACGATGTACTTGGCCTTGAGGCCGTTGGTGCACCAGAGCTTCTCTCCGTTGAGGACAAACCCGGAGCCGTCCGCGCTGGGACGTGCAATGGTCTTCATGCGTGCGGGATCCGAGCCGACCTCGTGCTCGGTGAGGGCGAAGGCCGAGATGGCGCCCCGGGCGCAGTCGGTGAGATAGCGTTGCTTCTGCTCTTCAGTTCCAAAGACGATGAGCGGTTGCGGGAGGCCGATGGACTGATGGGCGGAGAGGAGGGCGGTGAGATTGCCGCAATGCGCGCCGAGAACCATCGCGGCGCGGGAATAGTTGGTCTGCGAGAGTCCGAGTCCCCCGTAGCGATTGGGGATCTTGATTCCGAAGGCCCCGAGCTTGGCGAGGCCGCGGATGACAAACTCCGGGATTTCGCCGGTCTGGTCGATTTCGTCGGGATCGGTGCTGTGTTCGAGAAAATGACTGAGCTTGCGCAGGAAGGCGTCGCCCTGGTCGCGATCTTCAATGGTCTGCGCGGGGAAGGGGGTGATTCGCCGGAAGTCGGGATTACCGGTGAAGAGGGCGGCGGCGAACCCCGTGACCTCGCGCTGATCGCGGGAGGCTTCCGCCATTTCCATGGCGGCCCGCTGGCCGGTCGACATCCTGGAAGTGTCGATGAGGGAGTCGTGGGATTCGGTCTGCATGGTTAAAGGATGATGGATGTTGAGTGGAACTCCCCAATGTCGACCGGGAGCGCTTCGGCGGTGCGGCGAGGGCGCAGCAATCCGGCATCACGGCCGTAACGGAGCGGGCCGCCACGGAAGGGCGGAAATCCGGTTCCGAGGATCATGGCGAGATCGATGTCGTCCGGTGATTCGGTGACGCCATCTTCCAGGCAGCGTCGAGACTCGGACACCATCGTGCGGGCGAGTTGGAGTCCGAGGTCGTCAGGAAGCACTTCGGTTGGTCCTCGCAGCGCGAGAGCGACGGGGTTGGGGCGCGGTCCCCGCTCGTCATAGACATAGAACCCTGAACCGGTTTTCACACCGAGGTGGCCTTCCCGAGCCACTTGTTCCATGAGCAAGGGTAGAGACATTCGGTCCGGGAAGGCCCGGCTCAGGGTTTGTGCGACGTTCATGGCAACGTCGAGCCCCACTTCGTCAAGGAGACGGAGTGGACCCATAGGCATGCCGAAATCCAACATCGAGCGATCAATCGCGACGGGATCGCCACCATGTTCGAAGAGGGTTACAGCCTGCAGGAGGTAGGGAAGGAGAATGCGGTTCACGAGAAAGCCGGGATGGTCTGCGACCACCACGGGGAACTTGCCGAGGCGCTGCACGAATTGCACCGCAGTGGCGAGGGTGTCGGGCGAGGTAAGCCCGGTCCGCACGACTTCGACCAATTTCATGCGGTGAACAGGATTGAAGAAGTGGAGGCCGATGAGGCGCTCCGGAAGGGAGACGCAGGATGCGAGTTCCCCGAGTGGAAGGGCGGATGTGTTGGTGGCGAGAATCGTGCGGGGACCGGCACGCAGGGCAAGGTCCCTGAAGATCTTGCGCTTGATCTCGAGGTCTTCCGTGGCGGCTTCGATCACAATGTCCATGCCCCTGAGGGGGACGGGATCCGCGATGGGAACGACGCGGTCGAGACCGCGGGCCGCATCGACCTTGCTCATCACACCCTGTTTCACCGCTTTGGCATAGTGCGACTCGATGCGATTCATTCCCTGCGCGAGGGCCTCCACGTTGAGGTCCTGTAGGATGAGGCGGAGGCCGCGCGCGGAGAGCCAGTAGGCGATGCCAGCCCCCATCACCCCGGCGCCAACGACTGCCCCACTGTGCACGGTGGCCGGTTTGGCGTCGGGGATACGGAGTTTCCTGGCATAGTCGGAAAGGAAAAAGAGCCGTGTTAGATTCTTGGTTTCGGGACGCTCGGCGAGGTCGAGAATCGCCTCCCGCTCATTGCGTCGGCTCAGGAGTGCGGTCGTTGAGAGTGAGCGGGAGGCGACCTCAAGAGCCTTGAAAGGGGCTGGATAATGTCCACGGGTGCGCGCGCGGATGGCGGCGCGGACCTTGCGCTTGATCAGGGCGGTGGAGAGCGGATTGTGGAGAAGGTAGCGGCGTTTGGAACGCCGCTTGCCCTTGCCGAGCGAGGCGCGGGCATGAGCGAGGAGGTATTCCGGAGGGACGACCTCGTCGATGAGTCCGCTTTTCCTGGCGGCGATGGGCTTGAGGAGTCGACCCGAGAGGATGAGGTTGAGGGCTTTCGGGAGTCCCACCAGGGCGGGCAGGCGCGTGCAACCACCCCAGGCCGGGATGATGCCCAGCTTGGTTTCGGGCAGGCCGATGCGCGTCTTGGGGGAGTCGCTGGCTATGCGCCAGTCGCAGGCCAGGGCTAGCTCGCACCCCCCGCCAGCGCAGGCACCGTTGATTGCAGCTACGGTGGCAATTGCGAGGGATGCGAGCCGCTCGAACACATTCTGGCCGAGAGTGATGAGATCGGAGAGAGCGGGGCCTGAGGCCTCGGACAATTCGTTCAGGTCAGCGCCGGCGATGAAGATCGTGGGCTTGGCTGAGCAGATGATGAGTCCAGCGAGATCGCCGGCGGATTCCACTTCCGCGAGTCGTTCATCGAGCTCCATGAGGGTGGACTCGTTGAAGACATTGGCGGTGGTGCCGGGCTGATCGAAGGTCAGGGTGGCGACCCGTTCGTCATCAATCTCGAGGCGAAAGGCGGGGGCTGAGTTCTTCGTGTTCATGGCCAGGTTCAGTTGAGGGATTCGAGCCACAGGGCAGCGCCTTGTCCGCCACCGACGCAGAGGGTGGTGAGCGCGGAGCGTCCGCCGGACTCCTTGAGTTGGGCGAGAGCGGTTTGCACGAGGCGAGCGCCGGTGGCTCCGACGGGATGGCCCAGAGCGATGGAACCTCCACGGGGATTGAGGCGCTCGCGGGGGATGTCCCCGAGGGGCTTGTCGAGACCGGCTCGCTGGGCGGCGCTGGGATCGCGGAAGGCCTTGAGGACGGCGAGCACTTGCGCCGCGAAGGCCTCATTGATCTCGATGACATCGGCATCGGAAGGCCGGCGATCGATCTGGGAGAGCAGATGGGCGGTCGCGAGGACGGGTCCGAGGCCCATGCGCTTCGGGTCGCAACCCGTGTAGCTGTATGCGCGGAGTTTGCCGAGAGGGGTGATTCCGAGTTTCTCAGCACGCTCTTCACTGGCCACCAGAAGGGCCACCGCGCCATCCGTGATCTGGGAACTGTTGCCGGCGGTGACCGTGCCCCACCTGCGGTCGAAGACCGGGCGCAGCCTGGCGAGGCGCTCCGGGGTGGAATCCCGACGAAGGCCATTGTCGTGGGCGATGGCGTGACCCTTGACCGGGACGGCAACCAGCTCACGATCGAGCAGATCACGCGCAGCCAGCGCCTTGCGATGGGACTCCGCTGCGAATTCATCCTGATCCTCGCGGGAGATCTGGAACTCCCGGGCAAGGATCTCGGCGGTCTCGCCCATGTTGAGCCCGCTCACCGGATCGGTGAGTCCCAGTTTGAGTCCCACCAAGGGGGAGAAGTCCCCCGGTCGCATTGTGGAGACAACACGGAGTTTGCGGCCGAGGGACTTGGTTCGGGTGAGAGCGGTGTACTTCGCGGCTGTGGTGGGCAGGTAAAGAAACGGGATGCGAGACATGGACTCCACGCCCCCGACCACGAAGAGGTCACCGCGTCCCGCGGCGAGGCGTTCCGCGGCGGTGGTGAGGGCTTCGAGGCCGGAGGCGCAATTCCGGTGCACGGTCGAGGCGGGCACGTGCTCAGGGATGCCACTGCGCAGGGCGATCACGCGGGCGATGTTGGCTGCGTCGGGGGGTTGGGCGACGCAGCCGAAGATGACTTCACAGATTTGGGCGGGATCGATGCCGGTGCGGGCCATGAGGGAGACCACCGCATGCCGTCCGAGATCGGCCGCCGTCAGCGGTGCGAGCTCGGTTCCCATCTTGCAGAAGGGAGTGCGGATAGCATCGATAATGATCATGATTGCAGTAAGTTAATGGGCGGTGGGTTCTGGGGCTGATTGAGTTGTTCTGCGGTCGATGAACTTCTCCTCTTTGAGAGCGACCCCGACCCCTTGAAGGTCACTCATCTCTTTCCATGAATGGAACTCGATGGCGTTGGGGCTCAATTCCGTGGCGTTGCGCAGGTTTTTGCGGATGAGGGCGGAGAGGGATTCAGACGGTGCGCCATCGAGGGCGACGGCGTGGACGACCAGTTCGTCGGTTTCGAGAGGGTCGTTGTTGTGTTTGCGAAGCTCGATCTGCCAGGCGCCGAGACCGGGGGTGTCATCGAGGACGTGTTCGAGAGCACCGAGGTTGACGAGCGTGCCCTTCACTTTGCCGAGCTTCAGGCGCTTGAAATCCGATACCCGGGAGATATTGCCGACCAGGCGCGGGCAGGTCCGCCCACAGTGGGGGCAGGGGCCGTGCACGAGGCCGCCATCGATGAGATCACCAGTGCGGTAGCGCAGGACCGTGGTGCCGCGGGAATCGAGGGGCGTGAAGACGATTTCACCCGGCTCTCCATCGGCAACTCGTTCGCCGGTCTCCGGATCGATGATCTCAACAAAGGCGAGATCGGGGCAAAGGTGGTAGCCGCTGGGCGCTTCGCCGGGAGGAGTCACACACTCGCTCCAAGCCATCTTGGCCTCGGTGAATCCGTAGGTGCTGACGATGTCGACGTGCTGCGATCCGAGGTCGGCACAGAGGCTCTGCAGCTTGCGCCGCATTCCCTGAGGGACCTTCTCGCCGCCCAGGACGAGTCGCTTCAGTCTTGTCCAACGCTGGTTCTCGGCACCGGCGTGCTGGAGGAGATGGTAGAGGAAGGTGGGCATCGCGATGATGACGTCGGGGTTGATCTTGGTGATCAGGCGGACATTGCCATCGGTCCCCATCACCTTGCCACCGCCGCTGGAGACCATGAAGGTGTTGAACCCGATGCCCGCGTAGTGCGCCTGCCAGAAGGCGAGATGAGGGGCGAAGGGGAAGGCATTGATATGCCGGAAGGCGGGGGCGGATTCACCGAGTTCCATGAGGCGCTTGCCGGTCGACTGCAGGTTGGCCAGGTCGTAGCGGGTGAAGAGGAAGGGAACCGGGGAAGCGGAACGGCCCGTCGTGCTGGTCATGAGGACCGGGCGCAATTCGTATTCGAGGGCTCGCTTGGCGCCCCGGGGTCCATACCGAAGGATCTTGCGGATGGTTGATCCCTGGCGCCGCAGGACCGAGGCTTCCGGAATGATGACAAACTCCTTGGGGGCGACCAGGTCCCGCTTCGAGGTGAAGGGAAGACTGGTGAGGTGGTCGGTACTCCGGAAGTCGCGCGGGTCAACGTCATGCCTCTTGAAGATACGCCGGTAGTGTGCCGTAAAGGGCACGAGGCGATCTCGCAGGAAGCGTCTCAGACGTTTCGACTGGCGGTGGTGGAGTTCATCAAGCGACGCACTCTCCCACCAAGGCGGTGTGTGGGGAGCTTTCATGGGGAAGCGGGATAGTTGTATCGAGTAAGGCTTGGAGTTGGGGTAAGGTGGCCTTGGCGGCGGCGCGTCCGGCGTCGATGTAGTGCCGGAAGTTTGTGTAGTCGTGCCAGAGACCGGGGAGGTCGAATTCCGGGTGAATGGAAAGATCCGCCTGCTTGCTGCTCTGCTCTGCGATGCGGAGTTGGGAGGCCTGCACCGACTTGCGGAGAGTGTCGATGACGTTGCCCGGAGCGAGGAGGTTGATGCTGAGATTCAGGAGCGAGCCCATGCGGCGCACCAGCTTGGGGCGCGGGGACTCCGCGACCGGTGCATGGGCGAAGCGTTCGACCTCGCCCAGGCTGGGTAGTACGCTCACCGCGATCACGATTTCAACGTCGGAAAACTTTCTGAGGGTGCTGACCGGGACGGGATCGACCACCCCGCCGTCGGCGCAACGGTGTCCGCCCAGGGTGACGGGCTTGATGACGCCCGGCATGGCACAACTGGCGTGGACGGCGTCGGCGATGCGACCCTCCCGGATGACGAGTCGTTCCTTGGTGTCGAGGTCGAAGGTCACGATGAGGAGGCGGCGGGCGAGGTCCTCGAAGCGAAGCTTGCCGATCGATCTCATCAGGTGGCGCTTGGCCTTGCGTCCATGAAGGAGCCCTGAGAGGGGAGGAAGAACAGGGTCGGCGAGCGTCCAGAGCTTCTTGCGATCCTGGATTTCAGCGGCGAGTTCCTCGAGATCCGGACCGGAGTAGCCGCAAGCCCACAGCGCGCCGATGTAGGATCCCATGGAGCAACCCGCAATGGCATCGATCTCGATTCCGTTCTCTTCAAGCACCTGCAGGACGCCGACGTGGGCCAGTCCCTTGGCGCCACCGGCGGAGAGAGCAAGTCCAACCTTGCGATGCGGGACGGCATCAAGCGAAGCGCGGTAGTGTTGCTTGCGCGCCCACTTCCGCGGACTCCACAAAGCTGACAATGACCAACGCATCTCTATGTTCTCTCTTTCTACAAATGGCAAACCACCACCATACATGATAATTCAGTTTGATGTTAGGTCCAACACTTTCACTGATGTTTCTGTAGACAGCGCATCCAGATGAGGAGTCACAAGATTGATGATACCCCGACCGGGTAAGGAATTGTGATGGCGACAATCTTGAGTGCAAATGCCGGTTGCGGATCCGTGAGATGAGGTTAGGTTGAATCAGGGTGGATGGTTGGGGGCTCTTTGTGTTTTTGCGTTCCGGTAGATTGCGCTTTCCAGCGGGACGTTCGCATCTAGAGTGCCCGCGACATGGCGAAATCACCTGTGGTGTTGATCATCCGAGACGGCTGGGGAGTGAACCCCGGCGGGAGCGAAACGGCGGAAGCCGATGGAAACGCGGTGGAGTTGGCGAAGACGCCCTTCCATGATGAAATGGCAGGACAATACCCCAGGGGATTCGTGAGTTGCTCGGGACTCGATGTGGGACTTCCCGATGGTCAAATGGGAAACTCGGAAGTGGGACACATGAACCTGGGGGCGGGTCGCATAGTTTACCAGGATCTCACCCGTATCAACAAGGCGGTGGCGGAAGGCGAATTGGCAACCAACGCGGTATTGCAGGAGGCGTTCGCCAAGGCGACGTCGAGCCGCTTGCACCTGATCGGGCTCGTCTCGGATGGGGGAGTGCACAGTCACCAGGACCACCTCGTGGCGTTCGCTGCGGCGGCCGGTGAAGCAGGAGTGGGAGATGTCATGGTGCACGCGATTACGGATGGTCGCGATACCTCGCCCACCGGGGGAGAGGGCTACCTGGGCACGGTGGAAGACGCGCTGGCCCTGCACGGAGCGCGTATCGCCACGGTGGTGGGACGCTACTATGCCATGGATCGCGATCGTCGGTGGGAGCGCACCAAGCTGGGATGGGATGCCATCGTGCACGGGGTGGGTGAGTCCCACGAGATTCTCGCCAGTGAGGCCGTGGCGCAGCATTACGCCAACGACAAGACGGATGAGTTTATGCCCGCGATGGTCTTTGGCGATCACGAGATCCAGCGGGTGCGGGATGGCGATGTGGTTCTCTTCTTCAACTTCCGGTCCGATCGTGCGCGCCAGTTGTCGGAGGCTTTTCTCACGGAGGGCTTCGATGGATTCGATCCCGGAGCGATCCCGGAGGTGCACTACGTGACCCTCACGGAGTACGATGAGACCTACGGATGTCCGGTGGTCTTTCCGCCGGTGTCACTCGCGAAGGTCCTGGGCGAGGTTGTTGCGGCAGCGGGAAAGAACCAGATGCGGATCGCGGAGACCGAGAAGTACCCACACGTCACCTACTTCTTCAACGGGGGTGAGGAGGCGCCCTTCGAGGGGGAGGACCGCGTGATCATCCCTTCCCCCAAAGACGTGCCCACCTACGATCAAAAACCGGAGATGAGTGCGCACGAGGTGACCGCGACGGTTGTCGAGAAACTGAAGGACTACGACCTGGTCATTCTCAACTTCGCCAATCCCGACATGGTGGGCCATACGGGCGTGGTGGAAGCGGCGATTGCGGCGGTGGAAACCATCGACGACAGCGTGCGACAGGTCGTCGAAGAAACGCTTCGCCTTGGGGGCAAGCTTCTCATTCTGGCCGACCACGGAAACTGCGAGTTCATGCGCAACGCCGACGGCTCGCCACACACCGCTCACACCACCAACCTGGTCCACGCGATCTACGTGGCGGAAGAGGTCGAAGGATGCTCGGTGGGTGACGGGGTTTTGGCGGATGTGGCGCCGACCCTGCTCGAGATGCTGGGAGTGGAGCAACCGGCGGAGATGACCGGGAAGAGCCTGCTAAAATAGGCAGAATCGGTTTTCAGCAAGGCGAAATCCTGCTACTC
Source organism: Roseibacillus sp. (assembly GCA_046581525.1). GTDB lineage: Bacteria > Verrucomicrobiota > Verrucomicrobiia > Verrucomicrobiales > Akkermansiaceae > Roseibacillus_B. Next base: position 5,769 of record JAYGGC010000209.1, on the reverse strand, counting down.
CCTGCCGTGATGTTGATACCAAAGTGGGTTCGCAGAGCCGGAGTTGCCTGCGGGATTCTTGTTGCCTTGGGATGCGGGGAGAAAGTCGGGACCAGGGACGGGGAAAGCGGGGGAGCTCCCGCTGCGCCGAAGGTAGACACGGTGGAATCCATCGCGGGGGAACTGCAGGAGAGGATACTCGCTTTTGCCAAGGCCGCCCACAGTCCGAAGGACGTGGCGAGCGCCAAGGAAGCGGCCGACACCCTCCGCGGCCTCGGGAGCGAGATGAAGGAGATCGCCGAGCGTCTCGTGAAGCTCGAGATTCCGTCAGAAGAGGTTCGCAGGAAACTTGGGAAGGCACTCAAGGCAAGCGAAGCGAAAATCGAGGAGCAGATGGGAGACCCGGAAGACACCTGGGACAAACTTGATCCCGCTTCCAGCAAGATTTTTGAGGAAGGGATTGGAGCCTTTGGGGAGAAGATGCAAGAGGCGATGGTGGTCTTCAAAGAGTATTTCGAAACCGAGAACCTCGAAGAGTGAACCGGTGCTCCGAGGCAATTTCCTGACAAATTTCTCCCCATCCCCGCGCCTGAATGGTAGTTAGCGCGCGTCGAGAATCTCACTGTGAATCTGATGAAACGAACGCTGCGCCTCGCTGGAATTGTGGCCGCCCTTGTGGTGGCTGGTTGCGGAGATGATGAGAAGGGGGATCCTCCCGAGAAGCCACCTCCTGCAGAGGGCGGGTCGGGAACTCCGCCGCCCGCCCCGGAACCGCCTGCTCCCACCCCGGAACCGGCGCCGACCGACACCGTGGAAGGGTTGGCCGATGAGTTCATGGTGCAACTCGATCAATTGGGGCGTGCCTTTGCGAAGGTGACCGATGCAGAGTCCGCCAGCAAGGTGGCTGAGATCACTCCGCTTGCCACCGCCGCCTTCAAGTCGATCGCCCTGCGCCTTGAGAAACTCGAGGTCCCGCCCAAGGCCCTGAGAGATATCATCAGTGCCGAGCTGAAGACGCGAGAGGAGAAGATGGCGCGAAAGCTGGGTGGACAGGAAGATTTTCTCAACAGTCTCGATGCCGCCGTGCGACCCATTGTGGAGAAATCGATGAAGGAATTCAGCTCGACCATGGAGGAGATCGCACCCGTGGTTGCGAAGTACTTCCAGGAATCGGCGGACCCACCCACCCCGCCTCCTCTTCCGGAGCCGGTGGATCCCCCGGTAGCGCCTTCCGAACCCACGCCGCCGCCAAGCCAACCTGTGCCGCCGCCCAGCGAACCCACGCCGGCGCCGAGTAAACCTGCAACTCCGGCGGAGCAGGAGTAGTATTCAAGGTGTGGAGTGATGGCGCCCTTCATTGCCGGTCTCAAGGATTACGTGCAGGCCCAGCGCCTGCTCTTCCGCGAAGGTCTCTGGCCTCTCTTTTTGGTTCCGGGAATCCTCAGCCTCTTCTACCTGCCGCTGAGCATGGTGTTTGGCTTTATTTTCCTGAAGGACTTCACCAGGTATGTTCACGACCACTGGATTCCTGAGTTCCTGCAGTCCGCCATCACCCTCATCCTCCTGGCCATCTTCCTCTGGATTGTGGCGCTCTACCTGGGCTTCCTGCTCTTCCGGAACGTGATCATGATTCTCTATTCGCCGATCCTTGGGTTTCTCTCCGAGGCGACCGAGCGGGTGGCAAGCGGACGCAAGGAGCAGGAAGACGCTCCCAAGTTTTCCTTGGCGGAATCGGTGCGCAGCACAGTGCGAGGCACTTCCATGAGCCTGCTCACGCTCCTCTTTGCCCTCATCGGATTGGCCACTTCCTTCCTCATCGCGATGGTGCCGGTGGTCGGGGCCATCCTCGCCGTCATTCTGATGCCCCTCTTGACGCTCTATCTCGCCGGGGTGGGATTTTTTGATCCTCCCCTCGAACGACGGCAGGTGGGAATCGGGGGAACCTTCACCTACTGCTGGCGGCATCGCGGGCGCGTCCTCGGGCAGGGATTTTGTTTCACGCTGCTCCTGCTCATTCCCGTGCTCGGCTGGTTCCTCGCGCCGAGCTACGGCGTGGTGGCGGGAACGCTGGGGGTCGTGGATGATTGGGAGGGGAAGGAGAGTGGAAGGTCGGATGGTCAAAAGTCGCAAGTCGCTCCAGGGTCGGAGTGATCCCGCCAGGAGGCCGCTAGTATTCTTCGACCGGGCTTCGGGTTGGTGAACTTTCCTCTTCGGCGTCCGGTCCCAGGGTGTCGAGGCGGAGCTTGGCGAGCGCGTCGGTGACCTCGGCCAACGTGCTCTCGGAAAACTCGGGCGGAATTCGAACGCGTTTCTTGGCGCGCTCGATGCGTCCCAAGGTGTCGTAGAGGACGGGGGTGGGGAGATCCTGCAGGGCGGCCAGGGAGTCGCCCGCGTGCATGAACTGGTGGCACAGCAAGGCGAGGTCCCCGCCGGCTTCGATGGTCATGCGGGCGGCCTCGGGAGTGCCGTAGCCACTCTGGATCGCACCCATGTCGAGGTCGTCGGTGAGCACGAGATGGTGATCGAAGCCAAGGCGATCGCGCAAGAGATGCTGGATGATGTTGCGGGAAAGCGAAGCCGGGAGGCCATCGGAGTCGATGCGGGGGAAGTGGAGGTGGCTGATCATGATGGCGTCCAGTTCCGGCATGAGCGCGGTGTAGGGAATGAGGTCATGGCGCTGCAGTTCCTCGATGCCCATGTCCACGACGGGAAGTTCGTGGTGGGGATCGTTGACGGCCCGACCGCCTGCGGGGAAGTGTTTGGCGCAGCCCAGGATTCGCTGGCGGCGTTGCCAGCGATTGAACACCCCCGCGTTGTTAATGACCTCCTGGTCGGTATGTCCCCAGCACCGTCCGCGCAGGGCATTGGCGGCCTCGGGGTGGTGATCGATGTCCAGAACAGGGGCGAGGTTGAAATTGATTCCGAGGAGATCGAGAAGCTGCCCGGTGGCCCAACCGGCCTGGGCGATGAGCTTGGGATCGCCTTTCCGGCGAAACTGGTCGGCGGAGGGAGAGGCGGGCGAGAAGGGGGCAGTGCGCCAGACTCGGCCCCCTTCATTGTCGATCGCGATGAAGGGTGGGATCTCACAGAGATCGCGGAGATCGTCGGTGAGCTTCCGGGTCTGCGGGGCATCGACGAGGTTGCGGGTGAAGAGGACGAATCCGCCAGGCTGCAGCTTGCGGTAGAGGGCGGCCTCCTCCGGCGTGAGGTCGGGACCGGAAACTCCCAGGACGAGAAGCTGGTTGGGGGACATGCGTCCTAGAGGTCGGGGTCGGAGGGAATCGACTTACGCCGGCACCGCAATTTTCGAACCCAGCGCGGCCTTCACAAATCCGAAGAAGAGGGGATGGGGCTTGTTGGGCTTGGACTGGAATTCCGGGTGGAACTGGGCGCCGAGATAGAACGGGTGATCAGCGAGTTCGATGATTTCGACGAGCGCCTCCTTGGCAGAGACCGAGGAGATCACCAACCCGGCATCCTTGAGCTGATCGAGGTAGTCGGAATTGAATTCGTAGCGGTGACGGTGACGTTCGTGGATGCGGTCCGCCCCGCCGTAGAGCTCAGAAGTACGGGTGCCGGCATGGAGGATCGATTCGCAGGAGCCGAGTCGCATGGTGCCGCCCATAATCTCCACTCCCTTCTGCTCCTCCTGCAGGCAGATGACGGGGTGCGGAGTGTCCTTGTTGCACTCGGTGGAATTCGCCCCTTCCAACCCGCAAACGTTGCGCGCGAACTCGACGGTGGCGACCTGCATGCCGAGACAGATCCCGAGATAGGGGATCTTCATGGTGCGGGCGTAGTGCGCGGTTTGGATTTTGCCTTCGATTCCACGGTCGCCGAACCCGCCCGGGATGAGAATGCCATCGACTTCCCCGATGATGTGCTGCGCCCCGTGTTCTTCGACGGCCCCGGAGTCGACGCGCACCACGTTCACCTTGGTGTAGTGGGCGGCACCGGCGTGAGTGAGCGACTCGTAGATCGATTTGTAAGCGTCCTGAAGCTCGATGTACTTCCCGACCACGGCGATGTCGATGGCGTGCTTCGGGTTCACGATGCGATCGACGAAATCTTCCCAGGCCTCGAGTTGCGGAGTGGGTGACCCGATCCCCAGGTGATCGACCACGAGGCGATCGATCTTGTCGCGCCGCAAGTCGAGCGGGCATTCGTAAATGGTGTGTTTCACGTCGCGGAAGGCGACCACGTTCTTCTTTTCGACATTGCAGAACATGGCGATCTTGCGTCGGTTGTCTTCGTCGAGCTCGTGCTCGGTGCGGCAGATGATGATGTCAGGCTGAATCCCAATCTCCCGCAGCTTGGCGACCGATTGCTGGGTCGGCTTGGTTTTGATCTCACCAGCGGCCCGAATCAGCGGCAGAAGGGTGACGTGGATGAAGCAGACATTTTCGCGCCCAACCTCGAGGGAAAACTGACGAAGGGCCTCGAGGAACAGAGTGCCCTCGATATCGCCGACGGTGCCGCCAATTTCAGTGAGAATGACGTCGACGCTCGGATTGCGGGCGGCGAGATCATGGATGCGGGCCTTGATTTCATCGGTGACGTGCGGAATGAACTGCACCGTCTTGCCGAGGTAGCCTCCGCGGCGCTCTCTCTTGATGACATTCTCGAAGACCTGGCCCGAAGTGAGGTTGTTGAAGCGGGTCAGGACGCAATTCGTGAATCGTTCGTAGTGACCGAGGTCGAGGTCAGTTTCCGCTCCGTCATTCAGGACATAGACCTCCCCGTGCTGGTAGGGGGACATGGTCCCGGGATCGACGTTGAGGTAGGGGTCGAACTTCTGAATCGTCACCTCGAGGCCACGATGTTCGAGCAGAGTGCCGATCGAGGCGGTGGCAAGTCCCTTCCCAAGGGACGACACCACGCCGCCGGTGACAAAGATGTATTTCAAGACAGGATGCAGGTTATAGGTGGATGGTTACTAGGAAGTTGTGGCTGCGGCAAGAAGAGCTTCGAGTTGAGGGACCTGTTCGGGGGTGTCCAGGCCGATGGAATTGTCGTCCGTGACGAGCACGCGGATCTTTGCCCCGTTCTCGAGGGCGCGGAGCTGTTCGAGGTGTTCGGCCTGCTCGAGAGTGCCGGGAGGCCACCCCACAAACTGTTCGAGGAAGTCGCGCCGGTAGCCGTAAACGCCCATGTGCCGGAAAAGCTGGAGCTCCCCGGGGGCTGAACGGCAGTGGGGCAGGGGGCTGCGGGAGAAGTAGAGTGCGTTCCCGTCGCGATCGAGGACCACCTTCACGATGTTGGGATCGTCGAGTTGCGATCGATCGGTCATCGGGTTGGCGGCCGTGATCATGGGGAGGTCGGGATTCTCCACCAGGGTGGTGACCAGGGAATCGACGAGGGCTGGCTCGATGAGCGGTTCGTCGCCCTGGATGTTGATGACGTGGGTCACCTCCGGACTGCCCCGGACTGCCTCCGCGATGCGATCGGTTCCGGTGGCATGCTCAGGAGAAGTCATCGCCACCTGCGCCCCGAACTCAAGAGCTGCGTCGCGAATACGCTCGTCGTCGGTGGCCACCAAGAGGAGGTCTAGTTTCTCGCAGGCGCGCACCCGTTCAAAGACGTGATGCAGAAGCGACTTCCCGGCGAGTTGGTGTAGCGGCTTTCCGGGGAAGCGAGAGGATCCCCATCGGGCGGGGATGATTCCAGCGACACATGCTGAGTTTCCCTCTTCAGGCACCTTAAAAATCGTTGTGGAAGAGTATCTCCGGAAAGCACCGCGACAAGGTTATTACTTTCGCAGGGTTGATTTTTTCCATCGAAGGATCGACG
>JAYGGC010000116.1:0-6252 GCA_046581525.1 Roseibacillus sp. | reverse complement strand
ACTGCAAGCCACATCGCGGCGACCACATCGACGGAATAATTTCGTGGAAGTCGGGCGCCGACCTCGGACGACTCGCAGGCAAAACGGTTCGCCTTCAGTTCGAGCTGAAGAATGCCGACCTCTACTCGCTGCGCTTTGTTGAGTAGTTTCCTTTGCGCACGCGTTCTCCCGAGTTCATCGCGAGAGCACACCGGCCAACTCCGGAGTATTCATGGTCCGGGGCAGCCGGAAGACACCCGCGGGTCCGTTGGAATATCCCGCAAGGAAGAAATTGTGCTGCACGCTGCGGTTCTTGTCGGTCATCGCGCACTGTCCGAGAACCAACATCGTCGGTTTCACGGGGCATCCCGGCAGTAGTAGCGTAGCAATCCTCCCAGCCACTCGCCGCAGTCGCCTAGTCGATCCCGTCCTCCTGCTGCTGGTTGATCCAGCCCGCCAAGGCCACCACCATCAGCTTCATCACGTTCCTTGATAGAGTCTGTCCATCCGAAAACCCCGAGCACGATGAGAAATATACCCCAAGAGCAGGATCCACAACAGACTGACAATCCGCGCATTCTGTTGTCATCGAGTTTCTGGACACTACGGGGTCAGCGGAATTCTCTTCTTCGACAGCGCACTCTTTTGGTTTTCTCCCTGCACGAAGCACCGGAGGTCGATGCAGAGATTGCCGAATTCAGCAAATCTAGCCAAAGAGACTGTTGAAAAATCAACCGTTTCCTAAGGAGCCGGGGTCGTTACCGCCACGTCGTCGATGTACCAGCCGGAAGCGTCAAAAATGTCATCGCCATCACTCACGAATTGAAACTCCAGGAGGACAATTTTTCCCAGAGCCTCAGCGGGAAGGTCGGCTGAAAACTCATCCCAGTCCAGTGCGCCGAGACCGGTGATCACTGCCTCGACCACCGCCACCTCAACGAGCGTCGCAGCATCGAGCACCCGTACCGTGCCCCGGTCCAGATCATTAAATTCATCCATGTCGATCCACTGTTGGAAGGTCAGGGTCGCCCCGCTCGCAGTGCTCAAGTCGATCGCCGGCGTGCGCAACCAGGTGTTTGAACTCAACCCGTGGTTGGCTAGCAGGTTGGTTCCCACGCAATGGGCACCGCTGAAGGCCGTCAGCGGCCCCGTGACCGAGGGATCCCCCAACTCCCAGTTCGTATTCATCAAGGTGTCGGCTGGATCGAAGCCCGTCGTCCAGTCGGTCGGGAGTGTTCCTGCGTTGGCTCCGTCAAAGTGCTCTTCGAAGACCCCCACCGGCGGGAGCGGAAACTCTTCCACGCGGTAGAAGCGGACAGCATCACCCGGCCTCTGAATGACTTTGGTGTTGGTGGGCGGAGTGGCCGGAATGTCACCTTCCACCAAGTCCCAGGTGGAGGGATCGACCGCGAGATCGGTGCTGCTCGTGAGATTGTAGGACATGCCGGCTATGCTCTCCCAAGTCAGAACCAGTTCGTTTCCGCGAGCCTCGATGTCGAAGAAGATGGGAATGATCGCTTCGCCAATGCGCAGGTAGGCGTCGTCCACCTCCGCCGAACTGAAGGGGCGGTCGTAGATCTTGAACATCCCAATCGTGCCTTTGAAGGTGGTCGTCTCGGCCGGAACCTCCACCCCAACCCCACCCAGAGCACCGGCAATCGCACCGGCAAAGCCCGACCAGGTGAAGATGCTGGCCCGCCCGTTGGGAGCCCCGATGGTCCCGTCACCGGAAGCTGTTCCGACGCCCCCGGCTGCACCGCGCAGGTAGAGATCGACGTGGCCCGCATTCCCGTCAACGGAAGCCATGATGTGGATGAAGTCGGCGGGATCGACCAGGGTCAGCGGCGCCTCGATGTCGATCGTGTTCGCGCCGGCCACGCTGTGCATGAAGCGAACGCCGCTAGAACTGACGAGCAGGCAGGAGCCGTCGCTCGATCCTCCGGTCTCGAATAAGACCTGGAAACGGTCGTCGAGCACTCCCATTTGCACCCAGAATTCGTATGTTCTCTCGGTGCCCGAAAATCCCAGTCCATTGTCGCCTCCCGTATCGGCGTCGAGATTGATGCGGCTCATCGCGGTGGTCAGGGAGGTCCCTGGAGAGGTCAGGTCGTTGAGCAAATCGCCCCCTGTCATATCGAAATTCTTGCCACCCACCGAGTCGAGCAGAGCCCCGCTCGACTGGCCCGGACCGGAGGGGTCCCAGCAGTGGATGATCGCTGCTGCGATGGCATCGACCGTGATCGAGAGCTCCGCCATGACCGAACCGGTGCCGTTCGTGGCGGTGAGCGTGTAAGTGGTGTTCGCTCCTGGAGAAACGCTGGTGGAGTCGACCGCATTCACGGCGCCGGGCGCGGGTGTGATCGTCACCGCGTCGGCTCCGGACACGATCCACGAGAGAGTCGTGGAATCGCCCGGGGCGATGACGTTTTCGGTCGCCCCAAAGCTGTTGATCTCGGGTAGCTCATCAACCACAACCGTAACATCGCGCGTCACAGTGACTGCCCCAAGCACGGCCGAAAGCGTGTAGGTGGTGGTGCTCGCCGGCATCACCGGGAAGTTGACGGCAGCCGTCACGTCGGCTCCCCCTGGATCAAGCGTCAGCGTGTCAAAGTTTGAAGCGGACCACTCGATGGTGCTGGTCTGTCCGGACGAGATGGCTGGCGGAGTGGCGGAGAGCGCGTCGATCTTGGGACGCTGTGCATCGGACACAAGCGTCAGGGACACAACGTCATTCGTGCCGGAACCGTAGTCTAGGTCGAAGGTGTAGCCCTGCAGGTTAGTGAAGGAAGTGGCCTGCGTGAACTGGCCGTTCAAGGTGGTGTAGCTCATCAGGACCCAGGAGTCGTTGAGGGAGAAGGTCCCGCCTAGCGTGATCAGGAGGTTCGCGGCGGGATCGATGGTCAGGTTGAGGCCGGCCGTGTTCGAGCGTTTCAGCGCCCCGACGTTGGTCCCGTCAATCACATAGGCGAGGGTGCCGTTCGCTGAGATGAAACTTGGATCATTCGAGTTGAAGAGATTGTTCTGTCCGGTCGAAAGCATCTCAAGAGTACCATTGACGATCTCGAGAATCTTGTAGTTTTGGAGGACGCCCGCCACCGAGATCATGCCCGTGCCACCAAAGTCATCCCCGATCACGATCCGCATCCCGCCGCCCTGGCTCCGATAGGTCGCCCCCTGCTCCACGATGAGCGTTCCGGTGCCACCGTTCACGCCAACGTAGATCCCTCCACTCGCTCCTCCATGGGCACCACTCAAGGTGCCGCCGCTCACCGTGAGTGTGCCGGTCTCTCCGATCCCGCTCCCGATCTCGACACGGCTCGCATTGGCGTTCTGAGTCGACACAATGTTTTGGGTGATCTGGGCGTCGCCATTGACGATCGCGGTGGACCCGTCCGGCGGAACCACACCCGTGTCCCAGAGGAGGGCATCCAGCCAGTCACCGGAGCCGGTGAAAATGGCCTGGCCATGAGCGGTTGGGGCGAGGAATGAGAAGAGCGTGAGGAGGAAAAACGGAACGAAATATTTCATTGCACAAGGGGGCGATGTGGATTTCAAAAAAACCTGTCATGAGGGGAGTGATCAGTCACGAGGAATCTCTGTAACTCGATTCACGTAAGTAGGTAAGATCAGGGAGCAACGTTGACAATGGCACCGCCATGGTTGGCGGTGATCCGTCGGATTCGCCGTAAAAACGGTGTTCGGGATGGTTGGGGAGGAGCTTCGCCGCCAGTTCGTCCGAGTAGGAATTTTTTCTCCAACCATCGCCTGCTGAATTTGGATGATCAGAAGAGATGGTCTTTCTCAAGGGGGAGGGAATTCTCTGAGTAAATGCCACGCTTTCCAACGCTAGATCCCGTCTGCCTCGGAACCCGCAAATCACAAATTTCGCCATCAATTTCACCCAGATCCCCATGACCGCCAAGCAACTCAACGATCAATGTAAGCGCAACGCTATCAGCGTGCGAAAGTTTTCAGGACCCACACGTCCCGTTCCGAGATACCGAGCGGAAATTCTTGGCCGCGGTCCCGTTGTGTCCAGAAATTGAAATCGTCGGTTTCACGCGGCATCCCGGTAGTAGTCGCGAAGCAATCCGCCAAGCCGCTCGCAGCAGTCGCATCATCGATTACGTCCTCCTGCTGCTGGTTGATCCAGCCCGCCAGGGCCACCACCATCAGCTTGATCACATTCATCAGCCAAGTTTGCCCATCCGAAAACGCAGAGCACGATGAGAAATCTGCCCCGGAGCAGGATCCTCAACAGCCTGGAAATCAGCGCATTCTGCGGTCATCGAGTTTCTGGACGCCACGCGGGAATAGGACAGTCACGATCCCGGCCTCGTCTGTGCGACTGCGGTCATCCCCTGTCGCGGTCCAGTCTCACCGCTCCTGACCACCTCAAGCCGCGGAGCGCCACTTCGAAAGCCCAGCTTGAGTTTCGCGGCTGCGCTGCCTCAGCATGATCGCGAGAAAATAGTGCTGCCAGTTTCGACTTGGTTGATCTGTATTTTCGGGTGGGAATCACTTGTCTCCCAATTTTTCCCGCTTTCGCCTTCTCTCCTCGTCCTCCATCCGGGCTTTCCTCTCTTCCTTGGCTTTCTCCTTACGCTCCCGCGCTTCACGAGCTCCGCGCTGCATAACGGATTCCTCCTTGGGAGAACCACCATCCGTATCGCTGGCGACATTTGGATCGCCAGGGGTGGGAGTTTGCCTATCGCGACCGATCGTCAGGAACTCGGCAGACTTCAAGGCACCGGATGTAAAGCGAAGCTCATCGAGGACGATTGGAGTTCCTTTCGCCACAATGTAAAAGGGGCCCTTGGATGCCGGACCGAGTTCGCTACGCAGGAGAGAGGCACTCCCCACCATCTTGTTGTCGAAATAGAGCTCCATGGTTCCATGAGTCGGCGTGCTGAGCGGATTCCAGACTGCGGCGAAGTGGTGAGGGGAATCATCATAGATGGAGACCTCCTTGCCGATGGCCTGGGTCTTCGCCAAATCGCCCTCGTAAATGAAGGACAGGTCACCCTTCGCGTTGTTCCCGGGCCGCACCTCAAGACGCCACCCCGCCCCTTCCTCCAACTTGGCTGCTGGTGCGACCCCTCCGAGAATGGCGACCGAACCAGCTCTCAGCTTCACCCAACCTTCGTAGGTGAACGCTGCATCAGCCTTGAATTGAAAGCTCCCGGCATCCTCCGGGCGTTCGCTCACCTTCCAAATCTGAGCCGCCCATTGATTCCTCTTCAGAGTAAGGGGGACCGGACTGGGCGCGATCGCCTTGACCTGAATCCACGACTTCAAGGCTCCCAAGTCATGACGGCCGGTGGCATCCACAAACAAACGTGACCCCGCCCTCTCATCAAATCCCCAGGCGGCAATCACCTTCGGTGCCGCAAGGATGGCGGTGTCGAGTCTGCCCTCGCGGTAGAGGATCTGACGTTCATCGGCAGTAAACTTCCGGTTCCAAATCGCAAATTCATCAATATGAAAATGCGCGCCCTTGCTCCCGATCTGCACAACGCCAGACGGAGCACCAGACAGGGCTTCGGTGACAGGACTGGACTGCGAACGGTGATCTATCCAGATCGTCGTTTTGCCTTTCCCGTTTTCGACCAAAACATGGTGCCAGCGATGATCGATCGGAAAATCGAGCTTCGCTCCTTCGCCCTTGCGGTCGAAATTGGCCACGATCTGGTGACTCTCCAGCTTCACTTCACAATAATCCTTGAGGGCGACGAGAATCATCGGTGGATTGACCGGAGCCGCTTTTTTCTCACCCGGTTTCGCGGGCTCCTCGAGATCATCCGACTCGGGCGGCGGGAGCTTAATCCAAAACGCAATCGTGATAGCCTTCATCTCCAGCATCGGCTTGGCCTCCGAGATCATCGCTTCACTGCCATTCTCTCTTTCGAGCTGACAAGCGAGCCCAACCTGACCAAGTCCTCCAGGCAACCCTCCAGCGGCATCCAGATCACGCCCACCCACCAAGTCATGCACGGTGGAGTCACTTCGATCTTCATCCAGTGGCGCGTAAAAAACGAGGCCCAAGGTATGCGGAGTGGCGGCGGCCGCGTTCGCAGGGGCAGGAGGAATGGGTGGCAACCCTGGAGGTGGCGACGGCGGCCTGGGTTCGGGCTTTGGCTCTGGTGCAGGCGGAGTCGGAACGTGCGCTGGAATTTCCGCAACTTCCGTCGGCTTCGGAGTAGCCTCCGGGGCATTCGGCTCAGGTCCCGGATCGGGAATATCTACCGCAGGAGTTGATTCGATCTTCGCGGC
>JAYGGC010000126.1:0-6813 GCA_046581525.1 Roseibacillus sp. | reverse complement strand
CCCGCTCCGACGTTCGAGGCTCCGATGGCGTTGTTCCAGTTGCCCAGCTGCCCGAGGCCGGCATTCCCGGTCACGATGCCTTGCCCGCCACCACCACCAGCGGATGGCGAGTTTGCGTTTCCACCAGCGATGTTGATGCTGATGGTTGAGGCACTAAAGCCCAAGGAGGCGAGTAAGCCAGAGGCGACGGAAACAGCGAGTAAGGTTTTCAGTTTCATCTAAGGTGGGTAATGACTAGTCCAATTGAGGCGAAAATTACGGGAGCTGTAAACAACAAAGTATGAGGTTTTTCCTGACATTACCTATTACCTGTTGATTGGCATCTACTCAGATATTAAAGGAACCGAGAATGTCTCTGAGTTGGGCTCGGGCCTCGGCTCAACTCTGGGTGACCCGCAGGCGCAGGAAGGCCCGCACTGCCGAGGCCATCGTCACCGGCAGGCGCACAGTGTCGGTCACCGAACCGTCTCCATTATCGACGGAACTCAGCAAGACCACCCCGCCCTCCACAACCCAATCGACCAGGTTGCTCGACGACTGAACGTCGTAGGTCAGATCGCCGGCTCCCACGCGGCGGCGGAATGCGAGTCCGATGTAGTCGTTCCCGCCTTCACTGACCACGACGAGCGAAGGAAGTTTGTCAGGATCGAAGGCCTTGGGATCGCCCACAAAGGCGTACTCCAGGAGGGTGCTCATTCCGTCGAAGTCGATATCGACCAGATTGCCGGAGATCGCCGGATTGGCGAGTTCCGCCGCCGTGAAGACACTCGCCTTCCAGGAGGCCAGGTCGATCGAGGGCTCGGCCGCTCCCGGACTGCCACCCGTGCTCGCGCTGGCGGTCCAGTTCGCCGCCATGGTGTGATCGGGGGCAGAGTCCGGATCGATCAGCACGAGGGTGGGACCAAATCCGTCCGGACTGGTCGGCCAGGGCGCCACATCGAGATAGGCAAACTCTTTGATCGCAGCTCCGGCTCCGAAAGACACTTTCACGTTCTCACCCCCATTGGAGAGGTTGTCCGGCATATACTCGCCTGCCACCGGGAGCCCGAAACCATAGCGAGATTCGAAGGCGGCCTGGTTGCGAACCACCAGCAGGAATCCACCGGGTCCCAAGCTCGTGATCGCGCTCGGGCCGAAATCGAAGTCGATCCCCTTGGTAAAGCGGATATCGGTGAGGTCCAGAGTGAGGGTGGTGCTGATGTTCTTGAGCTCGACCCACTCGAAGTCGGAGGTCACCCAGCCCTGCGCGATCTCTCCGGCATCTGCGGAGAGCGGATTGTAGTTCAGTTCCGTGACCATCAGGTTATCGATCCAGGGTGTGAGATCGGGTGAGGTGGCAGTGAACTCGACCGGCTCCGACCAGTCGCTGGCCCGGCCCGTGTTATCGAGGTGGCGCACTCGCGCCCGATAGGTCCTGTCTGGCCGAACCTCGACCGTGGGGAAGGTGAACGGGCTCTGGAAGGGCGTCAGGCGATCAGTCTGGTAGAAGGTCTCGAGCTCGTAGAGGTAGCGATCACCCGCGAGGTAGTTGGGCGTGGAGGGATTTCTGATTTCGCCCACACGCCACTCCATCGATCCGAAGGTCCCCCTGCCCTGCGGATCGCTGAAGGTCGAGGACCGGAAGGTCAATCCATCGGTCGGGAAGCCGACCGGACCAATGTAGCCGATTGCCGGCTTGTTGGGAATGGCGGAGTCCTGCTGCTTGCTCGCCAGATTGCTCCGCCCGTAACCGCCCACCGTGAGGAAATCCTTGGTGTACTGCGTGAGGTCGGCAAAGGTCCGGTCTGGCAAAAGCGCGCCATTGAAATTGGCATACCAGATCCCCTTCTTGTTCTTGCGCGGGTGGTAATCCCAGACCGCCTGGTCGGCCTTGACGATGTTGTTGGGGCCGCCCTGCGTGACGAACCCGGCAAACTCGTCCACCACGTGGGCGGACTGATCGTTGTCGAGGAGGAGGTTCAGGATCTCGCGCACCTTGTTTTCGTAAGCCTGGTTGATGGTGGGATATTGCAGACAGCGATAGATATTCTCCCAGGCGGAGGTGTCCCCGCGGCCCAGGTGGGGTGCATCCTCGAAAGTGAGATCGATGTCCCAGGGGAAGATGTGCCACTTGTCGGTCTCCGAGTTGTGGTAGTAGTTGATGTTCTCCTGGGGCCGCATGTCGGAATTGTTGATGGCCAGATTCATCGCGTTGAAGGCGAAGTAGTCGTCGAACTCGAGGTTGGCCTCCCACTGCGCCTGCGAGGTGCCGCTGCTGTGCAACCCCTGGAACGCGAAGAGATCGGACTTGTCGCTCACCTGGGTCGCGCCTTGGGCGCGCTTGGTCGAGCCCGAGCCACCGTGCACGTTGTAGATATTTCCGTCCGGCAGGTTGCGCTCCTCCAGGAACTTGACGTCGGGCTGCTCGATCGCGATGTAGAGCCCCCAGAAGTCACCATCGAACTGACCGCTGGGCGCCTCCTGCGCCTTGTCGATGATGCGGAAGTGGTAGAAGTGCGTGTTGGACCCCACTCCGCCGGCCAGCTGGTACATACGGAACCCGAGGGATTCGCAGAACATGGTCCCGTCGGTCGAAGCGTTGTTGCGCCACCAGGGGTTGGTCCCGGGCAGGCCGTTGATCTTGTCCCAGGCAACATCGTACTTCTTCCCGTAGTTGTCGCGGGCTTCGAACGAGCGAGCCCGATTGAAGTTGAACTTCCACTTGTTCTTGCCGACCTGCCGGGTGGAGGCCCGCCCGCGGATGCGGTAGCGCATGTGATCGTAGACCTTGCCGTCATAGATCCAGGTTCCCAGGTAGCGGTACTGGCCGTCAGTGGGACCGGTCCACTGACAGAGGATCACATCGGACTCCTTGGTGATCAGGTGATAGACCGGAATGCTCTCAAGGGCGGCCGCGGGATAGGTGACATTTGGCAGCACGCCCGGGCGTTTTGAAGCCGTCCAATCGGGCACGCCGTCGTAGCAGAAATAGGCAAAGTTCGGAGACTCGTCGTCGGCGTAAGGCGTCTGCTCGAAATTCCCGAAAGTGTCCGCCACCGTGATTCGATAGCGAACGAGCCGCCGGTGCACCTGCAAGGTTGCGGGCAGGGTCGTGGTGTAGATCGAGTCGCCCGCCGCCAAGTCGTCGCCCGAGCCATCGTCGACCATGGGGCGCGAGACCCAGCCGGTTTCGTAGGCGGCATCCTCCTTGTGGACATAGCTCCCCGGATCCATCAGTCGATAGGTCAAGGTCACGCTTTGCACCCCGTCCGGATCGGTGACCTTGGCCGTGAGGACCACGTCATCGGTGGAAAGCGGTTGTTCTGGCAGATGAGTGACCTGACGGATGTTGGGCGCGGCGCTCGGGGAAAAGACCGAATTGGCGGCCCCGGGAGTGGGTAGCCCGCCCGATCCACTGCCTGGCGTGGGGGTCTTGACCTCCACATCGATGGAAAAGTCGCTACTGCTGAGAGTTCCGTTCAGGGCATGGACCGCCACCATGTTGGTTCCCGGAACGAGGGTCCCGAGGCCCCCATTGTAAATGACATCGGTCCAGGCCGCTTCGTGGTTGATCACGGCCGCGCCAGGAGCGCCGCCGGGAGGATCGGAGGCGCGGGTCCCCTCATAGGTAATGTCACCCTGGTCTACGTTTACGCGCGCCACCTCGTCGCCGTTGATCCACACGATCGCCCCGTCGTCATGATAGACCCGGATGAGCAGCTGGCTGGGAATTGCGCCGGATACGGTGAACTGCTTGCGCATGAAGACGGACGCGTAGTTGTCCTCCATGTCGTTGAGCGACGTGGTGTCGTCTCCGTCGGCATAGCCGATCACGGTTGTGCCCGTGAGCCAGGAAGCGTCTTCCGCGAAGCCCGTGAGCCGCCAGGCGCTGGTAGGATTCGACGCTTCGCTCGTCCCCTTGCGGTAGCGCCAGGATTGCCCGGCAGACACGTAGGTCACTTGCGGTCCAACCACCACGGCACCGGAGGCGCGCCACGAGCTTCCCAGATCATTATCGAGAGTCTCGTTGATCAGTTCCATGGAAGAGCCGTCCCCGCGCGAGCCGGTGGGCCAGGGGAAGCCGATCCCGTAGTCGACTTCGTCGATCAGTGCGCCCGTGTTGCTCTCCAACTCGAGCCGTTCGCCCGCGTTGCTCAATTTCCCGGTGTAGGGCCCGAGCACGTTGGCCACTCCGAAGATGGCATTCATGGCCGCGGGATCTTCCGCAATCACGCGAAATCCGTTGGCGTCGATCATGGTGTTGGGCGGGAAGTCGAAATCGATCGCTCCGTTGAACTGCCACCCTTCCAGGTTCACCGGGCTGTCACCGGGATTGTAAATCTCCACAAACTCGCCGCGCTCCGTCTTTGGTTCGTGGTCGTAGTGAATCTCGTTGATCACGATCGCGCTCACCAGCAAATCAGTCGTGCTGAAGGATTCCGAGGAAGGTGCCCAGGAAGTGCCCGCGACATTGGTGGCCCGGGACGTGAAGAAGTAGTTGGTCTCCGGGCTCAGGCTGGAGACAAAGAGCGAGAAACTTCCCGTGCGAGTTCCCAGACTGAGAGACTCATCCCAGGAGAGTGGATTGGTCCCGCCGTTGCTGGTGCCGTAGAACAGAGTGACGGTGGGGGAATCGAATCCGATGTCGGTGACCTCTCCCCGCAGGTTGGCAGAGGTACCGCTGATTCCATCCGCACTCCGGTTCACCACCGTGGGCGGCACGGGCAGCGCAGTGGAAAAACTGGCGGTGGAGGGTGCCCAACTGGTTCCGCCCCCGTTGGTGGCGGAGGCGCGGAAGAAGTAGTGCGCGCCGGTTTGCAAGCCCGTGATCGTGGTGGTCGCTCCGGCAGCCTGCGCCCCCAGCAAGGAAGTGTTCGTCCAGCTCTCCGCGTTCGTGCCGCCGTTCGTCAATCCCCAGTGCAGAGTCACGAGCGGAATTTCACCACCGGTGTCGGTGACGTTCGCACCAATTTTGGCGCTGCTGGTCATGATCTCGGTAGCCGCCAGGTTCACAACCGTCGCCGCAGTCGCCAAGGTCTGAAAAGTGGCGCTGGTGGGCGCCCAGGATACCCCCGCCGAGTTGGTGGCCCGGGCCCGGAAAAAATAGGTCGCCCCCGCGGTGAGGCCCGAAACGGCAGAGGAGAAGGTCCCATTCTGCGTCCCCGGCACATTGACGGACGCATCCCAGGCAGGGGCATCCGTGCCCGCGTCGTCGTCCCCGTAAAAAATCGTTACGGAGGGCGCCGCGTCTCCAATGTCGGTGACCTCGCCGTGCAAGGTCGCTGAATTGGACGTGATGCCGGTAGCCGGATCATTCTCGAGGTCTGCGAGGCCCGGGATGTCGGTGCCAATAATCTGGATGGCATTGGGGCGGGCGCGAATGCTGGGCTGACCCGTGCCGGCCACTCCGGTGAGCGTAAAGCTCGAACCGCTCAACCCAGTCAGTTTGACCACATTGGCGGAGAAGGTCGTGGACGAACTAGTCTCCGTGCTCGTGACGTAGCCATCCGTTCCTCCCGCGAGCGGCCAGTTGTTGTTGGCCCTGATCTGGTGGCCGAAGCGTGTGTCGGTGTTGGTCAGGTTGTCGATCGCTGTGAACCCGGCCGTGTTGGAGCTGTTGTCGTTCTGGTAGTACACGAGGACATCGTAGCCCTGAGAGGTATATTCTGCGCCGAGGCCTGCCACCGTGATCGATCCGTTGGCGTGGAAGTTGTCGAGATAGCCCGACATCATATCCACGTCGCCGCCTGCGCCATTGGCAGTGGAGGTTGACCAGGTGTTGTTGGTCGACCAGGTGAAGGACGTGCTGGTCGCGATGCCATTGGAATTAAGGACGTTCGCAAGCGTCCCACTCGTGCCGACGGCGTTGTTCC
Source organism: Roseibacillus sp. (assembly GCA_046581525.1). GTDB lineage: Bacteria > Verrucomicrobiota > Verrucomicrobiia > Verrucomicrobiales > Akkermansiaceae > Roseibacillus_B. The sequence continues at coordinate 961 of JAYGGC010000126.1, read as the reverse complement.
AGTTGCCAAGCTGCCCGAGGCCGGCATTTTCGGTCACGATGCCTTCCCCGGCACCGCCCCCAGATCCTGGCGCGTTTTGATTTCCGCCCGCGATGTTGACGCTGATGACGGTTTGGGCCAATCCAAGGACGGGCGCGAGGGCAAAGACGACGAGCGGTCCCAGGACGGGACGAAGAAGGCTTTTCATGAAGATTTTCGGGGGGGGGTGCGGCACCGGCCCGGGGCGCCGTCGCAACAGAAACCCTAACTCCCTGACCACAAATGGCAAGGCAGGGGCCCTAACCCATTTGGCAGGCCGGTAGCATCAAGGAGCGACCCCGGAAAGCGGGGCTCTTGAGCCCTCGCTCACGCGAGCGGCCTCGCGTGGGTGGATCGCCACACGAGACCAGGACGGGGAGTTTCTCGTCCCCCCGGCAGCCGCTGACTCAGCGGCTGTGAGGAGCCTGCAGAACCATCAGGGCTCGACTCCTTCCACCTTGAAGTCATCGATAACCAGGCCGGTCTGGAGCGAGTCGAAATTATCGGAGCTGAAGACGATCTCAAAGATCACGCTCTTGCCGATTGCCGCGGCGGGAATGTCGTGGGACACCCCCTCCCAAGTCAAGTTGCCATTGCCAATATCGGGCTCGAGCACTTCGATCAGCGAGTCGTCTGTGGCGTCGCGAAGGTTGACGGTGGCAAAGTCAAACTGCGGATCCTCCATGTCCACATAGCGCTGATAGGAGATGGTTCCGGACACAATGCCACTCAGGGAAATGGCAGGCGAGCGGAGGCTGGAAACGACAAACGTGTCCAAGGCATCGCTCGCAATATAATTGCCGGCGAGGACCGTCCCCACAGCATTCGGTGCACTAAAGGCGGTCGGAGGGCCGAGAAGCGCGGTCGGAACACCGAGTTCCCAGGGATTCCCGTCAGGGCTGGAATTGGTCCAGGGGGCCAGATCGTTGCGACCGTCGAAGTT
>JAYGGC010000106.1:0-7888 GCA_046581525.1 Roseibacillus sp. | reverse complement strand
GAGGCGGGCCGGAGCGAAATTCGCGATGGCGGATGCGGGGGGGGCGAAGGTGACCTTCTCCGAAGCGCTCGCGAAGACGGTCTTTCTGACGGGGCGGCTGGCGCCAGTGTGGCGGGATCAGGAAAATGTGGGAATCCTGGTGCCTCCGTCGGTGGGTGGCGCGCTGGTGAACTGGGCGGCCTTCCTGATGGGGAAAGTGCCGGTGAATCTAAACTACACGCTCTCGCAGGAAGGGATCGCTTCGTGTATCGAGCAGTGTGGGCTGACTGACGTGGTGGTTTCGGGGAAGTTGATGGAGCGGTTGAAGTTGGAGTTGCCGGTGCGGGTGCATGAGCTCGAAAAGCTGGTTGACAGTCCGCGGAGCTCAGAAAAGCTGCGGGCGGGATTCTTGGCGAAGTTCAGTTCAGTGGAAGGGCTGCTGAAAAAATGTGGTGGTGCCAAGGTTGGACCGGACGACCTCGCGACGATCATCTTCAGCAGTGGGAGTACCGGGGAGCCGAAAGGCATCATGCTGTCTCACCGCAACGTGATCACCAATGTCGAGCAAGTGGGCACCGTCTTTTCGTTTCTCGAAAAAGACTGCATCCTGGGAGTGTTGCCATTTTTTCATTCCTTCGGATTCATGGCAACGATCGCCGGGCCTGCGGTTTACGGGTTCGGAGGAGCGTACCATTTCAACCCGGTGGAAGCGAAAGTGATCGGGCCGCTGATCGCAGAACACGGCGTGACGATATTGATTGCGACCCCGACCTTCCTGCAGTTCTACCTGCGCGGATTCAAGGCGGAGGATGTGAAGAGTTTGCGCATCGCGGTGGTGGGGGCGGAGAAGTTGCCCGCGCGGTTGGCGAAGGCATTCGAGGAAAAACTCGGGTGTCGGCCCTACGAGGCCTACGGTTGTACCGAGTGTGCGCCTGGAATCGCGGCGAACGGCCCGGATGCGGAACGGGCCGGATCAATCGGGAGGCCGGTGCCCGGTATGGAATTGAAGGTGGTGGATCCCGAAACAGGAGAAGAGGTGGAGGAGGGGCGCAAGGGACTCCTGAAGGTGAAAGGTGCGAACGTGATGCGCGGCTATCTCGGCATGCCGGAGAAGACTGCGGAGGTGTTGCAGGATGGTTGGTATGAGACGGGTGATATTGTCAGGATCGACAAAGACGGGTATCTTTGGATCGAGGGAAGGTTGAGCCGGTTCAGCAAGATTGGTGGAGAGATGGTGCCGCACGGTCACATCGAGGAAAAACTCCACGAACTGATCGGGGTAACGGAACAGGTTTTCGCGGTGGCAGGAGTGCCGGACGAGAAAAAGGGCGAGCGGTTGGTGGTGCTCCATACCGTTGGAGAAGACCTGCTCGAAGATGTTCTGCAGAAGCTGGCGGAGGCGGAGATGCCGAACCTTTGGAAGCCGAAGCGCAGGCAGTTTGTCGCGGTGGAGGCGCTCCCCTACCTGGGGACGGGGAAGCTGGACCTGAAGGGATTGCAGCGCATGGCTGCGCAGTTGGGGTGAGGCCCTAGAATGGCGAGGCGCCCAGCTCTTCGTTCGACGAGTTGATCGCGTCGATTCCGGCCTGCACGGCGGCCTCGCAATCGCGCGTCAACTTGCCGATCGCAGGTCGGGCCTTCGTCTGGAATGCTTCGAGGTGTTCCCGCAGGTCGATGGGGGTGCCGATCTGGACGACGCAGCGCCGTTTGCCGTCGGGAGGGTCGAGCTGTGAAGTCACGTCTTCGCGCAGGCGGGCAACGGTTTCCGCGACCCGGTCGAGCGTCGGATGGGACGCGGTGTATCCGCCGTAGTATCCGAGGATCCTCAGTGCCAGGATGGCTTCGTCGGCCCAGTGGCTGGCGGCGCGGTGGTCGACCTGGCGTTCCGGGTCGCTGCGGATGCCGTGCACGGCTGCGCGGATCTTTCGCACTCGCGTGGTCAAGTCGTCGGATGCAGGCGGGCTGAGTTCCATCTTCGATTCCAGGGAATCGAGGAGTTGTTCCACGGCGTGGTGGATTTTTGCGTCGGCGTCGAGATCGCTTTCCGGCGGGATGTGTCCGCGCTGTTTGAGGAGACGGACGAGGGCGGTGACGCTGATGCGCTTGAGTTCCTCGGTCACGGGGGCATCCCGGTCGAGGTGCGTTCCGAATCCCTCGGCAATGTCGTTGAGCGCGGTGCGGATCAGCTCGCGGACGTCTTCCACAAAGGTGAACTTGAGTGAAACCGGGACTGCGTAGACCGGCACGGAATCGCCCAGCGCCTTCTGCGCGCGCAATGCGATGTAGGCGGCCCCTTCCGCGAAGGGGGTGACCCGGTCATTGCAGAAGTAGACGTTGCCTTCGGGGAAGAGGACGAGCGGGTACTTGCCTGCCGCGAGGATTTCGGTGGCGCACTTCATCGACTTCCGGTCACTGCCCTCGCGATCGACACTGAAAGCGCCGAAGCGCTGCATGATCCAGGCCCTGAGCTTGCCCCGTGCGAACACGTCGTAGGCAGCCATGAAGGCCGGAGTGACCCGCAGTCGCCGGCAGACTTCGGTCATGACCTGAGGGTCGCTGTGAGTCGAGTGGTTTGGCAGGAACACAAAACGGGCGCCGTCCTCACGCTGTGCGTTCGCAAGCAATTCCGCGCCGAGCAGTTCGACGCCAGCCAGGCGGTGTTCACTCCCGGGCAGCGCGATCCGGCGGTTAACGAACTGAGCGAGCGCGATGATCAGCGCGTTCGGCTTCGGAGGGACAAATTCGTAGGGGAGATCAGCGAAGTCCAGCATGGGTGAGGTTGCTCTTAATGATCTGCTGCAGTCAGGCAGGTATCATCGATGGTTTCCATCGCATGTTTCATGTTCCGCAGCCTAGGACTTAACGATTGGCCTGAAAGCCAATTTTGTTCCCATGTGAGAAGCATGCTGATCCTGGCCGCGGCATTGTTCTGGAGATCGGACAGGAGCACTCCGAATCGCGCGCCGAACCAGGGAACTCTCTTGAGCGTGCACGGGTTGGAGGCTCCTGGCAGTGGATCCAAGTTCGCCGCGGATTACTGATAGAAAATGGGTTAAACGATCATCGACAGCAAGAGATGTTCTATCTGGTGCGATCGCTTTCATATATCATGCATCCATTCGTCATGATCCTGCTTGATGGTCGGCGATGAGCCTCCACGGGCATCCGCACTCAAGCTCAGAACCATGATTTTTTTCCGTCCACCCTCCAATTCTCCGGGGAATTGAGCGTCGATTCGACGCTACAGAGAGTGCGAGGACCTGGAAAAGCGGAGAGCTCAAAGCCAGCGACGAATGTATCCCACGAGACGATACCGGCATGCCCCGATTGCCAGGGCGAGGGGTGCAAGGCCTGCATGGGAACAGGCCTCACCGCGGAGGACGTTGATTTCGCCGGCCTTGCTCGCGAATGGTCGCGGGTCGATCTTTGACTCGGAGAGAGGGAAGGACGAAGGACGAAGGTGGAGTGCTCCAAAACTCGGACTAGCCGGGATACCAGATCTTCCTCGGATCATCGGGAGCCCGCTGGTAGTTCCATGCGCGGTCGATGAGTTCCTGGCAGTCGATCTCCGGTCGCCAGCCGAGCAGGAACTTCGCTTTTGCATTGTCCAACCAGGTGCTGTGAAACTCCGTGACGAGATCGACGCTGGGGAGTCCGCGTGAATCAGCGAGGTAGTCCGCCACCTGCCGGTAGTCGACCGGCTCGTCCATGCAAATGTTGAAGGTCTGCTGGCGCGCGGAGTCGGGACGCTTGATTGCGGCGATCATCGCGGAAAGGAGATCGTCGAGGTGCACGAAATTCCGCTTCAGGGGATTGCAATCGGGATCGAGCATGACGGGGATCGTCCCGTTCGCGCAGTACTCGGTGGCTTTGAGGGAATCGACAAGCTCGCGCCAGCGCGGCCCCCCGAAGACATCCTCACTGAAGGAGAGGGTGTATCTGAAGTCGTCCTTCTCCATGATCCACGGCGCCCGGAGGCAGCAGCCGTTGAAATCATACTGGATGTAGTACTGCTCCAACATGACTTCCTCGAGCACCTTCGAGAGGGCATAGCAACCCGGGTAGGCACTGTGGCCCTGCTGCTCGGTGACGGGAACGGGGTGGGGATAGAAAAAATGTCCCATTCCCGCGTCGCCACCGATCAGGATGAACTGTTCGAAGCTCTCGTTCGCCCGACATGCTTCGAGGAGCCAGAATAGTCCCTTGACCGTGACATCCATGACGTGGTCGGGGGTTTCCTTGCAGGTGGCGAGGTGGAGCACGTGCGTCACGCCCTCGAGAGCGGCATTCACGTCATCCCGAATTGCGATGCTCCCTCGCACAACTTCGAGCCGTTCAGATTCGGGAAGGACGCGATTGTGACAGAAGGCGCGGACCTTCGCAGTGGGGAGATCGGCGTCATTGAGAACGCGATCGATGAAGGCGCTTCCGACTTTTCCAGTGGCTCCAGTGACCAGGATTTTCATGGGTTCCTTGAGAGCTTCGCGGCAGGATCTCCCCTTGAGGTTCCCTGGCCAAGCCCTCGACGTTCAATACCAGATCGGCAGGACGCACAAGGCGGGAGGTGGAAAGTCGACGGTCGAAGGTCGAAAGTCGGATGGTGCACCGAAGCCGGACTGGATCGGTCTGGATTCTGAACACTCTAGGCGATGACCGACTTGGTAGAGCCGTCGTCTTCAAGGAAGTTCCACTCCTTGATCGGGGTCCTCCAGTCCTTCCCATAGTGGTGCTTGAGGTAGCCTTCGCAGTCTCGAGGGACGGAATAGTTTTTTCCATCGAATTCAAGCTGCCTGGTCTCTTCGTAGAATCGCTTGGGGATCGCTTTGAGCACGATTTTCTTGGAACCTTCGGTCCAGCAGAGTTCGTCATCGATGGGCCTCTTGATGTAGAGATCCCTCAGGCGATGGCCGTTGAAGAGAAGGTATTTCCTGGTCGCGACCCTGTTTTCCCGCACGAGGCCCAGCAGGGTTCCCGCATCGAGAAAGTAGCCAACTCCGGTTTGCTCGAGAATCTTCGTCACATCGCGAAGCATTTTCTCCGCGATCTTGAGGGTCTTTCCTTCCAGCCTGTCATCCCGAGCCATCCTGCGAGTCGTTCCACAGATCAACGCCCCGCGGCGTTGACAAAGGAATCTTGCCAGACCTCCAGGCAACCATGCTAGCGGCAGCTCCTTAAGGATTTGGCGGCAGATGCTCGTGCAGGAACCTGGTCATGGTCTCGTAAAGATGCCGCCGGGTGTTCTTGCCTTCCTTGATCGCATGGGTCCCTCGCGGATAGGTCATCATTGAGAACTGCTTGTTGTGCTGGATGAGCTTGTCCGCAAGCTTGAGATAGGTCTGGTAGTGACAGTTGTCATCGGCCGCGCCGTGAACGATCAAGAGGTTGCCCTTGAGGCGATTCGCGAAGTTGATGGGAGATCCCTCGCGAAAGGCCTCGGCATTGTCGCTCGGCTTCCCCATGTAACGCTCCTGGTAGATCGTGTCATAGTGGCGTTGGTCGGGCACGGAGGCTACCGCGATGGCGGTGTGGTAGAGGTCAGGATATTTGAAGATCGCGTTCAAGCTCATCGAGCCCCCGCCGCTCCATCCCCAGATTCCCACTCGCTTGGGGTCGAGATAGGATCGCTCCTTGAGAACCACGCGCAATGCAGCGGCCTGGTCCTGCGGGGGCAGAATGCCGATCTTCTTGAACGCTTCCCGGCGCCAAGCCCGGCCCAGTGGGGATCGGCTGCCGCGGTTGTCGAAGCTCATGATGAGGTAGCCCTGCTGTGCCAGCATGTGATGCCAGAGGCTGCCCCATCTGTCGCGGACAACCTGACCCGCCGGTTCGCCGTAGACGTAGACGAGGAGCGGGTACGTTTTCGTGGGATCAAAGTGGGGCGGTTTGATGCAGCGGGCAGGAAGGCTGACGCCCTTGCTGATCTCGACGTCAAAGAACTCGACTTGCCCCAGTTTCAAGGCGGCCACTTTGCGGTGGAGTTTCTTGTTGGGCTGGAGGGTTTTAACAACCTTGTGGTTGGGGAGACTGATCAGCCTGGTCACCGGAGGTGTGTCCGCGTTCGAAGCAGTCCAGACTGCGAACTTCCCATCGGGCGAGAGATGATAGGAGTGGGATCCTCTCGTTTCGGACTTCGGCGTGAGGCGCCTCAGGTCCTTCCCGTCGAGTCCGACGCGATAGAGATAGCGCTCGGCGGGGGAGTCCGGCGAGGCAATGAAGTAAGCCCACCGGCTCGCGTCATCGACAAGGAGAAGGTCGACGTCGAAGTTCCCTGGGGTGAGGCAGGTGATCTCCTGGCCATCACGCGAGACAAGATAGAGATGTTCCCAGCCATCGCGCTCGCTGGTCCAGGTGAAGGCCTTGCCATCCTGCACCCAGTGCAAATCGTCGTGGGTGATGACCCAGCTGGGATCCTCTTCCTTCAGGATGGTCGTTACCGAGCCATCGCTTCGCCGGGCCAACATGACGAGCTTGGTATTCTGCGCGCGGTTGAGTTGTTGCAGGACGAGTTTCCTGGAACTCCCGGCTGCCCATTCCATGCGAGCGAGGTAGTGTTGGCGGGGATCGCCGGGGACCTTGAGCCAGGTTGATTCAGCGGTCGCGACATCAACGACGCCGACTCGGCAGGCAGCGTTGCGCTGTCCAACCTTGGGGTAACCGAACTTGGTGACCTTGGGATAGAGCCCCGAGACGTGATCGACCAGCGCTTGCTTTCGGACGCCCCTCTCATCGAACTGCCAGTAGGCGATCGCGCTGCCGTCGGGACTCCAGCGGAACCCGTCCTGATTCCCCAGTTCCTCTTCGTAGACCCAATCGAACTTGCCGTTGAAGACGAACTTGGAAGCGCTCTCGGTGAGGGCGCGGATGGAGTGGTCCACGAGGTCCTCGAGGTAGATGTTGCGATCGCGCACGTAGGCGACCTGGGTGCCGGTGGGCGAGAGCTTGGCGAACATGAGCGAGGCCGGCTTGCTCGTGCCTCCGAGTTGACGCAGTTCGTTCTTCTTGCGGTTGAGAATCCAATAGTCGCCCCGGGTCTTATTCCGCCAGACCCGTTGGGAGTTGGTATAGATCAGGACGAGGTTGAGATTCTTGGAGAACGAGAAGCCATCGATCTCCAGCGGGTCGTCCTTGCCATTCGGGACGAGGGCGGAGGCGGCGAGGAAGCGTTTGGGTTTGCCCTTGCCGGCATTGGCGATCCAAATCTCCTTGCTCCCTTCGTGCGCTCCCTCCTTCACCTCCTTGAGAAACGCGTAGCGGGAATCATCCTCCAGCCACTCAAGGCGAAACGATTTTGATTTGAACTCCTCCTTGGTGAAAATGCGCTCAAGGGTGAGAATCCGGGCCTTCTTTTTTGGCAGGCTGTCCGCGTGGCCCAGGACCGGAACGGCGAGCGCTGCACAGAAAAGAGCAACTCCGAAGGAATTGGAGTGAGGGTGGATCATCGGGTGAGCCTGGATGAGATGGTTTTCGCGAAGGTCCGTCAAGAGAACGCGCTGGGGTGGGGGCGGCTGCCCTGCAGATTCGTTCTTCCTGATGCGCACTCATCGCCAGGTGGGCACGCCTGCATGAGCGGCCATGCTGGCGCGGAGCGATCCGTCTCCGCACCGGGAGAGATGGGAGACCTGCGAAGAAACTGGCTGGCGAGCTTGCGAAGCAATTCTCAGCAGCAATCATAGCCACGATGAAGACACGCAGTATCTCAACCATCGCCGTTTGCCTTGTCTCCGCCGCCGTCGCTCTCGGGGCACCGGAGAAGAACTCCCCCGCCTCTTCCCTCGACGGCTATCGCTTTGAGTTTCCCTGTCTCGGCAAGATGCCGGAGGACCCGAAGAAAGGTGCGGGCTGCCAGTCGGCGCTGGTCAAGGGCGACCCGAACACGACTGATAATTTCAAGGCGGAGAAGATCTTCGGC
>JAYGGC010000024.1:0-6987 GCA_046581525.1 Roseibacillus sp. | reverse complement strand
CGTAAATCCCTGTTCCAAATCGCTACCGAGTGCTTAACTTGACGCGAATGGATGCTGACCCTCATTGACGAATACAGCCGGCAGTGCCTCAGGATCGAAGTGGGCCGTAAGCTCAAGAGCAAGGACGTCCTCGACGCCCTGGCGGGGGCCATGGCCGAGCGGGGCGAGCCTCACCACATCCGTAGCGACAACGGTCCCGAGTTCATCGCCCGGGACGTCCAGGACTGGCTCGAGGAGATGGGCGTCTGCACCATCTATATCGATCCGGGCAGTCCGTGGCAGAACGGCCATGTAGAACCGAGCGGAGCGAGATAGACAGGAGCCGACGTGCTCCGAAGGAGTGCGACCTGAGGAGAGCATCAAAGCTTCCACAACCGGCTGCGCGATGAATGCCTCACCATGAGGTGTTCCTCAGCGTGACAGAGGCCCGGGTGGTGATCGAGGAATGGAGAGCCTTCTACAACCGCGTCCACCCGCACAGCCGATTGGGCTTCCAAAGCCCCGACGACTTTGCCAGAACCATGGCGCAACTAGAACCAGTCCCCGGAACCTAACATTCCAACTGGCCCAAAAAGGGTGCCTCGATCAATTGATTTGAGATGAAAACAAAAGATGTTTTAGCAATGGCAGGAGTGACGCTGGCCACCTCGTTCGCCGTCCCGGTTCTGGCGGAGGATATCCCCGTGCCGAACGGCAGTTTTGAAATGATCTACAAGCCGGGATCAACGACGATCACCGCGGACCCACTCAACGGCTGGACGAATGGCATAGGCCCAGACACACCGATGCAGAGTGGTCAGATCGCGGCATATTCCGACGGAACCACAGGCACCTTGGTCGATATCCCCGGATGGATCAACACCCCGGGGATAGAGACATCGTATGATTGGCTGCAGGGCTCTGGGGTGGTCACACGCATTAACGCGCAAGCCCCGGATGGGGACTATTTTTTCTCGGCCAACGGTAGTAATTGGGGTAATCCGCAGGGTGGAGCAGTCGATTCCGACGCACCTCTGACTACGGTTACTACGGTTGGGGGTGATCTGAGCTATACGGTTTCAATGCTGTACAACGGCCCCGTCAGCCCTGTGCTCATCGAGTTGTTGGCCGACGGGGTGCCTCTCTTGCCCTCTTCCTCGGTAGATCCGCCTGCGCCGCACGCGTGGGATGTAGTCTCAAGGACGTATGACGCTGCCAGTCTCGCTGGTCACCTTGGCGAATCGTTGACGATCCGCGTGGGGTGGGGGCCCGACGCCACCGGCACTCAGTCCCACCTAGATATGGTCACGCTTAGCTACACTCCCGGCGGCGATCCCAACTTCCCCCTGATCATCACGCAATCCGCGTTGAATCCGGGGAGCCTGGACTTCGAGTGGGAGAGCCAGCCGGGAATGTTCTACATCCTGAGGACCAGCAGCGACCTCGCGGCCGACTTTGCGACTTGGGAGTCGGTGAACGTGCCGGGATCGGTGGAGAACAACGGAGTGTTCGAGATCGCGGCCATTTCGCCGCTCAACATGCACCGCATCGTGCGCCCGGGCGACCCGATGCGATTCTACCGGGTGGAGGAGTATTCGCTCCCACCGGTGACGATTTTCGACGAGAACTTTGACTCGACGGCGGCGGGGATGTTGCCGACGGGCTGGACCACCGGCTTCGATGCCACCGACACTCTGATGAATACGAACTGGGAGTTGGGAGATCCCACTGGCGGGCCTGCCACCGGTCCCACCGCAGCCTTCAGCGGTGCAAACTGTGTGGGCACAAATCTGCTCGCCAACTATGGCCTCAGCTCCAGCACCTGGCTGCGTACTCCAGCCATCGATCTGAGCACCGCGACGGGAGCTACGCTCACCTTCCATCAGTGGGTCGACATGGACGACTTCGATAACCTGGATCACGGGACCGTGCGGGTGCACGATGCTGGAACGCTGGCCGAGATCGGAGTGGTGGAAACTAACATCACGGGGTTGAGTCCTCTTGATTGGGTCGAGTTCTCGGCGGAGCTACCGGCCGCCGCCCTTGGACAATCGGTGGTGCTGGAATTCTGGTTTGAGAGCGATGACGAAGACTTTGCCGACGCCACGGGCTGGTACCTCGACGAGGTAATCGTGACGACGCCCGCGCCGTAGGATTTGACCAGACCGGATGCCTTTAGGCTTCCCCGTAGTGTCCAGAAACTCGATTACAACAGTATGCGCTGATTTCCAGTCTGTTGGGAGAGGAGCTTTGAGGGCGACTTCTCATCGTGCTCCACGGTGTCGCACGGTCAGACTCCGCCAATGGACGTGATGAAGCTGATGGTGGTGGCCCTTGGTGGCCTTGGAACGCCAGCGAACGCCGGCGGTATGACCGAGGAACTGCCGCCAGTGGCTTGGTGGATTGCTTCGCTACTACTACCAGGATGCGTGAACCCATGAACTACCAGCGAATCCAGTTTTCGGACACCACGGGGTGCGCCCTGGCTGACCGCAGTCTCATCATGAGTGACGCTCCTGTCTGAGAGGAAAAAAAGAAAAATGGAGAGGATTAATTCACCTGCCCCGCACTCACTCCTGCTCAAGGCGTTGCTCCATCGTATACTTGGATCAGGAGGGAGGGGCTCGAAGTTCGGTCCACCGTGATGGCAATCGGCTGTGGGCTTTCGTCGGTGATGTCCAATCGAGGGGAAAAGGCACGAAGGTCTCTCCGTCAATGGACTGGCGCAGGTGGAAGGTCCGCTCGCTGGGGATGAATTCGATAGTCAGATAGAGGGTGTTGCCCGACAGAGAATCGACATTGAGAGTTAACTCAGACACTGGAAGTGACACAAGTGATGCGACACGGAAACCGATAATGAGGTCTTCGAGAGGCGGCTGCGCGCCGTTGCGGAATGACGGCAGAGGGAAGCGCTGACGCGGCTTTGCTCTTGCCTCCCCTGCCTCCATCACGGAGCTTCCTCAGGTGCCCTCCCTCCCTCGAGTCGGCGGAAAACTGCAACTGCTGCGCCTCTTTCTCGTCCTGACAACCCTTGTAGGACGGAGCTACGCCGAGCAATCGGGCAGAGACACGCCCGTTCCGGTCGCCCCCTATCTCAACGCGGTCTTCCCCTCCCTCCCGCCAGGTGGTGCGGGCGCCTGGAAGACCGTCCGCTCCTTTCCCAATCTCACCTTCACCGATCCCATGTGGGTTACGCCCTGGCCCGGCACCGATGACCTGCTCATGGTCGAACGAATGGGACGCTTGCGAAGATTTCCCAATCGCCAGGACACGGTCCCGGCCGACGTCTCGACCATCCTCAACTGGCGAGGGCGCACGCAAACCCGCGGCGACGACGGAGGATTTTACTCCGCGGTCTTCCATCCCAAGTTCACCGACCTCACTGATCCCAAACGCTTCCTCTTCCTCTGCTACACTCATCAGCTTCAGGAAGGAACCAACACCGTTCTTGGAGACTCCTACTGGCGGCTCACTCGTCTTGAGTTCGATGCCACCGGCGCTGTCGTTCCGGGCTCCGAGACTATTCTCATCAGCCTCTACGATCCGCAACGCTGGCACAACGGAGGAGCCATGTTCTTCGGTCCGAAAGGCTTCCTCTATCTCTCCAACGGCGACGGGGGACACAGTGGAAACCCCTTTGAGAATGGACAGGTCCTCGACAAGAGTCTCTTCGGTGTGGTCATCCGGATCGACGTCGATGAGCGGGGAGGAACTGTCAGTCATCCCATTCGTCGCCAACCGCAAGAGATCAAGGTCCTTCCTGAGGGAGTCACGACGAGCTACACCCAGAACTACTACATCCCAAGCGACAATCCCTGGGTCGAGGATCCCACCCTCCATGGTGAGGAAGCCCCCTTCATGGAAGAGATCTACGCCTGCGGATTGCGCAGTCCCCACACCATGCACTACGATCAGGGCACCGCTCAGGTCTGGCTCGGTGACGTGGGATTTCGTGACCGCGAAGAACTGAATCTCTTCCTTCTCGATCCGGAGAATCCCGTCCTCCCCAAGTCCGGCTCCAATTTCGGCTGGGACAAACAGGAAGGATTTCTCGGCGGAAGACTTCCCATCGGAGCCCCAGGCATCGAGACCCTTCCGGTCCTCGACTACGATCGATCAGTCGGGGCCTGCATCATTGCGGGTGGCATCTACCGCGGGAGCCAACACGCCCTCGATCTCTTCGGCAATGTGATCCTCGGCGACAACCGCACCGGGATGCTCTGGTCCGTCGACTATCAGGATGGTCGCCCTGCCCTCCTCAAGGAGTTGACCGTCCTCACCGACGGCGATCCTCTGCTCGGAGGAAACGTGCGGGGCCTCACCAACATCTGCCGCGATCAGGACGGCGAGCTTCTGCTTCTCTATTCAGCGAGCTCTAACAACCCCGCCGGGAAAATCTACACTCTCGAACCCTCCGCCACCAATCCGGAACCGCCCGCCCTGCTCTCTCAAACCGGAGCCTTCGCCGACCTGCCATCTCTCACCCCGGCTCCCTTCCTCCTCCCCTACTCCGTGAACAGCCCCCTCTGGTCCGACCGTGCGCTCAAGACCCGCTGGATCGCCCTGCCCAATGACGGACTCCACGACAGTCCCGCCGAGCAGATCTCCTATCGTCAGAACGACAACTGGATATTTCCCGCCGGCACCGTCCTGGTGAAACACTTCGAGCTCCCCGTCGATGAACGCGATCCCTCGCTCACCACTCGGCTCGAAACGCGCTTTATCGTCTGCCTTTCCGATGGCGGAAAGTATGGCGTGACCTACCGCTGGCGCCCCGACGGCTCGGATGCCGATCTCATTTCGAACCGCGAGACCGCCGACTACCAGATCACCCAGACTGACGGCACTACCATCAATCAACGCTGGCAGTTCCCCGGCAGATCTGACTGCCTTAGCTGCCACAACTCGACTGCAGGCCAGGCCCTCGGCGTCCGCACTCACCAACTCAACGGATCGTTCTTCTATCCCGATTCACGGATTGTGGCCAATCAACTGGAGACCTGGAACGGCTTGCAGATGCTTGATCGCCGCCTCTTGAGATGGGAAATCGGAAGTAGTCTCCGCTCGACCCCGCTCCATGACGGGACCGTTCCTCTCGAACACCGGGTCCGTTCCTACCTCGATTCCAACTGTGCTCATTGTCACCGCCCGGGAGCACTGGGTCCCGGCTTCGATGCCCGCCTCACCGTTCCCTTGCACAGCCAGAAGCTTCTCAACGAAGCGCTCCGCTCCGACCTCGAGGGACGATTCGATTTGGATCCATCTCACGAGAACGACGGGCAGATCATCCCCGGAGATCCCGGTCTCTCCGCCGTGTATTTCCGACTCGCCCACCCCCAGCCGAGTCCCGCGGCCATGCCGCCCCTCGCCAAGAACCTCGTCGACCGTGAGGCCCTTCACTCGCTCGCAATTTGGATTCGCGGATTACAGGGCACTTCCGCGACCTCCATCGGAGTTCAACTCGGCGGGCCCTCCGGACAAGTGGATGGGCCCTTCCCTCTCACCATCACGTTTGACCGTTCGGTTACCAACTTCTTGGAAGACGCACTCACCGTCAAAAACGGAGCGATCATCAACCTAGCCGGACAAGGATACTTTTACACCGCGCAGGTGTTCCCCATCGCTTCGCCCGTCACCATTGAGATTCCTCCCGGTGTCCTGGTCCGCGAAGGCCTTCCCAACGCAGCCTCCAATCAACTGCTCATTCCCTTCTCCCCGCAGCGTGATCAAGACCTCCGTCTCGAGTTCGATCACGATCCCGCCACCGGAACATTCCGCCTCAGCTGGCTCAGCAAACCGAATCGTGTCTATCATCTCCGCAGTGCGGTGAACCTCCTCGACCCTCCCCGCACTTGGCCCGTCTTCGGTCAGTACACCAAGCTCCTCGCTCAACCTCCGAGAAACACCCTGGAATTAGTCTTGCCCCCGGAAGAGTCTCGCTACTTCGTCATCGAAGCAGAGACAATCACTCCCAAGTAACCGGTGCAATGAATGGCGGCACAATCTCCAGCCCCAAACGGGGCGTCGGCACATAGTGCCGAGGTTTACCTCGAGGTCTCGCGTGAATCCTTTCCCCGAAGCTCCGATGGGAGCGCAGGCAACCGGCGGACACCAACAAACCAACTCCCTATCCAGCAAACTTCGCACAAAAGAGACATCCCATAGTGTCCAGAAACTCGATTACAGCAGAGCACGTCAGGTTTTTGAGAGGGGTGGATTTGGGGCGACTTCTAATCGTGCTCCACGGTGTCGCACGGGCAGACTCCGCCAATGGACGTGATGAAGCTAATGGTGGTGATCTCGGCGGGCTGGATCAACCTGCAGCAGGAGGACGTGATCGATTGTGCGACTGCCCCGAGCGGCTTGGTGGACTGCTTCGCTACTACCACCGGGATGCGGCGTGAAACCGACGATTCGAGTTTTTGGACACTACGGGGTGTTGCATTTGTCGCCGAATACGCAATGCGACCTGGTCCCGGCGGCGAGGATCAAGGAGGCGAAGGGCGGCCGCGCTCATCGCCCCCGGCAAGGAGGCGGCCTCAAGGACCAGGGCGTTGGGATCAGCGAGAGACAGTCCGGCCTCGTGTCCCCAATCTTTGATGAAGAGCCAGAACCTTGCGGAGGAACGAGGCCCCAGGTTTGAATGCCCCGGCCCTTTTAAGGGCGAGAGACATCGGCGAAGCCACCCCCCATGGCCGGAAGGGAGTGAAGGCAATCCTGTCTCCCCGACTTTCGGGCCCCGCGAGTTTAGGTAGCTGCCGCGGCCCGCGGCAGTCCGTAGCAGCGGCGGCCCGCCGCTGAGGAGTGAGGATGTCGAAGAGTTCAGCGACTTTGCTTACTCCGGGATCGAGTAGTAGAGCTGCTCCAGAGTCATCACCACGTAGGAGCTCACGAGGACCTCGTCGTTTTCCCACCAGCGGGAGTTCTCGTTGATCCAGGAACCATCGGCTTTCTGGTTGCTCACCAGGAGGGTGCCGAGATCATTGCGCCAATCGGCCTTGGTGCCGT